>JBBSTU010000277.1:0-3996 GCA_038235595.1 Actinomycetales bacterium | reverse complement strand
CTGTGGTTCGTGACCCTGTGGTTCGTGACCCTGTGGTTCGTGACCCTGTGGGTCGTCGCTCCCGCTCACCGCGCCGACACCTCGTTTCGCGTGCTGCCCATTCCCTGACTGTCTCAGACCAAGACTGTCTCAGACGAAGCCAAGGTCCGGAGCATCGGGCCGAGGGCTTACCCGATGGTCCGCGCCGTCGAGGTGGATACACTCGCGGCGTGACCGTCCGCACCACCTCGCCCAGCCTGGCCAGCCCGGCCGCACCCGCTGCTGCCGTGACCGCCCCCGCTGCCGCCGTCGCCCACGCGCGCGACGTGCTCGGGGTGTCGCGGCTGACCAACCACGCCCTCACCGGTTGGTTGCACGGTCTTCCCGGCGTCGACCAGGTGGGTTGCGAAGCACGGGCAGCATCACTCGGCACGCGCTCAGTCAAGACGACGAGCAAGGCCTGGGCCATCGACCTCGCGATCGGGATGATCGACCTGACGACGCTCGAGGGCGCCGACACCGTCGGCAAGGTGCGCTCCCTCTGCGCCAAGGCCCTGGTGCCGGACCCGCTCGACCCGAGCACCCCCCGACCGGCGGCGATCTGCGTGTACGGCGACATGGTGACAACGGCCAAGGAAGCGCTCGGTGACAGCGGGGTTCGGGTTGCGGCCGTGGCGACTGCCTTTCCGTCGGGGCGCGCCAGCCTCGCGGTGAAGCTGGCCGACACCCGCGACGCGGTGCGGGCCGGCGCCGACGAGATCGACATGGTCATCGACCGTGGCGCGTTCCTGTCAGGCGAGTACCTGACGGTCTTCAACCAGATCGCCGACGTCAAGGCAGCCTGCGGCGACACCCACCTCAAGGTGATCCTCGAGACCGGTGAGCTCGTCACCTACGACAACGTTCGCCGGGCTGCGCACCTGGCCATGCTGGCGGGCGGCGACTTCATCAAGACCTCCACGGGCAAGGTGTCGCCCGCAGCCACCCTTCCCGTGACCCTGGTGATGCTCGAGGCCGTGCGCGACTGGCGCGAGCTCACCGGCACGCAGGTCGGGGTCAAGCCGGCCGGCGGCATCCGCACCACCAAAGACGCCATCAAGTACCTCGTCATGGTCAGTGAGGTCGCCGGCGACGCCTGGCTCTCCCCCGACTGGTTCCGTTTCGGCGCCTCCGGCCTGCTGAACGACCTTCTGCTGCAACGACAGAAGCTCGTCACCGGCGCCTACTCCGGACCCGACTACGTCACGATCGACTGAGCCCGCTCTGCCCGACCTGACCACACCGACCTGACCACGCCGACCTCACGACACCGACCGTTGAAGCGACTGAGAGCAGAGCAGATGCCCACCTTCGAGTACGCCCCGGCCCCCGAGTCCCGGGCCGTCGTCACGATCGAGAAGTCGTACGGGCTCTTCATCGACGGGTCGTTCACCCGGCCCAAGGCGCTCTTCGACACGATCAACCCCGCTGACGAGAGCGTTCTGGCTCAGGTGACCCAAGCAGGGCCTCGTGATGTTGACAAGGCGGTGGCGGCGGCCCGTCGCGCGTTCGACGGCGAGTGGGGAGCACTGAGCGGCGCCGAGCGCGGAAAGTACCTCTTCCGCATCGCGCGCATCCTGCAGGAGCGAGCCCGTGAGTTCGCCGTGCTCGAGACACTCGACAACGGCAAGCCGATCAAGGAGACCCGCGACGTCGACGTTCCGGTCGCGGCGGCCCACTTCTTCTACCACGCCGGCTGGGCCGACAAGCTCGAGCACGCCGGTCTCACACCGGCGGGCGGGCCGCCCCCTCGACCCCACGGCGTCGTGGCTCAGGTGATCCCGTGGAACTTCCCGCTGCTGATGCTCTCCTGGAAGATCGCCCCGGCTCTGGCGACGGGTAACACCGTGGTGCTCAAGCCGGCCGAGACCACCCCGCTGTCGGCGTTGCTCTTCGCGCAGGTCTGCCAGCAGGCCGGCCTGCCCGCCGGCGTGGTCAACATCCTCACCGGAGACGGCCGCACCGGCCAGGCCCTCGTCGAGCACCCCGACGTCGACAAGATCGCGTTCACCGGCTCCACCGAGGTCGGCAAGGCGATCGCCCGGTCCATCGCCGGCACGACGAAGACCGCCACGCTCGAGCTGGGCGGCAAGGCGGCCAACGTCGTGTTCGACGACGCTCCTATCGACCAGGCCATCGAGGGCATCGTCAACGGCATCTTCTTCAACCAGGGGCAGGTCTGCTGCGCAGGGTCGCGGCTGCTCGTGCAGGAGAACGTTCACGACCAGGTCGTGGCCAAGCTCAAGCGACGACTCGAGACTCTGCGGGTCGGTGACCCGCTCGACAAGAACAGCGATCTCGGTGCCATCAACTCCCGCGCTCAGCTCGAGCGCATCACCAGCCTCGTTGACGTCGGGGTGGCCCAGGGCGCGGAACGATGGAGCCCCGAGTGCTCCCTGCCGGCCACCGGCTTCTGGTTCCCCCCGACCGTGCTCACCGGTGTCGCCCAGACGCACCGGGTCGCGACCGAGGAGATCTTCGGTCCGGTGCTGTCGGTGCTGACCTTCCGCACACCCGCCGAGGCGGTCGCCAAGGCCAACAACACGCCCTACGGGCTGTCGGCCGGTGTGTGGACCGAGAAGGGCTCGCGCATCCTCTGGATGGCCGACCAGCTCAAGGCGGGCGTCGTCTGGGCCAACACCTTCAACCGCTTCGACCCGTCCTCGCCCTTCGGCGGCTACAAGGAGTCCGGCTACGGGCGCGAAGGCGGACGACAGGGCCTCGCGGCCTACGTCACCACCAGCCCTCGCACGCCCTCCTCCACGACGGGAGCCACCCGATGAGCCGCCTCGACGTTCGCAAGACGTACAAGCTCTACATCGGGGGCTCCTTCCCCCGTAGCGAGTCGGGCCGCTCGTACGAGGTGGTGTCCGCGTCAGGCGAGTTTCTGGCCAACGTCTCGATGGGCTCGCGCAAGGACGTCCGGGATGCCGTCGTGGCGGCTCGGTCCGCCCAACGCGGCTGGGCCGGTGCCACGGCCTACAACCGCGGGCAGGTGCTCTACCGGGTGGCCGAGATTCTCGAGGGCCGGCGCGGCCAGTTCGTCGACGACGTGGCCGCCGCGGAGGGCCTGACCGCACGGGGTGCGGTGGCATCGGTGGAGGCCGCCATCGACCGGCTCGTCTGGTACGCGGGGTGGACCGACAAGGTGGCGCAGGTGCTGGGCAACCTCAACCCGGTGGCCGGCCCGTTCTTCAACGTCTCGGTCCCCGAGCCGACCGGCGTGGTGGGCGTGCTCGCACCGCAAGGCTCCTCGCTGCTGGGACTGGTCTCGGTCGTGGCCCCGGTGATCGCGACGGGCAACACCGCAGTCGTGCTCACGTCGGCAGACCGGCCGTTGCCCGCAGTCACCCTCGGCGAGGTCTTCGCGACCTCCGACCTGCCCGGGGGTGTCGTGAACATCATCACCGCGCGCACCGCCGAGGTCGCACCGTGGCTGGCCTCGCACCGTGACGTGAACGCCATCGACCTCACCGGCGCCGCCGGGGTCGGCGACCTCGCTTGGGGTGAGCTCGAGGCGGCCGCGGCTGACAACCTCAAACGGGTGCTGCGCCCGACCATCGAGGGGAACGTCGCCGTCGAGCCCGACTGGTCGGCCGATCCCGGTCTCGGGCGTCTACGCGCCTTTCTCGAGACCAAGACCGTCTGGCACCCCAAGGGCATCTGAGTGACCGACGGCCCGGGAGACCCAGCCGAGACTTCGGGCCCCGGCCAGAGCGCCGACCACGTCGGAGACGGATGCCGCGGCACGGCTCCCATCGGTGAACGCCGCCGCGTGGTGCTGCTCACCGGGCCGAGTGGGGCGGGCAAGAGTCGGCTGGCGGCCCGGCTGGCTTCCCGCACCGGGTGGCCGGTCGTTCGTCTGGACGACTTCTATCGAGAGGTCGACGACCCCCGGCTCCCCCGGTCTGGTCTCGGGATCCCCGACTGGGACCATCCGCAGTCCTGGAACACCGATGCCGCTCTGCGCGCCCTGCG
>JBBSTU010000276.1:0-4041 GCA_038235595.1 Actinomycetales bacterium | reverse complement strand
TCGACGCTGCTCGGGCTCGTGCTGGCCGGCCTGGTTCCGGTCTGGGTGTCGCCCGCCCTCGACCCGAGCACCGGGATGCCGCTCGGTGTGCGGCCCGCCGACGTGGAGCGGGCACTGGGCGAGGTTCCCGACTGCAAGGCGGTGTTCGTCACCGAACCGTCGTACGTGGGAACGGTCGGTGACCTGAGCGGGGTCGCCGCGATGGCCCACGCCCACGACATCCCGCTCGTGGTCGACGCGGCGTGGGCCGCCCACTTCGGCTTCCACCCGGCCCTGCCGCAGCATGCGATCACCCTCGGCGCCGACGCCCTCGTGACCAGCGCCCACAAGACGCTGCCCGCCTGGTCGCAGGCGGCGCTGGTGCTCTGGCGCGACGGCCGCCTCGACGCGGCCCGGGTTGAGGCCGCTTTCGAGGCCACCCACACGACGAGCCCCGCTGGCGCCATTCTCGCCAGCACCGATGCCGCCGTCGCCTTGCTCGAGAGTGAAGGCGAGGTCATGCTGGCCGGACTCATCGGCGCGGTGGCGCGGGCACGGTTGCGCCTGAAGGCCATCGAGGGGCTGGAGGTGTTGCACGGCCCGGCCGTCGACCCCGTCAAGCTCGTGCTGCTGCTCGCCGGAACAGGAGCCGACGGCAACCTCGTCGAGGCCGGCCTCATCGAGCGCGGGATGCCGGTCGAGCTGGCCGACCGCGACACCATCGTGGCGATGGCCACGCTCGCCGACGACGACGCTGTTCTCACCGCGTTCACGGGCGCCGTCAGCGACCTGGTCGAGGCGGGCCGGGGCACACCACGGCACGGGGTGCCACCAGCGGCCTGGGCGGTGCGGCCCGAGGTGGCCTGCCCGCCGCGCGACGCGTTCTTCGCCGCCCGAGAGGTTGTGCCCCTGGCCGCCGCTCTCGGCCGGGTGAGCGCCGAGCTGATCGCCCCGTACCCGCCCGGCGTGCCAGTGCTCGCCCCGGGTGAGCTCGTCACCGAAAGCGTTCTCACCGCGATCGACACGGCCCGCACGTCCGGCGTGCGCATCGCCTACGCCGCGGACCCGACGGGCCTGACCATCCAGGTGCTCACCTGAGCGGCTCTTCCACACCGTACGGCCGTCAACCGTGGTGTCGTCAACCGTGCTGCCGTCAACCGTGGTGTCGTCACCGTGTCGTTGGCCCGCGTGCCGCCTCATCGGGCCACGACCCGAGGCGGGCGGCCGTCGCCGTCGCCGACCACGGCGAGGTCACCCTCGATGTCGGTGCGATGAATCTCGAACCCTCTGTCGTGCAGTGCGTTCAGGGTCGCCGGTGACGGATGGCCGTAGTCGTTGTCGGCGCCGACGCTGATCAGGGCGAGCCGCCCCCGGACGCCATCGAGGGTGCGGTCGTCACGGTTGCTCGAACCGTGGTGGGCCACCTTGACCACGTCGATCCCTGCCCACTGCGCCGGGTCGCGGGCCGCGGCGCGCACCACCTCTCCGGCCGCCTCTCGCTCCATGTCGCCGGCGAACAGGATGCCGACCCCGGCCACGTGCAGGCTCATCACGACGGACCCGTTGTTGGGCACGGAGCCCGCCTCGATCTCGCGGGCCGGCCACCAGACGTGGGCCGTGACCCCAGACACCCGAAGGTCGTCGCCCGCCCTCAGCTCGTGCACCGGCACCCCAGCCGCACCGGCCAGCCGTGCCACCCGGTCAGCCTCGGGGCTGGGCTCACGAACCGGTGAGACGCGAATCTGGGCAACCGCACGGCCTCGCAGCACCCCGTCGAGGCCGCGAACGTGGTCGGCGTGGAAATGGGTGAGCACCACGAGGTCGACGGCGCTCACCCCGAGACGCTCGAGGCACCCGTTCATCGCCTTCGCGTCGGGCCCTGCGTCGACCACGACCGCGTGCCCGCGGCCGGTGTTGACCACCAGACCGTCACCCTGGCCCACGTCGCAGGCAACCATGAGCCAGCCCGGCGGCGGCCACGACACCGCGGCGGTGGGAACAGAGAAGGCGGTGGCGCCGAGGGCGAGCGCCACGACGAGCAGCGGTTGCAACCGGGTGCGCCACCACAGCCAGGGGGCCGCCAGCACCACGAGCACAGTGACGACCGTGAGCGCCACTGCGGCAGCGGCGGAGTCGCCCCACGCGATGCTGCCCATCGGCACGCCGGCGCACGCTCGGGCCACCCAGGCGATGCCGAGGGCCGGTAGCGCCGCCACCCAGGCGAGCATCGAGGCGCCTCCCACCCACCCCACCGAGAGCAGCGCCACCGCGATGCCCACGATCGTCGTGGGGGCGACCAACGGCGCGGCGAGCAGGTTCGCCACGACGGCGATGAGTGACACGGTTCCCTGCAACGGCACGACGATCGGTGCACACACCACCTGGGCGGCTACCGGTACGGCCAGCACCGGGCCCAGACTCTGCCAACGGCGAGGCAGCAACCGCCCCAGCGCCCGGCCCCAGGGCTGGGCGAAGAGCAGCAGCCCCAGCGTCGCCACCGCCGAGAGCGCGAACCCGTACGACCGCGCCAGCCAAGGGTCCCAGCAGAGCAGCCCGATGACGGCCCCCGACAGGGCGGGCACACCCACCTGACGACGGGAGGTTGACACGGCGAGCAACCCGATGGCTCCCATCACCGCAGCCCGGATGACGCTCGGCTCGGGCCGCGCCAGCACGACGAAGCCGACCAGGGCCGCGCCCGCCACCCACGGTCGCCAGCGGCGGCGCACGCCCAGCAGACCGGCCACCCCGACCGCCGCGAGCAGCACCAAGGTCACATTGCTGCCCGACACCGCGCTCAGGTGGCTCATGCCGGTGCCGAGCATCGCCGTGGTGAGGTCATCAGGCGTGCGGGTCGTGTCGCCGATGACGAGCGCGGGCACCAGGCCGCGGGCGTCGCTGGGGAGCCCGTCGGTCGCCGCTCGGAATCGAGCCCGCACGAAGTCGGCGGCCGCGAACACCCCTCCCGGCGAGCCGAGCAGGTGCGGTCGTCCTTTGGGAGTCGCCACGGCGGCCACCCGGTCGCCCGCGTCGGCCGGCGCAAGGCGCAGCACGGCCTCGATCTCGTCTCGCCACCCCAGGTCGGCCCAGTCGGGTCCGCCGATCACGAGCAGCGAGGTTGCGACCTGCGTGACGTTTCCCCGGGCGAGCACCTGACGCACGGTGATCTCGACCACGACGAGCCGCCGGGCTCCCTGCTGGTCGACCGACCCTCCCCCGATCGCCCGGGGCTCGGTGGCCAGGGTCGCGTGCACCCGCACCACCGCTCGCTGCTGCGCCAGCTCGTCGAGCGGCCCGACGGTTCGTAGGGCCAGCTGCCCGGCCGCGGCGACGAGCAGCAGGGCGAGGCAGGCCAGGGTGAGGGCCACGAGTCGCTGCCGACGCCCGTCAGCGCGCCGGCGAGCGTGACCGAGCAGACCCACACTTCCCGACAGCGCGAGGACCGCGGCGGTACCGACGCCCACGGGCGTGCTCAGCAGCGCCCAGAAGGCGATGACGGGCCACGTCACGACGACCGGCACGAGCAGCCGCAGGTCGAGACGACGGGTCTCGGCACCGAGCTGGCTGCCCCTGCTCACACGCGCACCCGTGGGCGCAGCTGCGACATCAGCTTGTCGCCGATACCGCTCACCTCCCCGAGCTCGTCGACCGAGCTGAAGCGACGGTGCTCTGTGCGCCAGTCGATGATGCGCTGCGCCAGCACCGGGCCGACGCCGGGAAGCGTGTCGAGAGCAGCGGCATCCGCCGTGTTGAGGTCCACGGCCGCTGGGGCGCCCGAGCCCACGCCGGCTTCCCCGGCCGGGTTCGACGGCACGAGGGGCGGCGCACTCGGCATCTCTCCGGGCTTGGGCACGTGAACCTGTTCGCCGTCGACGACCAGGCGGGCCAGGTTGAGGGCCGTGAGGTCGGCGCCAGGGCGTGCACCCCCGGCGGCGGCGATGGCGTCTGCCACCCGGGCACCCGGTCGAAGGCGCACCAGACCCGGACGCACCACCTGCCCGACCACGTGCACGACGAGCTCAGTGGCGACCGCGACCGGCGCGTCGGTCGACGTGCCCCCGT
>JBBSTU010000275.1:0-4053 GCA_038235595.1 Actinomycetales bacterium | reverse complement strand
CCACGCCATGAACTCATGCAGACCGAACTGGTTGGTCTCCGTGGACTTCCAGGCCGCATCGAGCCGGGCGGGCCGGTGCTCTGGTGCACCGACGGAGTCCTCCCAGCGGAATCCCGAGACGAAGTTTCCCCCCGGGTAGCGAACGACGGTGACGCCGAGCTCTTTGACGAGCTCGAGAACGTCACCGCGGAACCCACGCTCGTCGGCCGTCGGGTGCCCGGGCTCGTAGATGCCCTCGTAGACGCACCGGCCCAGGTGCTCGACGAACGACCCGAAGATGCGTCGCTGCACCGGCGCCACCACGAACCCCGGGTGGGCCGTGACCACCGCTCGACCAGCCCGACCGACTGGAGACTCCTCGCCGGCCGTGCGGGCAGGTTCGTTCTCGATGGGGGTCGTCTCGTTCACCAGTCGTGCACCGTTCCGTCGAGAAGTCGGTTGAAGGGGAGGTAGGCCCGTTCGTACGGGAAGCGGGCCGCGGCATTTTCATCGAGCTCGACCCCGAGGCCGGGCTGCTCACCCGGGTGCAAGTAACCGTCGGTGAAGGTGAAGCCCTGCTGGAAGACCTCGTTCGTCAGCTCACCGTGTGGCATGTACTCCTGGATGCCGAAGTTGTGGATCGCAAGGTCGAGGTGCAGCGCCGCCGCCATGCCGACCGGCGAGATGTCAGTGGGGCCGTGGATGCCCGACTTGATCTGGTACATCGCCGCGAAGTCCATCAGCTTCTTCATCGGGGTCAGGCCACCCGTGTGGGTGACCGCCGAACGCACGTAGTCGATGAGCTGTTCGGTGATCAGGGTCTGGTAGTCGAACGCCGTGTTGAAGACCTCGCCGATCGCCAGCGGCGTGGTGGTCTGCGAACGCACCCGGCGCAGCCCCTCCTGGTTCTCGGCGGGGGTGCAATCCTCCAGCCAGAAGAGGTCATGGGGCTCCAGGGCCTTGCCGAGCTGAGCCGCCTGGTTCGGCGTCATCCGGTGGTGACCGTCGTGCAGCAGGGTGAGCTCGGGCCCGAACTCGGCTCGCACCGCGTCGAACACGGTCGGCAGGTGGCGCAGGTAGGCGGCGGTGTCCCAGTCCTCTTCGGCCGGTAGGGCTTGGCGCCGGGCCGGTTCGTAGTCGTAGCGCTTCCCCGTCCCCGCCGACGCCGCCACGCCGTACACCGCTTTGAGGCCCGGAACCGCCGTCTGCACCCTGATGGCCCGGTAGCCGAGGCCCTGGTGCATCCGGATCGAGTCGAAGAGCGAGTCGAGGTCGAGACCGCTGGCGTGACCGTACGCCCGGATGCCTGTGCGCGACGCGCCGCCGAGCAGCTGGTAGACCGGCAGGCCGGCGGCCTTTCCCTTGATGTCCCACAGGGCCATGTCGACCGCTGCGATGGCGGCCATCGTGACCGGCCCTCGGCGCCAGTAGGCGCTGCGGTAGAGAAACTGCCAGGTGTCCTCGATGCGGTGCGGGTCTCGGTCGATGATCAGCGGTACGACGTGTTCGCTGAGGTAGGCCGCGACGGCCAGCTCGCGCCCGTTCAGCGTCGCGTCGCCCAGTCCCGTGAGTCCGTCGTCGGTGGTGATCTTGAGGGTGACGAAGTTTCGGTCGGGGCTGGTCACGACGACGTCGGCGGTGCTGATTCTCATGAGGGTGCCTTCCGGTCCTCCGGGGTTCTTGGTCGTCCGGGGTTTCATGGTCGTCCGGGGTTCACCGGACGACCAGCCTGCTCATCGTTGCAGAGGGACGCCGGCGTGCCAGGTCGGCGCGCCACGTCAGATCAGCTCCCCGAGCGAGGTGGTGATCGCCTCCCTGAAGGCCGCGCTGTCGATGAGGTCGGTGCCGAAGACCTCGGTGACCCCAAGCAGCGCGTCGACGATCGACCGCGGGTCGCCTGGCGCTTCCGCCACCGTCTGCCGCAGGCGTTCGGCCAAGGGGTCATCGAGTGGGAGGGGTCGACCGTTGACGTCGTGACCCTGGGCGACGTAGGCCATCCAGGCGGCCACCGCCAGGGCGACCGACTCGGGAACGGCCCCGGTGGCCAGCCGGTCGCGCGCGGTCCCGAGCAGACGGATCGGGAGCTTCTGTGAGCCGTCCATGGCGACCTGGGTCGTGCGATGCCCCAGCGCCGGGTTGGCGAACCGGTCGAGCACCTGCTCGGCGTACGCCACCACGTCGACCCCGTTCGGCGTCTGGAGCGTCGGCACGACATCGTCGACCACGAGCCTCAGCGCCTTCGAGCGCAGGTCGGGGTCGTCCACCGACTGGGCGATGGTCTCGTAACCCGCGAGGGCCCCGAGGTAGGCCACCATCGAGTGGGTGCCGTTGAGCACGCGCAGCTTGAGCCGCTCGTAAGGCACGACGTCATCGACGAGCGTCGCACCGGCTCGCTCCCACGCCGGGCGCCCGGCAGCGAAGCGGTCCTCGATGACCCACTGCCGGAAGGGTTCTGCCACGACGAGGGCCTCGTCCCGCACCCCCAGCAGTGCCGTGGCCTCGGCACGGTCACGACTGGTGGTGGCGGGCACGATGCGGTCGACCATGGAGGAGGGGCAGCTGACGTGCTCCGCGATCCACGTGGCGGTCTGCTCCCCTTCGCGAGGAGGCAGAGCCTGGCAGAAGTCGGCGAGCAAGCCCTGCACCACCTGCCCGTTCTCGGTGAGGTTGTCGCGCGAGAGCACGGTCACGGGCCCGGCCTCGGCGTTCTCGCGCGCCTGCAGGCCCCGCACCAGCTGGCCCACGACACTGCGGCTCCCGGCCTGCCCACGGCCGGGGACGGCGAGGTCGCGAGCGATGACCTCGTCGCCCACGTCAAGGCAGCCGTGCCGATCGCGCCGATAGCCCTTCTCGGTGACCGTGAGAGTCACGACGCGCGTTGCGGGGTCGGCGATCAGGTGGAGCAGTCGCTCGCCCTCCTCGGCCGCGAAGAGCACCTCGCGCACCTGCCCGACGACTCTGGCCGTTACCTCACGCTGCCCGCGTTCGAGCACGGTGTAGAGGCCCTCCTGGGGTCGCAGCTGCTCGACCACCTTGCTCGAGCGTTGCGTGACTCCGCAGATGCCCCAACCGGGTTCGTCGGCCGTGACAGCGGCATCCTCGGTGAAGACGGCCTGGTGGGCGCGGTGGAAGGCACCGATACCGAAGTGCACGATTCCCACGGATTCCGCGAGCCCGGCGTCGGGCGGGAGCCGAACACCGCGTCGAGTAAGCGGAAGGTTCTCTCGCGAAAGCCGTTTCACAGGCCCATCCTCATGTGTGACACAACCGGGCCCTCGCTGGTCAGCCCTGGACCGATGCCGAGCGAAAGCCCATCGACGGCGGGCCGCGACCTGATCAGCACGAAGGTGGTCATGATGCAGATGACTCCTCGCTGGAGACGGCTGGCTGTGAAGAACGTCGTTGAGCCCGCTGCGAACGGCGAGCCTGTTTGCCACACGTTCCGACCGTAGCCGGACCGGTGGCCGCCCGGCACCCACGCCCGCCGGCCCGGCCCCCCGGACGCCCTGTCTCGCGGCAGACTGGACCCATGAGCGATCGACCCGACACCGACGACGTGACCGTGCTGGCCGACCTACGAGTGGTGGTCGACCGCATCGAAGGTCGTTCGGTGTGCGGGCTGAGCGTCGGCGACGAGTTCACCGTGACCCGATCCAGCCAGCTGAGGATGCCGCCGGGTGGCCACTTCTGCCTCTACGCCCTCGCCGCGGTGCTGCCCCTCCTGCCCGCCAAGCAGCGCGCCCTCACGGGCGGTGACTGGCTCGCGAACGACTGCGAGGTCGCGTGCCCCGACCCCGACGAGCGGCTCGTCATGCGCATCGAGAGTGGCCCGGTGCGGTCCATCCCGACGGGAGAACTCACCTGATGGCCCGGCCCGACCCCGGATCGACCGGCACACGGGAAGTCTCGATCGCGCTGCAGACCGACAAGACCCCGGCCGGCTACGCCACCCTGGCCGGCGCAGCTGAAGACCTCGGCTTCGACGGAGTGAGCGTCTTCGCCGATCTCGGCTTCCAACCGCCAGCCCTGGCGCTCGCAGCCATCGCGGCGGCGACCTCTCGGGTGCGCATCGGT
>JBBSTU010000274.1:0-4079 GCA_038235595.1 Actinomycetales bacterium | reverse complement strand
GGCCAGCTGCTGCCGGAGCCTCTCGAGAAGCGAACCATCGGTGTTCATGACTCAAACTCTAGAGGCCACCACTGACACTGCCCGGCCTACGAAACCGTCTTGTCCACAACCGAACTGGCCACTCGACTCCGGTGCCGCTGGCGCGGCGGGTGCGCGGTCGGCACCTGCCCAGTGCCAGAGGTGCCAACCGCACGCTGGGCTGTGCGTCTGGCACCTCTGAGCCCTCGAAGGTGCCAACTGCGCGGCACGAAACTGGCCACTCGACCCGGTACGGAAGTGGCCATTCGAATGGGGCGGTCGGCGCCGGATCTGTGCACCCGGTGACGCCGGGCAAACGGGTGGGCGGCGTAGCACGGGCCGTATAGGTTGGCGCTTGTGACAACCGAACGCACCGACCCACCGCTGGCGACCGACGAAGCCACCACCCTGGTTGCCTTTCTCGACTACCACCGCGACACGTTGCGGATGAAGACCGAAGGGCTGACGCAGGGGCAGCTGGCGCAGCCGCTCGCGCCGTCGAGCCTCACCCTCGCCGGCCTGCTCAAGCACCTGGCGCTCGTCGAGGCGAGCTGGTTCGGCGAGGTGCTGCACGGTCGGCCGATGGGGGAGCCGTGGTCTGAAGTCGACTGGGATGCCGACCCCGACTGGGAGTTCCGCACCGCCGCCGATGACACTCCGGAGCAGCTTCGGGCGCTGTTCGACGCCGCCGTCGAGCAGTCCCGCCGCAACATCGACGAGGCGCTGGCCGCCGGCGGTCTCGACCAGCTGTCGGTGACCCTCGACCGGAAGGAGAACCAGCGGTTCAGCTTGCGCTGGATCCTGCTGCACCTCATCGAGGAGTATGCCCGCCACAACGGGCACGCCGACTATCTGCGTGAGGCGATCGACGGCGTCACCGGGGAATGACCGGCCGCGCGCGCCACCCCGACGCTCGTCGCAGGCAGAATCGTCGAAGGGCCTCCGTGGGCATGGCCCCGATGAGCTCGTGATAGCGCCGCGCCGACTCCTCGCGCCGACCGGTGCGCCAGGCGATGTCGGCCAGGGTGAGGCTCGCGTCACGGCTCGCGTAGGCGACTGAGCCGGCTTCGAGCGCAGTCAGCTCGGCCACCACGTGGGCGAGCGACGCGGCCCGCCCCTCGTCCGTGGGAAGCGCGCCGGCCAGGATGCCGTGTGCTGTCGCCGCGAGCCGGGCGACACGTACCGACGGGGCCGGCCAGACCGCCTCCAGGGCGTCGTAGAGCAGCACGATCTGCGACCAGTCGGTGACCTCGAAACGTTCGACGCTCGAATGCAGCCCGGAGATCGCGGCCTCGATGGCGAAGCGTCCGCTGCCGCGGGTCGCAAAGGTCGCGTCGGACAACCCGGCGCCGAGCAGCCTGCGATCCCAACGCGACCGGTCGACCTCGTCGAGAGGTAGCGCGGTGCCCGAGTGGTCGAGCCGCGCGGGACGTCGGGCCAGGCCGAGTCGAATCACCGCCCGCAGGCCCCGCGCCTCCGGGTCATCCGGGAAGGTCGCGACCAGCGAGTCGGTGATCGAAAGCGACTGGGCGCCGATGTCGTCGAAGGCATCGCTGGGGTCGAGGCCGGTTCGGTGAGCTACCGTGAACATTGCTGCCACACAGGCGAGTACAACGGGTAGCCGGGCACCGCACTCGGCTCGGCCCGGCACGCGGAACTCCCCGCGTGCCTGAGCCAGCGTTTTCTTCGCCCGCGTGAGCCGAGCAGCGGTGGCGGCGTCCCCCAGTCCCAGGTGATGGCCGATCTCGGGAACGGTGAGCCCGCACACCAGCCGCAGGGCGAGCACCATCTGCGAACGGGCCGAGAGGGCGTCGTCGCAGGCGACGAACAACAGTGCCACCCGGTCGTCGAGCTCGTCGCCGAACCCGGCATCCTGGGCGTCGTCGGATGCTCCTTGAGGGGCCATGGCACACCAGTTCGCGTCGGTCGGAGCGGTGTCGGGTGCAAGCAGCTCGGGCGCGAGTCGCCGCTCCACGGCGCGCCTTCGCGTCTCGTCGATCCAGGCCCGTTTGGCCACCGCGGTGCACCAGGCGGCGAACGAGTCCATGCGGCCCTCGTGCGCGGTGGCACGCGCAACCGCCTCGGCGGCGTACTCCTCGGCCTCGTCGAGGCTGCCCATGAACGACGCCAAGGCCCGGACGATGCGCGGCCAGGCGTCGTCGAACTCACCTCGGGTGGGCCGCATCGCGCCATTGTCGTACCAACGGCGGACTCACGCGACGCAGATCACGACATCGGGAAGACCTTGCGCCACTGGATCACGTTGCCGGTGGGTACGAGGGCAGCGATCTTCTTGGCCGTCTCCTCGTCGTCGACCTCGACGACGTAGAACCCGCTCACGATCTCGGCGGACTCGGTGAACGGGCCGTCGGTGTACACCGCATCCTCGACCTTCCGGTCGCCCTTGCCGGGCTTCACCACGCCGCCGTGCTTCGAGTCCTGCAGCGCCTCTCCGCCGACGATGCGGGCACCCATCGCGGCCACCGCCTGGCTGAACTCCGCGTGGGCCGGGAATCCGCCGCTCAGGTCGTTGGCCCGCTCGTCGGGCTCGGGCGCACCGGGTAGGAAGGCGTCAGAGTTCCAGTCGCCCTCTTGGATCAGGTAGACATACGTGTCGGCCATGGCCGTCTCCTTCTGGATGGGATGGGATGGGTAGGGCTCGCAGCGATCGTCGCCACATCAACCTGACGAACTCGTGGTCGGCGAATCGACACAGGTCGCAACCTCAGATGACGGAAGCGGCTCCGCCGTCCATCGGCACGATCGCACCGGTGATGTAGCCGGCTCGTTCCGACGCGAGAAACAGCACGGCGTCCGCGATCTCGGCGGGCTCGGCCGGTCGGCCCATCGGGATCGAGGCGATCTTCTGGGCCCGCAGGTCATCTACGGTGCGACCGGTGGCTCGCGACTGCGCCTCCAGCCCCGCCTCGACGCGCGACGTGCGCGTCATTCCCGGGCTCACGGCGTTGACCCGAACTCCCTGCGTGGCATAGGCCCTCGCGAGCCCGACGGTGGCCAGCATGAGCGCCGAGTTGGCGGCCCCTCCAGCCACGTGCATGGGATCGGCACGGCGCCCACCCTGACCGATGACGTTGACCACCGCCCCCGCACCGCGACCGGCCATCAGGGCGATGACGGGCTGGGTCACGTGCAGGTAGGTGAAGTACTTCGCGTCCATCGCGTCGCGGTAGGCGGTGGCATCGAGCTCGGACGGGGGGTGACGACGGGCCGCGCCCGCGCAGTTGACGAGCACGCTGATGGGGCCGTGCTCCAACTCGACGCCCGCGACCAGCGCCGCCGCCGCGTCCGGATCCCTGAGGTCAGCGACCATCGTGTGCATCACGAGGCCGTCGGCGGCGAGCTCGTCGCGGGCCCGTTCGAGGTTCTCGAGGCTGCGTGACACCCCGACAACCACGGCGCCCTCCCCGGCCAGTGCTCTGGCGCAGGCCAGGCCGATTCCTTTGCTTGCGCCGGCGACGAGGGCGAGCCTGCCGGTCAGACCGAGATCCATCAGGGCGCTCCTAGGACGTCGTGGGGTGCGTGCGGTGATTCGGTGTCGTGGGTCGGTGTCGTGGGTGGGGCGATGTGGCGGGGGCGGATGCCGCTGAGCCAGGTCAGCGCAGCTTGGTGAGCCGCCCTTCCAGCGCGGCCACCCGGTGCTCGTTGCCGGTGAGCGCGAGGTAGCGCTCGCCGAAGACGGCGAGCAGGGCGTCGTCGAGCCGGCGAACGGCGCCCGGCGGGTACTGGTAGCCCATCCGCTCACTGATCGCCGAGCTGTCGACGTCGGCGATGGCGCCTTCGAGCTCGTCGATCGAGGTGATGCCGAGCTCGAGCAGCAGCCCGGACACCCAGGCGTAGTGGTCGGTGCGTGACCAGCCGGCATCCGTGAACCGGCCGGCCAGGAAGGTGGCGAGGTCCTGGGCGCTGATGCGGGGGTCCTCGTCCGGCACGGGCCGTTTGGCCGGCATCGTGGCCTGCAACCGGTCTCGGATGGCCGTGAACTCGCGGTCGGCGAGCTCGAGCAGACCGGCCGCGAGGGTGAAGCGGCGGTCGAGGTCGGG
>JBBSTU010000273.1:0-4165 GCA_038235595.1 Actinomycetales bacterium | reverse complement strand
TCTCCACCACGTCGGGGTCGGTGGCCAGGGCTCCGGGGGAGAGGTCGGCTTCGAGGGTGGCCAGGTCGGGAGCTGTCGTGCTCGTTGTCGTCACGTCACCACCGTAACCACGCCGCCGCGACTGCGGCAGTGGTCGGGCAGTGGTCGGGCAGTGGGGCGGGCAGCGGGGCGAGCAGTGGGTCGAGCGGTGGACGCGCAGGATGGTCAGGGGGACGGGGTGGCGGTCAGGGTCACCGTTGGGGTGGGAACCGGCCCGCCGGTGCCGGCTGCGGCGCCCGGTGCGACGACGCTGTCGGTGAACGTCTCGGACCCGGATGTCGCCAGGATCGACCTCGTCACGGTCGGCAGCGCCGAGGGCGCAGACGTCTCGCTGCCGAGGAACGGTGCCACGACCGACACGACGATCGAGGCGACCGCAGGGTCTGGGGCTGGGCAGCCGTCAGGGCAGGCCAGCCTGACGTCGATGCGTGCGCGGGCCCCGGTGGCCGAGGCCGACACCAGCACGCCGATGCCCTCCTTCACGTTGAACCGCTGGCCCACGGTGCCGTTGGCACCCTGCAGGCCGGGCGGACCGTCGAGGCTCACGATGTCGTAGGAGAGCCGGTCGACGCACGGGCCCTCGGCGTGGAGGTAGCGCAGGTCGTTGCCGTCGACGGTGAGCAGGTTGGCCGCCCCGGGGCGCACCCAGGTCACCAGCGGGTTACCGCCACCGGATGCGCGCCCGGGTTGCTCGACCTGCAGAGCGAGCCCGGCACACGGGCCGGAGCCGACCAGGTCGACCCTGGACGTGAGCGGGGCCACCGGGGTTGCCTCGGCCGGCACCGAACCGCCTCCAGCCGGTAGCAGGCCCGACCCCGGCCGACCGAAGAGCAGGGCGACGCCGACCACGACCGCCGCGAGCGCAAGCACCGCCGCGGCGAGCACCAGGGGACGGCGAAGACCGGGCGACCGGAACCGGCGGCGACCGAACCCGTCGGTGCGCTCGGAGACGGCGTCGACGAGGTGCGACCCCAGCGGTGCCCGCGTGGCCTCGTGCTCGAGCGCGGCACGAACGAGTCGCTCGAGGTCGCTCACGTCGCCCGGCTCGCCGGGAGGTTTGGATGCGGTCATGGCGATGGCTCCGCTCTGCTGGCTCGGTCGACGGATGCTGCGCCGCGCAGCTCGGGGTGCGCTCGCAGCGTCGCGAAGGCCCGGGCCGCCAGGCTGCGAACGCTGCTTTCGGCCAGACCGAGCAGCTCGGCGATCTCACGGTCGGGCAGCGCCTCGTAGTACCGCAGCACGACGACCACCCGCTGGCGGCGGGGGAGGCCCGCCAGCACGTGCCACACGGCATCCCGCTCGGCCATCGCGTCGGCGTGGCCACGGACCGGTATCTCGGGCAGGCGAGTCGGAACCTCGCGGTTCGTCAGTCGCCGTCGCCAGCTGAGGTACTCGTTCGTGATGGCCCTGCGGGTGTAGGCCGAGGGTGCGGCGACGTCGGGGCCCCAGTGTCGGTAGACCTTGACGAGGGCGTTCTGCACGAGGTCCTCTGCCCGCCCCGCGTCACCGCAGAGCAGGTGGGCGTAGCGGAGCAACGCGGGCCCTCGCTCCCGGACGAACGCCTCGAACGTCGCCTCCACACCTCACCCCCTGTCACCACCATGACGCATCGGGCAGCGCGATCCGCTGCAGTTCGCCCCAGGGGGTTTGGGTACGTTGGAGCAATGGCATGGTTGTCGCGTAACAAGAGGCCCTCGTCAGGCGATCCGCAGATGGCAGTACCGGCGCTGCCCGACAGCGATCAGGTGGATGACCCCAGCGAGGCTGGTGCCCTCCCCGAGATGGGTCGGTTCGGCCCCAAGGTCGCGATCACGGGGCTCGAGGGGGCCCCTCCCGAGCTCGAGTGGCAGCTGCCGATCAACGGCGAGCTCTACAAGCTGCTTCCCGGGCCCGACCGCCCCGACTACTCGGTGATGGTGCTCGAGCGGCCGTTGCACTTCTATCCGGGTGAGTCTTTCGACATGGGCCGTCTGGAGCAGGACCAGCGCGCCGACGACCGTCGTGGGCGACCGATGGTGCGCGTGCACGCGCTGCTGCTCTGCGCCCGGTTCGTGGGCCAGCAGCTGCATCCCGGCATGAGTGACCTCCCGGTGAACCTGGCCTACGTCATCGACAACTCACTGGCCCGCGACGAGGTGGTCGAGTTCGCGAAGATCGAGTTCGCCGCGGTGGGCTCGGTCAGCGAGGGGCACCGCGTCACCGCACCGGTCGACGCGGCTGCGGCGAACGACCCGGGCCCATCCGGGAACGACGCTGAAGGCGCCATCAGCCCCGAGCGCGCCGAGAGCCCCGAGAGCACCGAGAGTCCCGAGAGCACCGACGGCCTCCCAGATACCGATGCCACCGGCCGACCTGATGCCGACACCCACGAAGAAGTGAACAGCGCGTTCGGCACGGGCGCCGTAGACGCCGGCAACCTCGCAGACTCGGGAGTCGGGCCCGCGGCCGGTACTGCTGCTGGTTCCGAGAGCCCGTCGACCGACATCGGTGACGGGGGTATCCAGCCGGGTGAGCTGGCCGAAGACGGACCTCCGCCCATGATCGTCATGGGACAGGTGTCAGAGGAGGCCGCACGAACGCTGCGCGACGGCATCGCCGAGCAGCGCGGCGCCCACGTCGAGAGCATCACGGCGACCCTCACTCTCGACGAGCAGCACCGGGTGACCGGGCTGTCGGGCAACGCCGACGGGCAGCCGCCCGTGCCCACCCCCGACACCTTCGAACGCCTGAACGGGGTGCTGGCGGCGCTGAACGAGCTGCCCGCGAACCACGCCGTCAAGGCGCTCACCCTGCGGGTCGATGGCAACGCCGTCAACACCGACGTCGACTACCGCCACTAGCACCGAACAGCATCGGGCCCCTCTCGCGAGGCGGGCACGGTCCGGCATACTGCGGGCTGTGAAACTGATCCAGGCCCCAGCCGTCCCCCCGTCGTTGGCGCGCGTCGGGGAGCCCCGATCCGTCCCCGTGCGCGTCGCCCTCGTGCAGCACGAGTGGAACGAGGATGCCGCTGCCCTCGTTACGACCCTGCGCGGCGGTATCCGCCAAGCAGCCGAGGCGGGGGCCTCGATCGTGTTCCTGCCCGAGCTGACCCTGTCGCGCTACCCGGCCGACACCCTCCCCGAGGGCGCCCCCAGCGACCTGGCCGAAGACCTCGACTCAGGCCCGACGGTGGCCTTCGCGCGCGCTGCGGCTCGCGACTTCGGGGTCTTGGTGCACGCCTCGCTCTACGAGGCAGCCGAGCAGGGCGACGGGCTCGGTTTCAACACGGCGGTCGTCATCGCCCCGACGGGTGAGGTCGTCGCTCGCACGCGCAAGACCCACATCCCCGTCACGGAGGGCTACTTCGAAGACAAGTACTTTCGCCCCGGCCCCGCCGATGACGCGTATCCCGTTGTCGTGCTTAATGATCCGGTCGTCAGACTGGGGCTTCCGACCTGCTGGGACGAGTGGTTCCCCGAGGTGGCACGCCTCTACTCGCTCGGCGGGGCGCAGGTGCTGTGCTACCCGACGGCGATCGGCTCAGAGCCTGACCACCCCGAGTTCGACACGCAACCGCTGTGGCAGCAGGTGATCGTCGGCAACGGCATCGCCAACGGCCTCTTCATGGTGGTACCGAACCGCTACGGCACCGAGGGCCTGATCACCTTCTACGGCAGCTCGTTCATCGCCGACCCCTACGGGCGCATCCTCGCCCAGGCCCCCCGCGACGCCTCCGCAGTGCTCGTCGCCGACCTCGACCTGGCCCAGCGAGACGACTGGCTGACGCTCTTCCCGTTCCTGTCGACCCGGCGACCCGACTCCTACGCTGCGCTGGCCGAGCCCATCCGAGACGAGCACCGCAGGCAGGTCTCGCCGTGACGACCGGTGCGGCGTCCGCGTCATCCACCGTCCCGTTCGAGGGGGTCACGGAGGCGAGAGGCCCGGTGCCAACGTGGCGGATGCCGGCCGAGACCGAACCGCACGAGTGCACGTGGATGGCCTGGCCGACCACCGGCTACACCCTCGGAGACACGACCGAGGAGGCAGACCAGGCTCGCGCCACCTGGGCGGCGGTGGCGCGAGCCGTCGCACCGTTCGAGCCGGTGCGGATGGTCGTGTCGCCGGGAGACCTCGCCGTGGCCCG
>JBBSTU010000272.1:0-4174 GCA_038235595.1 Actinomycetales bacterium | reverse complement strand
TTCTTGATCCACGAGAAGGCCGCGACGACGTTGACGTCGAGCACCTTGCGGGCCATGGCGGCGTCGCCGTCGAGCATCGGCCCGTACGACGGGTTGATTCCCGTGTTGTTGACCAGCAGGTGCAGCCCGCCGAACGTCTCGCGAGCTGCCGCGACAACCTCGTCCTGGTGGTCCTCGTCGGCCGAGTTTCCAGCGATGCCAAGGGCGTTCGCCGGCCCGCCCAGGTGCTGGACGGCATCCGCGAGGGCTGGGGCCTTGCGCGCGGTGATGACCACCTTGGCGCCCTCGGCGACCAGGCGCTCGGCGATGCCCAGACCGATGCCACGGCTGGCGCCGGTGACGATGGCGACGGCGCCCTCGTGGCGCCTCGAGCCCTCGCCCGGCATCACAGACCGAGGTCCCGGCCGATGAGCTCCTTCATGATCTCGTTGCTCCCGGCCCAGATCTTCGTCACCCGGGCGTCGCGCCAGGCTCGGGCTACCCGGTACTCGTTCATGAAGCCGTAGCCGCCGTAGAGCTGGACGCAGTGGTCGAGCACCTCGTTCTGCACCTGCGAGCTCCACCACTTCGCCTTGGCGGCGTCGATCGCGGTGAGCTCGCCCTCAGAGTGCGCGAGCACGCAGTCGTCGATGTACGCCTCGGCCACCTCGATCTTGGTGACCAGCTCGGCGAGCAGGAACTTGTTGTGCTGGAAGCTGCCGATCGGCTGACCGAAGGCCTTGCGCTCCTTGGCGTAGGCGATGGTCTCCTCGAGGATCGCCTTGGCGTGCGCGACGTTGGAGACCGCCGCGCCGATGCGCTCCTGCGGGAGCCGCTGCATCATGGCGATGAAACCCAACCCCCGTTCGCCGAGCCGGTTCTCGTCGGGAACGCAGACGTCCTCGAAGAACAGCTCGGCGGTGTCGGACTCCTCCATGCCGACCTTGTCGAGCTTGCGGCCGTTGACGAACCCCGGCATGCCGCGCTCGACGACGAACAGGGTGATGCCCTTGGCGCCCTTACCGGGATCGGTGCGGGCGGCCACGATCACGAGGTCGGCCTGGTAGCCGTTGGTGATGAAGGTCTTGCTGCCGTTCAGCCGCCACGTATCGCCGTCACGCACGGCTGTGGTCTTCAGGGCGGCCAGGTCTGAGCCGCCCGAGGGCTCGGTCATGGCGATCGCGATGATCAGGTCGCCGCTGGCGATCCCGGGCAGCCACCGCTGCTTCTGCTCGTCGGTGCCCAGGTCGACGACGTAGGGCGGGCAGACGTCGGCGTGGATGCCGAAGCACGAGCTGGTGGCGGCGTTGAACCGCGACATCTCCTCGGTCAGCACGGCGTTGAAGCGATAGTCGCGCACCCCCGCACCGCCGAACTCCTCCGGAATGTCAAAGCCGAAGAAGCCCTGCTTACCGGCCTCCTTCCAGACCTCACGTGCAATCGACTTCTCGTCGATCATCTGCTGGGCCCGGGGGCGCAGCGTGCGCTCGACGAACTCGCGAGCAGAGGCACGGAGCGCCTCGTGGTCCTCGTCGTAGATGTGGCGGGGCATGGCAGGTTCCTCCAAGCGAACGGTGACTAAGCGCTTGCTTAGTTTCGCAACGCTGCGGCATGCTGTCAACGTGCCGACAACCACATCACCAGCCCCCGACCGCACCACGGTCGGGCGGCTCATGCAGGCGGCCGCGCGTGCCTTCGCCGACAAGGGCTTCCACGCGACGACGACGCGCGACATCGCGTCCGGGGCCGGCCTGAGCCCCGCCGGGGTCTACGTGCACTTCGGCTCCAAGGAGGAGCTGCTGTTCAACCTCAGCCGCACCGGCCACGAGTCGGCCCTACGCGAGGTGCGCGCGGCCGTCTCCGACGCCGCCACCCCCACGCAGCAGCTCGCCGACCTGGTGGCGACCTTCTCGCAGTGGCACGCCGAGCAGTACGAGATCGCGCGGGTGGTTCAGTACGAGCACCACCACCTGACGCCCGAGCACCACGCCGAGGTGCTCGCCCTGCGCAAGCAGATCGACGCCGTCGTGCGCGGCATCCTCGAGGCCGGCACCCGCGAGGGGCTGTTCACCATCGACGACATCGGTGACACCTCGCTTGCGCTGCTGTCGATCGCCGTCGACGTGGCGCGGTGGTACTCCCCGACGATCCGTCGCACCCCAGCCCAGATCGGTGCCACCAACGCCCACCTGGCGTTGCGTCTCGTGGGTGCCGCCACCTGATCGCCCGCACCGCCGCCGCCGTTGCCGTCCGGGCGCCCAACCCCGGTCACACCGTGCTGCAGGTGCCGGTGCCGCCGCTCGAGTCGTTCGTCCGGGCACGAACCGCACACTACGACCCCGCCTGGCTCTCGTCCGACGCCGAGTTCGGTCACGCCCACGTCACCGCCCTGGGGCCCTTCCTGAGCCCCGACGCGATCGACCCGGAAGCCCTCCGGCTGGTCGCCGAGACTGCTTGCCGCACCACGTCGTTCGCCTTCACGCTCAGTAGGGTCGAGACGTTCCCGAACGGCATCATCCATCTCGTCCCCGAGCCCGACGAGCCGTTTCGCGCACTGACCGCGGCGCTGTGCGAGGCCTTCCCCTCGTGTCTGCCCTACGGTGGCGCCTTCGGCGACGTGCAGCCGCACCTGACCCTCGACGCACGGTCGGCGACCGTCTCGGAGTCGAGCACCGCTGCCCTGCTCGAGGGCCTCCTACCCGTGGTCAGCCGGGCCGAGCGGCTCGACCTGGCACTCTGGCAGCAGAACGGATGCCGGGTGCTGGCCAGCTGGTCGCTGGGGCCCGAGGCGCTTCAGCGATCGGCCACGGTTGCGGAGGGCGCCGCCTTCGTCGAGCCCTCACGCGGCGGCCGGCCCGACTCCAGTGGAACGGTCAGAAGCGGGAGGAAGAACTGCACCAGGGGGCCGATCGAGACGGCGTAGAGCACGGTGCCGACCCCCACCGGCCCGCCGAGCACCCAGCCGACCACGAGCACCACGATCTCGATCGTGGTGCGCACCACCCTGATCGACAGCCCGGTGCGGCGAGCGAACCCGGTCATGAGCCCGTCGCGAGGTCCCGGTCCGAGCTGGCTGCCTATGTAGAGGCCTCCGGCCAGCCCGTTCAGCACGATGCCGAAGGCGAGCAGCAGCCCTCGGGCCCAGAGGGCGTCGGGGGTGGAGAGCAGGCCGAGGCCGACGTCGGCCGCCACGCCGATCACCACGACGTTGGCGATGGTGCCGAAGCCCGGCCACTGCCGAAGCGGCCACCACAGCACCAGCACGAGCGCCCCGACGACGATGGTGACCTGACCGAAGGTGAGCGGCACCCGTGACGCGAGCCCTGCGTGGAACACGTCCCACGGGTCGAGGCCCAGAGCGCCGCGGATCATCATCGCCATTGACAGGCCGTAGAGCGTCAGGCCGATCATCAGCTGCGTCAGCCGACGCGGCAGCTTTCCCGCCCTCAGCTGTTCGCGGGGGGAAAGGTTGGCCAGGGGGGCGTGCCGAAGACGGGCGGCCTCAACCGCACGCGTGAGGTGGTGGCGCATGATGTTCAGGATGCCGCACAACTGGTCTGCATTTCCAGGGCCACTTGTGTCAGAGTGGACTGATGCGCTCGGTATCCGCCCGCTCCTTGGGCAGTCTGCTCGGTCCCGAACCGCTGCTCGTCCGTCCCGCCTACCGCGGGCTCGCCGACGCGGTGCGGCGGCTGATCTGCGACGGGCGCCTGCTCGTCGGAACCAGGTTGCCGAGCGAACGGTCTCTGACGAGCGAGCTCAGGCTCAGCCGCACGACCGTCGGTAGTGCCCTCGACCTGCTGCGCGAAGACGGCTTCGTGGTGACCCGTCGGGGATCGGGCAGCATCGTGACCCTCCCTCAGGCTCCGACCGGGCTGACCCTGTCGCAGGCCGGGTTGATACCGACGCCCGTGCCCGACGACGTCATCGACCTGACGTATGCCGCTCTACCTGCTGCCGCGGGGTTGTCCCGCGCCTACGAACGGGCTTTGGCCGCCCTGCCTCGCCACCTGGCCACGGCCGGGTACAGCCCACACGGCATCCCCGAAGCCCGCACCGCCATCGCCGACTGGTTCAGCGGTCGCGGCCTGTCGACCGAGGCCGACCAGGTCATCGTCACCTCGGGCGCGCACGCGGGGCTGTCGGCCACCCTTCGCGCGTTGCTCGACGTGGGCGACCGAGTGCTGTTCGAGAC
>JBBSTU010000271.1:0-4197 GCA_038235595.1 Actinomycetales bacterium | reverse complement strand
CCAACAACGCGACCCAGGTGCCGGTGCTGCGCATGATCGCCGTCGCCTTCCAGGGCAACGAGTGGGGCTATGCCGCTGCGCTGTCGACGGTGCTGTTCGTCATCGCCCTGGTGCTCAGCATCATCATCATCCGGGTCCGAAAGGAGGAGTCCGATGTCCGTTCCCTCTGAGAACCTCATGCCCGAGGCCGCTGTCGGCACCGAGACCGGTCGCGGAGTCAAGCTGCTCGAACGCAGTGTGGCCGGGGCGCCCAGCCGATCCGGTGGCAAACGGCACAAGAACGTCCATCACGACGGCAATGGTTCGAAGAGAGGCCAGTTCGGCGTCGGGTTCACCCTGTCCGTCATTGCGCTCATCGGCCTCTTCCCCTTCCTGTTCATGCTCCTCACCTCCGTGAAGGACAACGACCAGTACTACGACTCGATCCTGAAGCCGGCCTGGCCGATCCACTGGGACAACTACGCGACGGCCTGGGACCAGATCGAGCCCTACTTCGTCACGACCGTGCTCGTGGCTGCAGGCTCCATCATCGGGGCGGTCGCTCTGTCCGCGGTTGCGGCCTTCGCGTTGGCCCGCTACCAGTTTCCGGGCCGCAACCTGATGTTCGGCCTCATCGCCGGGCTCCTCATGGTGCCGGGGCTGGCCAGCCTCATCCCCACCTTCGTGCTGATGCGCGACCTCGGGCTGCTCAACACCCGGCTCGTGCTGATGATCCCGCACGTCGTCGGCGGCTCGGTGCTGGGCACGATCTTGCTCAAGGCGTTCATCGAGCAGCTGCCGCAAGAGCTCTTCGACGCCGCCCGCGTCGACGGCGCCAGCGGAATCCGCATGTTCCGCAGCCTGATGATCCCGTTGTCGCTGCCCACCTTGGCCACGGTGGCGCTGGTGACCGTCATCGGGGTGTGGAACGACTTCTTCTGGCCCCTGCTGACGGTGACCGACAACGACCTCCGCACGATGTCAGCCGGGCTGCTGTTCTTCAACGGGCAGAACGGCACCAGCTACGGCCCGCTGTTCGCGGGGTACGCGCTGGCCAGTCTGCCGTTGCTGCTGCTGTTCGTCTTCGCCTCGAAGTACTTCCTCGCCGGGTTGTCGGGTGGGCTGTCGGGTGGCGACAAGTGATCGGCGGGTGACTGGCCAGCGACGGCTAGGTCAGCTGCTCACGCCCGGGTTGGTAGCGAGCGCGGGCCCGCAGCCCGGGGCTTGGCAACCCACGCCCTCGGTGGTGGACCGCAGCCGGTGGGCGCTCGTGCCGCCGGCGACACGACAGGCGGTGGTCGCCCGCGCTGAAGGGCTGTGCACGGGCGCCTGGCGGCCGCCGACGGCATCCGAGACCCTGCGGTTCGTGGTCGACGGAGACCGGGTGGCCTCGGAGAGACCCGCCGAAGCAATGCGCGAGCGCCTCGGCGCGGCCACCCTGGCCACGGCGGTCACCAACGACGACCGCTGGCACCACGAGGCGCTCGACGGCATCTGGGCCCACGCCGAGATGACCACGTGGTGCTACGCCGCGCACGATCGCTTCGCCCTCGACGAGCAGACCTCGCTCTCTGACCCCGACGAACCCTTCCTCGACCTGTTCGCGGCCGAGGTGGGCGCACTGCTCTCCTGGTGCGACCACCTCGTGGGTGACCGCCTGCCGGCACGGGCGCGTGCTCGACTGCGCACGGAGGTAGACCGGCGCGTGCTGGCTCCGTTTCTCGCTCGCAGCGACTGGCACTGGTACGGCGCCGAGGGGCCGGTCAACAACTGGAACCCGTGGATCCACTCGAACGTGCTGACCTGCGCCCTTCTACTCGAGACTGACCGAGACAGACTGCGGCACATCGTGGTTCGCGTCGTGGAGGGACTCGACCACTACGTGGCCGGGATGCCGCTCGACGGGGGGTGCGACGAGGGCGCCGACTACTGGTGGCTCGGGCCGGGCCGGTTGTACTCGTGCCTCGAGCAGCTCGCTGAGGCCACGGGCGGGCGCCTCGATGCCACCGCGCTCGTCGCCCGGGCCGCTGGGTACCTGCCGAAGCTGCAGCTGGCTGACTCGTGGTACGTCAACGTGGCCGACGGCTCCGCCCGGCAGGACCGCGTCCAGCCCGGGCTGCTCGAACGGTTCGGCGTCGCGGTGGGTGACCGTGACGCGGTCGACCATGCTCGAGCCATGCGACGGCGGGTGCCGGCGTCGACCCTGTCGACGATGCCGCTCGGTGAGGCGGCCCGAGAGCTGATGGTCTCGTCGGTGACCTCCAGTAGGTCCAGGTCGATCGAAGGTAGCGACCCGCTGCCTCAGCACGTGTGGCTCCCCGACACCGGCCTGCTGGTCGCGCGAGAGCACGGAGGTGACGACAGCCCTGCGGGCCGTGGGCGCGGCCTCACGCTGGCGGTCAAGGCCGGTCACAACGGTGAGGGGCACAACCACAACGACGTGGGCGAGGTTGTGGTCGCGGTGGACGGCCGACCGGCGATCGTCGACGTCGGCGCCCCCACGTACACGGCCGCTTCGTTCGGCCCCCATCGCTACGACCTGTGGTGCGTGTCGAGCTCACACCACAACGTGCCCGAGGTCGACGGCGTCGGGCAGTCGGCCGGCCCGCAACACCGAGCCACCGGCGTACGGTGCCGACGTGAGCCCGACTCGAGCCTCACCCTCGACCTGGCTGCGGCTTTCCATCAGGATGCCGCGGTCTCGAGCTGGGTCCGGACGGCCACGTTGACACGGGGAGAGCGCCCGGAGCCGGTGGACGCGGTGGTCGTGGTGGACGACGAGTGGACCCTCGAGCGGGAACCCGCCAGGGTGGCCCTGACCTTCATGGCGGCGGGGACGGTTGAGATCGAGGCGGCCAGCGCAGTGGTCTCCGGGGTCGAACCGAAACCCACCGGTCGACGTGTGGGCGTGCGCCTGACCGCCCACGCCGAGGGCGCACACCTCGAGTGCGAGACGGTCGACATCGACGACGAGCGGCTGCGCCGAGTGTGGGGTTCGCGACTGCACCGGCTGCGGGTCGTGATCCCCCAGGCATCCCGTCACGGGCGCTGCCGAGTGACGATCAGCGAGGAGCTGTTGTGAACCACCCCCGCCTGCAGGTCCCCCTCGACCCCGTGGCGTCACCGAAGACGGGCCTGACGCGCGAGCACTGGGTGGAGCTGGCCGACCGCACCCTGCACGGCATCCGTCCCTTCGCGACCCCCGGCCACGCGCTCGTCCACCTGCCCGGGCCCGCCAGCCGGTCGGGGAGGCGCAGCGACGGGCTCGAGGGGTATGCGCGCACCTTTCTCGCGGCCGCGTTCCGCATCGCCGGCGAACCGGCCGACCCCGAGTCGCGGGCACTGGCCGAGTGGTATGCGGCCGGGCTGGTCAAGGGCACCGACCCGGCCTCCGACGAGGCGTGGCCCCGCCTCGGCGAGGTGCACCAGGCCCGCGTGGAGGCGGCGTCGGTGGCGATCGGGCTGCACGAGACGCGGGAGCTGATCTGGAACAGCCTCTCCGACCCTGAACGACAGCGGGTCGTGGACTGGCTCGAGGGCGCGGTCGGCGTCGAGTACCCCGGAAACAACTGGGTCTGGTTCCAGAATGTGGTGCAGGCCTTCCTCGCCTCCGTGGGCGGGAGCACCTGCACTGCCGACGTCGAGCGCAACCTCGCCCGGGTCGAGGAGTGGTACACCTGCGACGGGTGGTACACCGACGGCGCCTTCCGTCTCGGCGAGCACCGATGCTACGACCACTACAGCGGCTGGGCGATGCACTTCTACCCGCTGTGGTGGTGCCGGATGCTGGGTGACGCAGCCGACGCAGCGCTGGCGCAGACCTACCGTGCGCGGCTACGCCGTTGGCTCGAACAGGCCCAGCATCTCGTCGGCGCTGACGGCGCGCCGCTCTACCACGGCCGATCCCTGACCTACCGTCACGCAGTGCTCGCCCCCTTCTGGGTGGGAGCCGTCCACGATGCGACTCCGTTGTCGCCCGGTCGAACCCGCCGGCTCGCGAGCGGGGTGCTCTCCTACTTCGAGCGCCACGGGGCCTGGAACGAAGGCGACCTTCAGCCCATCGGATGGCACGGCGAGTTCACGCCCATCCGGCAGTGGTACTCGGGGCCGGGCTCGCCCTACTGGTCGAGCAAGGGCTTTGCTGGGCTCGTGCTGCCGGGCAACCATCCCGTGTGGACCAGCGTCGAGCAGCCCCTGGCGGTCGAGCTCACCGACGTG
>JBBSTU010000270.1:0-4217 GCA_038235595.1 Actinomycetales bacterium | reverse complement strand
GCCGCTGCCGCGGCGGGGGGCCCGTGCGGGTCCCTCCAGCGCCCCCGCCCGCCGCCGGCCCCCCCCCCGGGGCCCCCGCCCCGCCCTCCCCCCGGGGGGCCCCGCGACCGGGGTGAAGTGGCCGATCACGTCCTCGCCACGACTCACCGGGATCACCGTCACGAGGTCGGTCGGGAGCCCTCGACGGTCGACCCGGAGGTCGCGTCCGTCGGTGCGCACCACTCCGTCGCGTCCCACGACGGGTGCGTTGGGGCTCGGCTCCCCCTTCGTCCAGGCCACCCGGTCGACCCCCGAGCACCGTCGTGATCGCGGCACCGATCGTGTTCGGGAGGGCGGCATCCGAACCGGTGGCGATGACGTCAGACAGACCCAGCACCCCGTCGATGTAACCGGACCGCACCCGGGCGGCCACCTGCTGACGGTGCCCCCACAGGGCCAGCTCGGTCACGGCGAGCCCCACGACGACCAGCACGATCGCGACCTCGACGTTGTCGCGGTCGTAGATCGACAGGCTGTAGTACGGCATGGTGAGGAAGAAGTCGAAGGCCACGGCGGCGGAGACGGCCGAGGTGATGCCCGCCGCGCGGTCGCCGGTCGCGGAGACCCCGACCACCGCGAGCACGAGCACGAGCGCCGCCGTGCTGGGGGTCAGCTGGCCGCGGAGCAGCGCCAGCACGGCAGCGAGCAGGATGGGAACGCCCACGGCGGCCCAGCGCAGCACTGCGCGGTGGGTCGTCATCCAGTCAACGGACATAGCGACCACGCAACCACTCGCGGCCCCATCGCGGGGTGGCCCGACGGCATCCTGACGACGTCTTGACGCGTTCCTGACGTGCGGTTGGCGCCTGATGCAGAATGGGCGCCCCGAAGAAAGGTTGACCCCCGACTGGGCGTCTGACCTCGACCGCGAGCTGGCCTGGCTTCCCGCCCTCGCACCCCACCTCCCGATGCGCGTCCCGCGGCCGCTAGGGCGAGGAACCGCCAGCGAGGACTACCCGCACGCCTGGGCCCTGTTCGACTGGGTCGACGGTCAGCCGTATGCGGCCCCGCTCGTCGACGATTCGAAGGCGGCCGTCGAGCTGGCGGGGTTCGTCACCGCGCTGCGCGGCATCCCGGTCGTGGGTGGTGAGCCGCGCGCCGGCCGAGCGCCGTTGGCGTCGCTCGACGACGACACCCGCGCAGCCTTGCGAGAAGGCGCCGCGCTCGGCCTGGTCGACGAGGTCACCGCCCTGGCTGCCTGGGACCGCGCCCTGCAGGCGCCGACGTTCTCGGGCGAGCAGGAGGGTAGGCAGGAGGACATGAACGCCGAGGCCGCCGTGTGGATCCATGCCGATCTGCTCCCACCGAACGTGCTCGTGCACGCGGGCCGGCTGACGGCCGTGATCGACTTCGGCGCGGTGGGGGTCGGTGACCCCGCCGCCGACGTCATCCCGGCCTGACGATGTTCGGCCCGGCGGCGCGGGCCACCTACCGATCGGCCCTCGGCGTCGACGACGGCACCTGGGCCCGAGCTCGCGGCTACGCCCTCACCCAGGCCGCCATGATCATGCCCTACTACGTCACGACGAACCCGCTGTTCTGCGAGATGGCGCGCCGCACCATCTCCGCCGTGACTGCCGACGACTCTCCCTGACCGCACCCGCACCGCCACAAAGTGCTGTCGCGCAATCGAACCCGGCGCTAGCTCGGGTTGCACATCGCGGCCACGGCACGCACCACATGGGCCTCGACCACAACCTCTGAGTCGACGACGACCCACACGTGCCGCCGGGCGAACGACGCAGCACGGGTCACCTCATCCGGTCAGTCGGTAGTGCGACGCAGAAACGCCCGCACGGCCAACGGCGCCACCACAGCCGTGATGACCACCGACCAGATCACCGTGGTGATGATCGGATGCTGCAGCGGTAGGGCGGCATCGGCCGGCGCCGGGGGCACGTTGCCCCACAGCTCACGCATCGCCTGCACCAGCGAGCTGATCGGGTTCCACTCGGCGATGGTGCGCAGCCACGGCAGCATGCCGTCGGTCGGCGCGAAGGTGTTGGCCAGGAACGTCACCGGAAAGATCGTGGTGAACATCAGCCCGTTGACGGCCTCGGGCGAGCGCATCGCCGACCCGACGAGGATGCCGACCCAGATCATCGCGAAGCCGAACAGCACGAGCAGCGCGAACGCCAGCACCGCGTTGACGAAGCCGTCGCGGATGCGCCAACCGATGAGCAGACCGGTGATCGACATGACGAAGATGCCGATGCTCGAGTGCAGGATGGCGTAGATGCTGCGCCCCACGAGCACCGACCCTCGTGAGATCGGCAGTGATCGGAACCGGTCGATGATGCCCTTGCCGAGGTCCATGTTGAGGCCGATCGCCACGATGAACGAGGAGAAGGCCATGGTCTGGGCCATGATGCCGGGCAGCAGCCACTCGCGGTACGACCCGCTGTCGGTCTGGATCGAGCCGCCGAACACGAACGCGAAGAGCAGCACGAACATGACCGGCTGGATGGTGACGTCGGTGAGCATCTCGGGCTGACGCTTGATGTGCTTGAGGCTGCGCCAGACCATCGTGCGGATCTGGCGGAACAGGCTGGGCGGCTCGAAGCCGTGGGGCTCGTCGGTTGCGACCCGGGAGGTGGCCGTGGCGGTCGTGTTGCTCATTTTCGGTCCTCGGCGTTCTCGGCGGATGCCGTGTGCTGACTTGTCGGGGTGGGCGCCCGACCCTGGTCGTCGCTGCCCGACTGCTGTTCGGCGCGATGGCCGGTGAGACTCAGGAAGACGTCGTCGAGGCTCGGCCGCTGCAGGCCCAGGTCGTCGATCACGATCTCGCTGCGTTCGAACAGGGCCGCCACCCGGGTCATGTCGGACAGTCCGTCGGCCGGTGCGGTGAGTCGGCGGGCAGAGGCGTCGACGAAGACCTCGTCGACATGGGCCGCGAGCAGCGCCCGGGCCGCCTCGAGCTGGTCGGCGTGCGACACCGTGAGCACGATCGCGGCCTTGCCCGACTGGTCCTTCAGCTCGAGGGGGGTGCCCTCGGCGATGACGCGCCCGTGGTCGATCACGACGATGCGGTCGGCCAGCTGGTCAGCCTCCTCGAGGTACTGCGTCGTCAGCAGCAGCGTGGTGCCGTCGTTCACGAGGCCGCGCAGCACCTCCCACAGGTCGACACGGCTGCGGGGGTCAAGGCCGGTCGTCGGCTCGTCGAGGAAGAGCACGGGCGGAGCGGCGATGAGGCTCACGGCGAGGTCGAGACGACGACGCATACCGCCGCTGTAGTCCTTGACGACCTGGTGGCCGGCATCGGTGAGCACGAAGCGCTCGAGCAGCTCGTCGCTGAGGCGGGTGATCTCGGCCCGACCCAGGCCGTAGAGCGACCCGATCAGGCGCAGGTTCTCACGCCCGGTGAGCAGCTCGTCGACGGTGGCCGCCTGGCCGGTGAGACCCATGCTGCGGCGCACCTGCTCTGGCGCGGTGACGACGTCGTATCCGGCGACCCGGGCGCTGCCGCTCGTCGGCCGGCTGAGCGTCGTCATCATACGAACGGTGGTGGTCTTGCCGGCGCCGTTGGGCCCCAACAGACCGAGCACCGAACCCTGCGGCACGCTGAAGCTGACGTCATCGACCGCGGTCAGGTCGCCGAACTTCTTGACCAGGTGCTCGGCCACGATGGCCGGCCCCGAGGAACGGGACCGCAGAGCGGGTGCGGATGAGGTGGTCGTCATGTCGGAGTGCTCCCCTGCGTGAGTAGGTGATCGGACGCTACACGCCACCCCCGACAGCCTAGAGGCGAAGTACACACCGTCAACATGTTTTCGGCCAACCCACGGCTCGCCCCGGCGCCCCTGGCCGCACCTTGCTGCATCCGGCCGCACCACGTTTTCGCTCTGCGCGTAGTCGGTGTGCCCGAGGGCGTCGGCGTGCGAGCCTGAGACCACCAGACGAACGGAGACGTCCATGACCCAGATCGCACCACGGGCCGAGGCCCGGCTGCCCACCCGCGCTCGGGCCCTGCGTCGTCGCCGACCCCTGCTGCGAGAGGTCTATGGCACGCTGCTCCGACGTCTCCGTGGCCGCCAGGGCCGCACCCTGAGCGACGTGGCCACCCGGGCCGGCGTCTCGGTCGCCTACCTCTCCGAGATCGAGCGGGGCCTGAAGGAACCGTCGTCAGAGGTGCTCGAGGCGGTCTGCACTTCCTTGGGGTCGAGCATCGCCCATCTCGT
>JBBSTU010000269.1:0-4272 GCA_038235595.1 Actinomycetales bacterium | reverse complement strand
CCAGCGCCCCACAGCCACACAGCCACACACCCACACCGCCGGTGCGGGTGCGGCGCCGCCAGCAGGCGGCGGCGCCGACCGGGAATAGGGAATTTTCCCGATGTGGTCAGGCGGTGGCTCCAGCGAACATAGGGGGGTTGCCAGTCGCCTTGCCAGCATCCAAAGGAGCTCGACATGACCACAGGTTCAATCACTCGCCGCGGTCTGCTGGCCGGAGGAACGGCTGCCGCCGGGATGTCCGTGCTGCAGGTCTCGGGGTCGGCGCAGGCCCTCGGCACGGGGAGCGCCGACTCGCTACCCTGGCTGCGCAGCCAGGGGGATCCGAAGGAGACCTATCCCGGTGATCCTCACGACGAAGTTCTCCTCTGGGAGGACCAGCCCCCTCCCTTCCCGCCGGGGAACGGAATCGGCCAACAGCTCGTGTGGGAAGAGCTCGGAACCCGCCGGACGCCGACGGACAACTTCTTCTTCGTCAGCCACTACAACCACCCGGTGATCGACCCCGCCTCCTGGCGACTCGGTATCGACGGGCTGGTCGCCCGCCCTCGCTCGTGGTCGTTCGCCGACCTGAGTACGCGCTCGCGTGAACGCGTCGAGTTCACGCTGGAGTGCGCGGGCAACACGGCCTTTCCCCCCTTCGTCGGCGGGATCGGCAACGCCGTGTGGGGCGGGGCGCCGTTGGCCCCCATCCTGAGGCGTGCCAGACCGCTCGCGTCGGCCACGGAGGTCGTGTTCTGGGGCGCGGACTCCGGCACCGTCACGATCCGCGACAACTCCGGCGTGGTCAGCCCGGGAGCCACGGGAACCGGGACACCTGACCCCGACAACCCCACTCGCTGGGACATCACCATCAACGAGCAGTTCGCGCGCAGCATGAGCGTGGAGGAGGCCATGGCGCCGGGCAACCTGCTCTGCTACGAGATGAACGGTCGTCCGCTGCCCATCGAGCACGGCTTCCCGGTGCGCCTCATCGCCCCCGGTTGGTACGGCGTGGCCAACGTGAAGTGGCTCTCCCGCATCGAGCTGATCGACCACCGCTTCGCCGGCCGGTTCATGGCCCGCGACTACGTCACCTTTCGCGAGCAGACCGATGACGCGGGCAAGGTGACGTGGACCTTCCAGACGGTCGGGCCTACTCGCTTGAAGTCGGCACCGGCCAAGGTCACCCGGAGCGTGACGGGAGACCACAGTAGGTACCGCGTCATCGGGGTCGCCTGGGGTGGCACCATCGCCCGCGTCGAGGTCTCCGTCGACGGCGGCCCCTGGCACACGGCGCGCGTGGTCGACGCCGGCAAACACGGCGGCTCCGAGCAGGGGCAGGCCTGGAAGTTCTGGACCTACGACTGGGGCCGCGCCCGCCCCGGGCGTCACACGGTCTCGTCCCGCGCCATCGACGCTCACGGAGCGGTTCAGCCGCAGCCGGACGACCCGGTCATCGCCGACCGGCGTACCTACTGGGAGGCCAACCAACAGATCACCCGCACCATCGTCCTCCCCTCGTAGGGGGCGCCTAGGGTGCGATGGCTCAATCCATCAACGCCCAGCCGGCCAGGCCGAGGTACATCGCGCCTCTCGCCACGGCAGACCGGCGCGACCCCTCCCCCAGCCAGGACAGCCGCGTTGCCGCCGAACGCCGCACGAAGCCGCTCGTGCAGGCCACGATCCAGGCGGTGTCGCAGACCACCGCGAGACCGAGCACGCACAACCCGAGGACGACCATCGAGCCGGGCGCCGCAGTCGGCTGACGCGAGGCGAACTGGGGCAGGAAGGCGAGCAGGAGCAGCAGGGTCTGCGGGTTCAACAGGTCAACGACGAAGGCGTCACGGGCCAGGGCACACCGGACGGCTCGAGGCGCGGCCGTCGTGGCGCCGCCGACGGCGACGGGCGCGAAGATCTGCCTCAGTCCGAGGATCACGAGGTAGGACACCCCGGCCGTCCGCAGCACCGTGAGCGCCGGGCCAGACGCGGCCAGCAGGGCACCGACACCGACGGTCGCCAGTATGACGTGCACGGCGAGCCCCGCCTCGAGGCCGATCAGGCAGAAGAAACCGGCCGCCCGGCCGTGCGAGAGCGCCCGCGTCACGACGAACACGACGGACGGCCCGGGCACGGCGAGCAACGCCAGCGTCGCAACAACGAAGGCGAACGACACCGGTGTCGTCATCTCGCCCCCGTCCTCGCCTGCTTCGCCCGCGCGGGACCGCAGCCGCGGCCCCGTGAGCCAGAGCGCCGCGAGCGGCCGGCTGATACCCACGCCCTCGCCTCACACCGAGAGATCGTCAAGCACCCGTGACTGCAGTGACAGAGGCTTGACGGCTACTCGGTGTGTTGCGGAGCAGGGCTGGTGGCGGCGGGGTGGGTCAACCGTTTGGGAGCAGGCGTCGGCGGGGCGGCATACTCACGTGGTGAAGAACCTCAGCGAGCGCATCCCGCGGGACCCCGACCCCGACGCGCTCTACGAGCGGTTCACCGCGTGGACGACCGAGCAAGGGCTGACCCTCTACCCGCACCAGGACGACGCGTTCCTCGAGATCCTGAGCGGCAGCAACCTCATCCTCGCCACCCCGACCGGGTCGGGAAAGTCGCTCGTGGCAACGGCCGCTCACTTCTACGCCCTGGCCGAAGACCGGGTCAGCTTCTACACCGCCCCGATCAAGGCGCTCGTCTCGGAGAAGTTCTTCGCCCTGTGCGAGCAGTTCGGCGCCGACAACGTCGGCATGATCACCGGCGACGCCACCGTCAACGGCGACGCCCCGATCATCTGCTGCACGGCCGAGATTCTCGCGAACATCGCCCTGCGCGAGGGCAGCTCGGCCGACATCGGTCTTGTCGTCATGGACGAGTTCCACTTCTACAGTGAGCCCGACCGCGGCTGGGCGTGGCAGGTACCGATCATCGAGCTGCCGCAGGCGCAGTTCGTGCTGATGTCGGCCACCCTCGGTGACGTCACGATGTTCGAGGACGACCTCACCCGCCGCACCGGCCGCTCGACCGCGGTCATCGCCGGCACCGAACGGCCGGTGCCGCTGGAGTTCTCGTACGTGCTGACCCCCATGCACGAGACCATCGAGAAGCTGCTCGAGCACGATCGCGCGCCCGTCTACGTCGTGCACTTCACGCAGGCGTCCGCGCTCGAACGGGCTCAGAGCCTTCTCGCGGTCAAGATCACCAGCCGGGAGGAGCGCGACGCCATCGCGGCCCGCATCGGCGGTTTCCGGTTCGGCTCGGGGTTCGGCCGCACCCTCTCGCGGCTGGTGCGCAACGGCATCGGGGTGCACCACGCCGGGATGCTGCCGAAGTACCGTCGGCTCGTCGAGCAGCTCGCGCAGGACGGCCTGCTCAAGGTGATCTGCGGCACCGACACCCTCGGAGTCGGTATCAACGTGCCGATCCGCACGGTGGTGCTGACCGGCCTGACGAAGTTCGACGGCACGAAGCAGCGGATGCTCAAGGTGCGCGAGTTCCACCAGATCGTCGGTCGTGCCGGGCGGGCCGGGTTCGACACTCGGGGCTGGGTGGTGGCCCAGGCGCCGGAGCACGTCATCGAGAACCACCGGGCCGTGGAGAAAGCAGGTGACGACCCCAAGAAGCAGCGCAAGATCCAGCGTAAGAAGCCGCCGGAGGGTTTCATCAGCTGGTCGGAGGAGACGTTCGACCGCCTCATCAACTCTGACCCTGAGCCGCTGCAGCCGCGGATGCGCGTCTCCCACTCGATGTTGGTGAACATCCTTGGCCGAGAAGGCAACCCGGTAGCCCACATGTCGCGCCTGCTCACCGACAACCACCATGAGCCCAAAGACCAGCGGCGCCTGCAGAAGCACGCCCTCGTGCTGGCCCGTGAGCTGATCAGCTCGGGCGTCGTCGAGCGGCTGCCGGTGGCCGAGGCGTCGGGCCGTCGCCACGCCCTCACCATCGACCTGCAACGCGACTTCGCCCTCAACCAGCCGCTGGCGCCGTTCGCCCTGGCCGTGATGGAGACCCTCGACCCCGAGTCGGAGACCTACGCCAAGGATCTCGTGTCGGTCGTCGAGGCGATCCTCGAGAACCCCCGGCAGGTGCTGTGGGCGCAGGAGTCGAAGGCGCGCGGCGTGGCGGTGGCGGCGATGAAGCTCGACGGCATCGAGTACGAGGAACGGATGGAACGCCTCGACGAGGTCAGCTGGCCCAAGCCGCTCGCCGACCTGCTCGAGGTCACCCTGGGCGCCTACCGGCAGACCCACCCCTGGATCTCGCCCGACGCCCTGTCGCCGAAGTCGATCGTGCGCGAGATGT
>JBBSTU010000268.1:0-4322 GCA_038235595.1 Actinomycetales bacterium | reverse complement strand
GTTGACGGTAGGCGATGACCGCCAACGTCTCGAGCGAGGCCTGGGTGAGCTTGGCCTGCTGCCCGTCGAGCACGAACTTCTCGACGACCGGTGCGAACTCCGAGCGGCTGTAGAACCGCCAACCCCCCGCGACGTGTCGCAGCGTGAACCCGCGCTGCTGGGCGGCATACTCTCGCTCGAGAACCACGAGGTGGTCGTGGATGTCGTCGACGGGCTGCTCGAGCACGGCGGCGAGCTCCACCTCGGCCACGGGTTCGTCGACCACCATGAGCACGGCCTCGAGCGCCGAGCGCACACCGCCGGGGAAGGCGTCGATGTCGAAGGCGAGCTGCTCGTCGGGGTCGACCTCACTGGCTTCGGGTGACGCCTCGGTCACCGGTTGACGAGACGGTTCGGCCTGCTGTGCTGACTCAGTCATCAAGGCCCCTGCTCTCGTCGGTCGCGTCACCGGACTGGTCCGTCGCGTCGTCGCCGGTCTGGGTTTCGTCGTCGGCCTCGGTGCCGTCGTCGAACTCGTCGTCGATCGAGACCTCACCAGCGTCGGCGCCCGTCCAGCGGATGTCGAGCTCGCCCAGGGCCTCGGCCTGCTCGAACGCGATGGCCGACTCCTTGAACAGCTCGAGCACCGCCAGGAAGCGCGCCACGATGACCAGGGTGCTCTCGGCGTCGGCGACGAGGCTGCGGAAGGAGGCATGACCGCGAGAACGGAGCCGGTCGACGATGATGGTCGCCTGCTCGCGCACGCTGACCTGGGGAGCGTGCAGGTGGTCGAGCCCCACCGTCGGCGGAATGCGCGGCGTCATGGCGCGCGCTGCGATCATGGCGAACTGGTCGGGCGTCACGGCGATCACCAGCTCGGGCAGCAAGGTGGCGAACTGGGGCTCCAGCCCGGCGCGTCGCGGCGTGAGCCGGCCGGCTGTCACCATCCGATCGGCGAAGGTCTTTGCGACGAGCTTGTAGGCGCGGTACTGCAGCAGGCGCGCGAAGAGCAGGTCGCGGGCCTCGATGAGCGCGAGGTCTTCGTCGTCCTGCGGGCCGGAGCCGGGCAGCAGGCGAGCCGCCTTGAGGTCGAGCAGGGTGGCAGCGACGAGGAGGAACTCAGAGGCCTGACCAAGGTCCCAGTCGTCGTCGATGGCCTGCGCCGCCTTGATGTGGGCGATGAACTCGTCGGTCACCTTGGCGAGGGCGATCTCGGTGATGTCGAGCTTGTGCTTGCTGATCAGGCCCAGGAGCAGGTCGAAGGGCCCCGAGAACACGTCGAGGTGCACCTCGAAGGGTGCGCCGGTGCGCCTCGTGATCACTCCCCCCGGTACCATCGGCGCTGCCTTTGAACCATCGACGGGGCGGGTCGGGGCGCTGGAACCGTCGTCGAGGACACTCCGCTCGGCGACGGCCACGGGAGAGTCGGCGGCGTTCTGGCCCGGCATGAGGGTCAGGCCGCGCCACCACGCGCGATGAGCTCGCGCGCGAGCTGCCGGTAGGCAGCGGCCCCGGAGTGCTCCGAGGAGTAGGTGGTGATGGGTTCGGCCGCCAGAGTGGCGTCGGGGAACTTGACCGTGCGACTGATGACGGTGTGGAACACCTGGTCGCTGAAGTGGTCGACGACCGAGCGCACCACCTCGCGGCTGTGCAGGGTGCGGCCGTCGTACATGGTCGCGAGGATGCCGTCGACCTGGAGCCGTGGGTTGAGCCGGTCGGTGATCTTCTCGATCGTGTCGACGAGCAGCGCCACGCCGCGCATCGCGAAGAACTCGCACTCGAGCGGGATGATAACGCCGTGCGACGCCGTGAGTGCGTTGACCGTGAGCAGCCCCAGCGACGGCTGGCAGTCGATGAGGATCACGTCGTAGTCGTCGACGACCGGGCGCAGCACCCGCGCCAGGATCTGCTCGCGGGCCACCTCGCCCACGAGCTGCACCTCGGCGGCCGACAGGTCGATGTTGGCGGGCACAAGGTCGAGGTTGGGCGTTCGGGTGTGCTGGATGACGTCGGTGATCGAGTGGCCGCGCTCGACGAGCAGGTTGTAGATCGTCAGGTCGAGCTCTTGCGCGTTGACGCCCAGGCCCACCGAGAGAGCGCCCTGGGGGTCGAAGTCGATGACGAGCACGCGCCGCCCCAGCTCGGCCAGGGCCGCACCGAGGTTGATCGTCGTGGTGGTCTTGCCGACCCCACCCTTCTGGTTGCACATCGCGATGATGCGGGCCGGCCCGTGGCTGCTCAACGGCGCCGGCTGCGGGAAGTCCGGCAGGGGTCGACCGGTGGGCCCGTTGGCACCGACCCCGGCCCGCTCGGTGCCGGGTAGGTGCCCCGACGTCGACTCAGCGATAAGGGTGGGTTGGGTCGCTGCAGTCGACGGGGTCGGGGTCGTCGATGGGGCCTGAGTCGTCGATGGTGCCTCGGTCGTCGGCTCGGCCGCGGCCGGCACGCTGTCGCGCCCACCGGCATCCGTGACCGGCGCGCCTGCGGGCCCACCCTGCGGGTCCGGTCGGTGATCGTGCATGTTCTCGTGCGACTCCTCGTTCACCGGGTGCTCCAACTCCGTTCCGCCCAGGCACCGTCGTGCAGCGACCAGCCTCGCGCTGATCAGGTGCGACCTTATCAGCGGGCGCGCGGGTGGGCCTCGGCGTACACCTCTCGCAGGCGCCCGACCGAGACCATCGTGTAGATCTGGGTGGTCGTGACCGACGCGTGCCCCAGCAGCTCCTGCACGACGCGCACGTCGGCGCCGCCGTCGAGCAGGTGCGTTGCGAACGAGTGGCGCAGGGTGTGCGGCGAGACGTGCTGGCGCAGGTCGGCTCGGTCGGCGGCGTGCTGGATGACGGCCCAGGCAGACTGTCTCGACAACCGGGCACCTCGCAGCCCCAGAAAGAGGGCCGGGCCCCCGGGGCCCTTGGCCGCCAGGGCGGGTCTGGCCCGCACGAGGTAGGCGCTGACCGCTGACGTGGCGTAGCGCCCCACGGGCACGATGCGCTCCTTGTTGCCCTTTCCCCGCAGTCGCACCAGACCGGAGCGTCGACGATCCTCCGCCTCGGCGTCAGGCCCGCCGACCGGCCCTCGCTCGAGGTCGAGGTCGTCGACGTCGAGACCGACTGCCTCGCTGATGCGCGCTCCCACCCCGTAGAGCAGCTCGAGCAGGGCCCGGTCGCGCAGCGCCGACGGGGTGTCGCCGACGGAGGCCGCAGAGATCAGGCGCTCGACCGCCTGCACCGAGATGGCCTTCGGCAGCCGAGAGGGAGGCTTCGGCGGGGCGACATTCGTGGCGGGGTCGCCGACGGTTTCGCCCTCGAGCGCGAGAAACCGGTGGAACCCACGCACGGCGACGAGGGTGCGTGCAGCCGAGGATGCCGCGAGCCCGCTCTCTCGGAGCCCGGCGAGGAAGTCGGCGACGTCGGCCTCGGTGACGTGGGTGGGATCGCCGACGCCGCGACCGGCCAGGTGGGCCACATAGCGCCGCAGATCGCGCTCGTAGGCGCTCACCGTGTTCGCGGCCGCACCCTTCGCGACCCGCACGTGCGCGATCCAACCGCGCACCGCACGCTCCATCTCGGTGGGCGGGTCGGCTGCAGCGGATGGCGCCGGGCCCGGCCCGGCGGACGTCGCACTATCGGTCAGGACAGTGCCTCTGCCAGGGTGATCGAGGTCATCCCGTGGGCCGCGGCCACCCCGTCGTAGGTGACCTGGCCTGCGTGAGTGTTGAGCCCGTAGCCCAGGGCCCGGTCGGCCGAGACGGCGTCACGCCACCCCAGGTTGGCCAGGGCGACGGCGTACGGGAGGGTCGAGTTGGTCAGGGCGTAGGTCGAGGTGTGCGGCACGGCGCCGGGCATGTTGGCCACGCAGTAGAACACGGAGCCGTGCACCATGAAGGTCGGGTCGTCGTGGGTCGTGGGGTGCGAGTCCTCGAAGCAGCCGCCCTGGTCGATGGCGATGTCGACCAGCACCGAACCGGGCTTCATCTGCGAGACCAGCTCGTTGCTGACGAGCTTGGGCGAGGCGAACCCGGGGATGAGCACAGCACCGATCACCAGGTCTGCCTCCTGCACCTGGTTGGCGATGGCCAGCTGCGACGAGGCGAGCCCGTGCACCCGGTTGCCGTAGCGCCAGAACGACATTCGCAGCTTGTCGAGGTCGGTGTCGAGCAGGGTGACGTCGGCGCCCATGCCGAGCGCGATGTTCGCCGCGTTCTGCCCCGAGACGCCGGCACCGATGATGACGACCTTGGCGTTCGCCACCCCACCGACGCCCCCCATGAGCACGCCGCGCCCGCCCTGGGCTCGCATGAGTGAGTGGGCCCCGACCTGCGGCGCCAGGCACCCGGCGACCTC
>JBBSTU010000267.1:0-4338 GCA_038235595.1 Actinomycetales bacterium | reverse complement strand
CTCGACGTCGAAGTCGGCCGCCGGCCACTGGAGGTCCATGGCGCGCAGAGCCTCGAGCAGCAGCTGCTGAACCGCGAGGCGGGCATACCACTTACGGTCGGCGGGAACGACGTACCAGGGCGCCCCCACCGTGGAGGTCTTGTCGAGGACCGCCTGGTAGGCCACCTGGTACTCGTCCCAGTGCAACCGCTCGTCGACATCGCCGGGGTTGTACTTGTAGAACTTGTCGGGCCGGTCGAGACGTTCGGCAAGCCGGTCCTTCTGCTCGTCCTTGGAGAGGTGGGTCATCACCTTGATGACGACGGTGTCAGCTGCGGCGACCTTACGCTCGAACGCGTTGATCTGCGCGTAGCGCTTCGACCAGACCGGCTCGGGCACGAGGTCGTGCACCCGCACGATGAGCACGTCCTCGTAGTGCGACCGGTCGAACACGCCGAGCTGACCGGGCTCCGGCAACGCCTTCTCGACGCGCCAGAGGAAGTCGTGGGCCAGCTCCTCCTTGGTCGGGGCCTTGAACGCCGTAGCGTTGACCCCCTGGGGGTTCACCGAGATGACGTGGCGCATGATGCCGCCCTTGCCGGAGGTGTCCATCCCCTGCACGACGAGCAAGAGCGCGCGTTTAGAGCCGGCGGTCGACTCGGCGAACAGCCGTTCGAGCAGGTCGGACAGCTCGGCCTCCGAGGCAGCGAGGGCGGCCTTGCCCTCGAGCTTTTTACCGGAGAAGCCGGGGGTGGCGCGGGTGTCTACGTCCGCGAGCACGAAGCCCTTCGCGGCTCGCAGGTTGGAACCGAACTCGGCGATCGCGGTGAGCGCCTTTTTCTCGGCTTTGGCGATCGCCACGTCGGACTCGATCTTCTTTTGGCGCGCCTTGATCGACTTCTTGTCGTGCTTCTTCTTCTTGCCCATGGCCTCATCCTGCCCGAACGAGTCCGCCCACGGCGGGATGCCGACCACGAGGGCTCGGCGAGCAGGCGGGAGCGACATACTGAAGGCATGCGACTTCTCGTCTCCGGCTCGTCCGGGATCGACCCGTTGACCGAGCTCGACCAGGCCGGCCTGTTCGCTGCCTACCGACCGCCAGCGAACGTCAGTCCCGGAGCGGGCTGGCTGCGCTGCAACATGGTGACCTCGCTCGACGGGGCCGCCACCGGAGCCGACGGCAAGTCGGGCTCGATCAACGATGCGGCCGACCATGCGGTCTTCGAGGTGCTGCGTGCCTCGAGTCATGCCGTCGTCGTCGGAGCGGGCACCATTCGGGCGGAGGGCTATCCGCCATTATCGGTCGCCGAGCCGCTCGTCGGCCTTCGGCGCGCCCGGGGCCTTCCGGAAGCACTGCCGCTCGTCGCGGTCACCCATCGCGGTGAGGTGCCCCCTACCCTCCGAGGGCACCGTGACGGCTCGGCCCTCATCGCGATGCCCGAACGCGCGCCCGGACTCGTCCGCGCCAGAGACGATCTCGGCGAAGCGAACGTGCTCGTCTGTGGGGGCGAGTCCCTCGACCTGCGCGAGCTGGTCGACCAGCTGCACGCCCGCGGCCTGACCCAGCTGCTCACCGAGGGCGGCCCGTCACTGCTCGGCTCCTGCATCGCGGCCGAGCTGGTCGACGAGCTCTGTTACACCATCGCTCCGCATGTCGTCGGGGGCGAGCATCCCCGCACCGTCGGCGCCGACGGCAGCCCCGCGACTCTCGAGCTGGCGCTGCTCGTCGAACACGACTCGACGATCATGGGTCGCTGGTTCGTGGGGCGCTAGTCGAGCGGCATCCGAACCGCTCCACAGCGCCTCGGGGCTCACAGAGTGGCCACGAACTCCGTCACGACGCGCTCCCAACGCTCTGGGTCGATGTTCCACTCCTTGCAGTGCCGCGCCACCTGCCAGCGTTCCAGACGCACCAGGTCGGGTCGTCGCGCAGCGAGCTGGGCGGCCGGCCCGATGGGCACGAAGTCGTCGCCTTCAGAAGCGACCAGCAGCACCCGGTGCCGCAGCTCGTCAGCTCGCGCGACCCAGTTGGTGAGGGCCACGTCGACGGGCTCGGCGACGCCCACCAGGCGCTTCGAACCCCTCGACGCCATCAGCCGCTGGGCCAGACGCACGAGCGGTGGGGGGAGGTTGTGGGTGCGTGCGTGATGGGTCAGCACGTCGCCCCAGTCGACCACCGGCGAGTTCAGCACGACCCCCACCACGTGCTCGGCGAGAGCAGAACGCGAGAGCAGCTGGAACACGATCGCGCCGCCCATCGACCATCCGAACAGCACGACCCGCCGGGCTCCGCGGTTGACGGCGTACTGCAGCGCCGCGTCGACGTCGCGCCACTCCGACAGCCCGAGGTTGTAGCGCCCGTCAGGGCCCTTCGGCGCGTCACGGTCGTTGCGGTACGCGACGACGAGGCTGGTCCACCCGGCGTCGCGCAGCACGGGTACGGCCCGGAGTGTCTCCTCCTTGCGGGCTCCCCTGCCGTGCACGAGCACCGCCCAGTCAGCCCCCTCGCGCTGACCGCCCGTGTCGCCAGTGTCGCCGGTACCGCCCGTGTCGCCAGAGCCACCGGTGGCCATCGGCTCGCCGGCCGGCCGCACGAGCCAGGCGGGCATCGGGCCCAGCTCGGACATGATCGTGACGTCCTCGTCGGGTAGGCCGAGGCTCACCCGGGGGCGGTCGCTGTAGTAGTACTGGTTCCAGCGGGCCGGTCCCACTGACAGCTCGCCCCGGTCGACGCCGAGCAGGTGCCGCGTCACGGTCAGGGCGTCGCGCTCGATGACCGCGCCGACCCGGGCGTGACCACGACCACCGTCGAGCCACAGGCCGTACCGGCCCGGCACGACGGTGTCGGCAGTGACCCCGAGGGTGACGGTCAGGCCGTCGTGGGAGGTGATGGCCACGTCATCGGGCATCAGCTCGTCAGGGGTCAGCACCCGCCTCGCGATGTAGGCCCCGGTGGCGATGGTGGCCGAGGCAGCACCGAGCAGGCCTCCGGTGCCGGCCGCGAGCGCCGCCAGCGCCGGCCGCGTGACGAGCTTGCTCTTCTGCACCCGCTCACCCTCGCAGACGAGGCCGGATGCCGGTCAGCCGGCCGGGAGGATGTCGGAGAGGTCGTACGACACCGGCTCCTCCAGCTGCTCGTACGTGCACGAGCGAGGTTCTCGGTCGGGGCGCCACCGGTTGAACTGCGCCATGTGGCGAAAGCGCGCCCCTTCCATGTGCTCGTAACGCACCTCGACGACCCGCTCCGGGCGCAACGGCGTGAAGGAGAGGTCCTTGCCGGAGTTCCACCGGCTGGTCTCGGAGGCCCGTGGGGTGCGGTTGCCCTCCTCCTGCTTCGCCCACGCCCAGGGGTGGTCGTCGAACGAGGTGACGAGCGGTTGCAGCTCGGCGAACAGCTCCGTGCGTCGGGCCATCGGGAACGAGCCGATGACCCCCACCGAGGCCAGCGAGCCCTGGTCGTCGTAGAGGCCGAGCAACAACGACCCGATGGCTTCGGGCCCGCTCTTGTGCACCCGGTAGCCGGCCACGACACAGTCGGCCGTGCGGGCATGCTTGATCTTGAACATGGTTCGCTTGCCTTGCCGGTAGGCGCCGTCGAGAGGCTTGGCGATCACCCCGTCGAGACCGGCCCCCTCGAACTGCTCGAACCACTCCCCTGCCGTCGTGGCGTCGCGCGTCGCCGGCGTCAGGTGGATCGGGGCGGTGGCGCCGGCCAGAGCCTGCTCGAGACGCGTGCGGCGCTGCTCGAACGGCATCCCCGTCAGGTCGTCGTCACCGAGCGCCAGCAGGTCGAAGGCGATGAAGCTCGCGGGGGTCTCGCCCGCCAGCAACGCGACCCGGCTCGCCGCGGGGTGGATGCGCTGCTGCAGCACCTCGAACTCCAGCCGGTCGCCCACCACCACGACGATCTCGCCATCGACGACGCAACGCTCGGGCAGGTTGGCCTTGACCGCCGCGACGACCTCGGGAAAGTAGCGGGTCATCGGCTTGCCGTTGCGCGAGCCGATCTCGACCTCGTCGCCGTCTCGGAAGATGATCGACCGGAAGCCGTCCCACTTCGGCTCGTACGACAGCGCCCCGGTCGGGATCGACGGGACGGCCTTGGCGAGCATCGGGGCGACGGGCGGCAGCACGGGCAGGTCCATGCTGCCCATTCTCGCCGGTTCGAGGTATTCAACGGCGGCAGGGCGCGGCCGAATACCTCGAAGGAAGCGACGCGGACCGGCTCAGGGCTGCTCGTCCCAGTTGGCCGCGTTCTTGCGGCTCGGCTGCACCCGAGGTGGCTCGCCGGTCATCTTCGGAAAGTCGGGTGGGAAGTTCTTCTCCGGCAGTCCCCGCTCGAGGTCGGCATCCCAGAGG
>JBBSTU010000266.1:0-4367 GCA_038235595.1 Actinomycetales bacterium | reverse complement strand
CGCCCGCCGCCCGGCGCGCAACCCCCTCACACGCGAAGGAGCTCGGATGCAGCGCACAGCCGGACTGCTGGCCGACGGCCGCGAGATCATCTGGTTCGACGTCGATGGCTCTCCTGCTCGTTCTGCCGTCGACGACCCTCGCGACCTGCCCCAGACGATCGCCAGCTCGCAGATGCGGCTCGACGTGCTCACGCAGCAGTGGATCTCGATGGCGTCGCACCGCCAGAGCCGCACCTACATGCCGCCGGCCGACGAGTGCCCCTTGTGCCCGTCGAGCGACGGTCGGCACACCGAGGTGCCCTCGGAGGAGTACCAGTCGGTGGCCTTCGAGAACCGGTTCCCGTCGTTCTCGACCCACGTCGAAGGCATCGACTCGGTCGACGACGGCATCACGGCGCTGCGCCCCGGCATCGGGCGGTGCGAGGTGGTCTGCTTCACCTCCGACCACGACGGCTCGTTCGCCGGGCTGACCCAGCAGCAGGCGCGGCTCGTCGTCGACGTCTGGGCTGACCGAACCACTGCGCTGTCGAGCTCACCCGGGGTCGAGCAGGTCTTCCCGTTCGAGAACCGCGGCGCCGAGATCGGGGTGACCCTGCAGCATCCGCACGGCCAGATCTACGGCTACCCGTTCGTGCCGCCGCAGACCCACCACGAGCTGCACAGCGCCCGCGAGCACCTGGCCGAGACCGGTCGCAGCCTCTTCGGCGACATCATCGAGCGCGAGCTGCGCGACGAGGTGCGGGTGGTGGTCGACAGCGAGCACTGGGTCGCGTTCGTGCCGTTCGCTGCTCGCTGGCCCATGGAGGTGCACCTCTTCCCCCGGCGCCAGGTTCCCGACATCCCCGCCCTCAACGACGCTGAGCGCGACGACTTCGCCCGGGTCTACCTCGACGTGCTCGGCCGTTTCGACCGGCTCTACTCCACGCCCATGCCCTACATCGCCGGCTGGCAGCAGGCGCCGGTTCACACCGACCGCGACCTGGCCTGGCTGCACCTCGAGCTGTTCTCGGTGCGCCGTGGCGAGGGGCGCCTGAAGTATCTCGCGGGGTCGGAGTCGGCGATGGGCGCCTTCGTCGGCGACGTGCTGCCCGAGCAGCAGGCAGAGCGGTTGCGCCAGGTCTGACGGCCAGCCAGCCCGCAACGCAGCCTCCTTGAGCTGCTCACCCTTGAGGTCAGCCGAGGCCCGGACGCCCTACCCCGCCCTACCCTGTGCGTCCGGTTCGTAAACCGTCGAAGCGGTCTGGGCCGGGCATCCTGCCGGTCGACAGACTCACGAGACGGTCGCGTGTCGCGTCGGGCCGCTCCGGTTTGCGACACTGTCGGCGTGACCTCTGCAGCAGGCGACCCGCCTGGCCTCGCCCCGGTGCGGGCGCACCGGCCGGTCAACCTGAGCCGCTACGCCTACCTGTCGATCGCTGCGGCCGTGGTCACGATCACCCTCAAGGTCATCGCCTGGCGCCTCACCGGGTCGGTCGGGCTGCTCTCGGATGCCGCCGAGTCGGTCGTCAACCTCGTTGCCGCCGTGGCCATGCTCGTTGTGCTGCGGGTCGCGGCGAAGCCGGCCGACAGCAACCACCTCTTCGGGCACAGCAAGGCCGGCTACTTCTCGGCGGCCATCGAGGGACAGCTGATCTTCGTGGCGGCCCTGGTCATCATGTGGACCGCCGTCGAGCGGTTCATCAACCCGCGACCCATCGAGGACGTCGGGGTGGGCCTCGGCATCTCGGTCGCGGCGTCCGTCGTGAACGGGGTGGTCGGCATCCTGCTGATCCGCGCGGGGCGACGGTACCGTTCACTGCCGCTGACGGCAGACGGCAAGCACCTGATGACCGACGTCTGGACCTCCGTCGGCGTCATCGTCGGAGTGCTGCTCGTCGCGCTGACCGGCATCGAGCGTCTCGACCCCGTCATCGCGTTCCTGGTCGGCCTCAACATCGTCTTCACCGGCTGGAAGCTGCTGCGCGCGTCGGTCGAGGGGCTCATGGACATCGCCATGACGCGGGAGGACAACGCGGTGATCGCCGACGTGCTCACCGCGTTCGTGTCCCACGAGGTGCACTTCCACGCGCTGCGCACGCGCGAGTCCGGGCACGACCGGTTCGCCGAGGTGCACGTGCTCGTGCCGGGAGCCTGGTCGGTGCAGCAGGGGCACGACCTCGTCGAGGAGGTCGAGGCTGCCGTTCGCCTGCCCTTCCCCGACGTCGTGCTGACCTGCCACCTGGAACCGTCTGAGGACCCTCGCGCCTACGGTGACTACGCGGCCGAGTTCCCGGTGCCCACCCACGACGACATCCTCGCTGCCCACCGGGGCCACCCCGACGAGGCGGCCGGCGACGGCGCCCCACCGACGTGACGGGTCGCCACCGATGAGCCCCCAGCACGTCGTCGTCGACTCCCCCATCGGCGCCCTCACCGTCGTCGCCCACGATGGGGCCATCACCCACCTGCTCATGGATGCCGCTGCGCACCGCCCCGACGACCCGGCGCTCTTCGGCGCGCTGAGCGACCTTGCCGCCGAGCCGTTCACGTCGGCTGCCACCCAGCTGGAGGAGTACTTCGCCGGCGAGCGCACGACCTTCGACCTTCCGCTGACGCCGCGCGGCAACGACTTCCAGCAGCGGGTGTGGGCCCGGCTGCTCGAGATCCCCTACGGCGAGACGCGCAGCTACGGCGAGCTGGCTCGTGGCCTCGGAGGCGCCGGTCTCGCCCAGGCGGTCGGGTCGGCCAACGGGCGCAACCCGATCGCGGTGGTCATTCCCTGTCACCGCGTGATCGGCGCCGACGGGTCGCTGGTCGGCTACGCGGGAGGGCTGGGCCGCAAACGTCTTCTGCTGGCGCTGGAGGAGTCACCACCCCTGGCGGCCGGCCGGCTCTTCTGACCGAGCCGCCATCTGAGCGAAGCAGCTGGCGGCGGGCGGCTGTGTCAGTCGGTCACCTGGAGGATGCACGCGGTGCCGACGTCGACAAAACCCACCCGCCGGTAGATCTCCGCTGCGGCATCCGACGCGGCCGAGAGGAAGACGAGCTCGACGCCACGGTCGCGGCAGGCGGTGACGAGCGAGCGGGTGATGGCGGTGCCGTGCCCGCGGCGGCGGTGTCCCGGTGGCACCGCGATCCCCATCAGCTCGGCGACGTCACCGCGCGGAGCAGCCGACCCGGCCCCGCACAGGCGGGTGCCCTCGAACGAGGCGACCACCACGAGGTCACCGCGTTCGATCAGCTGCGGCTGGATGCCGGTGTCACCCGCCTCGACCTCGTCGACCCCGTGGAAGCCGGCCGCCACCGCCCCCACCGCGAGCGCCAGGTGCGGCTCGGCCGGGTGCAGGGTGCGGGCCCTCGGGTCGGGCTCCACGTCGCTCAGGCTGGGCAGGGCGAGCAGCGGGTAGCGCTGCGCCCGGTAGCCGGCCGCCACCACGGCAGGCAGCAGCTCGGGCGTCATCTGCTCCACCCACTCGATGGCCCGGGGCACGCCGAGCTGCCGCTGGCGCTCGAGCACCCGCTCGACGTCAGCCACCTCGAACCCGCCCGGGCCGTTCAGCTCAGGCCGGGCGTAGAACTGCCAGCCGGTGCCCGCCTCGGCGACGAAGAGCGTGAACGGGCCGCAGCGTTCTGCGCTTGACGAGGCCCGCGGCACGCAGTCGTAGTAGCGCTCGATGCGGCCGAGCCGGTGGTCGTGGATGGTGCGCACGTCGTCACGATGACACCGTTGGGGCTCGCTACGCCATCGAGTTCTCAGGCGTCAGTGACACGTTCGTCGGCTACGGATGATCACTGGCGGCCCAGCGCTTTCGCTGAGCAGCCTCGCATCGCACGTCTCGGGTGCGGCGTTCTTGACGTGGGATGCTGGCCCGACCGCAAACCTCACACCTCACACTTTCGCGGGGCGGAGCGTTCACAGAGCATGAAGCATCCGTTCGACCAGGCTGTCGCCGAGCACGGCGCCGTCGTGCTGCGCGTGTGCCGGGCCGTGCTCGGGCCCGTCGAGGCCGACGACGCGTGGTCGGAGACGTTCCTGTCGGCGCTGCGGGCCTGGCCCGACCTGCCCGACGAGGCCAACGTGCGGGCCTGGCTCGTCACCGTCGCGCACCGCAAGGCCATCGACGTGCGAAGGGCGCAGGCCCGGGGCGCCGTGCCGGTCGAGTCCCTTCCCGACCGGCCGTCTCGGCCCGACGAACAGCCGGGAGCGGCGCTGCCCGACACCGAGCTCTGGGCCGCGCTGGCTGCGCTGCCGACCAAGCAGCGCGAGTGCGTCACGTACCACCACGTGGCCGGTCTTCCCCACGCCGAGGTCGCCGCCATCGTCGGAGGAACGGCCGCCGCCTCGCGACGGTCGGCCGCCGACGGGATCGCGACCCTCCGCCGCACCT
>JBBSTU010000265.1:0-4395 GCA_038235595.1 Actinomycetales bacterium | reverse complement strand
GAGCGAGACGGGTTGCTGCCGGCCATCACGTTCATCTTCAGTCGGGCCGGCTGCGATGGCGCCGTCGGCCAGCTGCTCGGCACCGGAGCGCGACTCATCGACGTGGCCCAGGGCGAGCGCAACCGCAGGGTCGTCGAGGAACGCATCCAAGGCCTGGCCGACGACGACCTCACGGTGCTCGGCTACTGGGACTTCGTCGACGGCATCTCGCGGGGTTTTGCGGCCCACCACGCCGGCATGCTGCCGACGTTCCGCGAGATCGTCGAGGAGCTGTTCACCGACGGCCACATCCGCGCGGTCTTCGCCACCGAGACCCTGGCGCTCGGCATCAACATGCCCGCCCGAACCGTGGTGCTCGAGAAGCTGGTGAAGTTCAACGGTGAGAGCCACGTCGACATCTCGCCGGCCGAGTACACCCAGCTGACCGGCCGGGCGGGTCGACGCGGCATCGACATCGAGGGCCACGCCGTCGTGCTGTGGAACCGGGGCCTTGACCCAGCGGCGGTCGCAGGTCTGGCCTCGACCCGAACGTACCCGCTCCGCTCCAGCTTCCGGCCCACCTACAACATGGCCGTCAACCTCGTGGGCCAGTTCGGCCGCGAGACGGCGCGGTCGATTCTCGAGACGTCGTTCGCCCAGTTCCAGGCGGATCGGGCGGTGGTCGGCTTCGTGCGCACGGTGCGTCGCAACGAGGAGGCCCTCGCCGGCTATGCCGAGTCGATGCAGTGCCACCTCGGTGACTTCGCCACCTACGCCGCGACCCGCGACGAGATCCGCATCCTCGAGAAGGAGGGCTCCAAGGCCCGCTCTGCCTCGGTGCGGGTGGCGGCCGCAGAGTCGCTCGAGAGCCTGAGGATCGGCGATATCGTCCGGATCCCCTCCGGGCGGCACAGCGGGCTGGCCGTGGTCGTGATGCCCAACCGCGGCGGTAAGGGGGAGGCGGCCTCCCCTGCGGTCGTTACCGAGGAGCACCAGCTGCGGCGGCTCACGCTGCACGACGTGCCCGGGCCCATCGAGGCGCTCGGAACCCTGCGCGTTCCGAAGCAGTTCAACGCCAAGAGCCCCAAGGCCCGTCGCGATCTCGCCGCGGGCCTGCGGGCGTCGAGGCCGTTCGACCCGCCCCCTCCCAGGCACGCTGCTGACGACCCGTCGGACGAGCGGCTCGACCAGCTACGACGCCAGCTCAAGGCGCACCCGTGTCACCAGTGCCCCGAACGCGAGAGCCACGCCCGGTGGGCCGAACGCTGGTGGCGGTTACGGCGCGAGACCGACGGGCTGCAACGCAAGATCGACGGGCGCACCAACTCCGTGGCCAAGACCTTCGACCGCATCTGCGACCTGCTCGTGCAGATGGGCTACCTCTCCGACCGCGGCGAGACGGTCACCCCTGAGGGTGAGCGGTTGCGTCAGCTGTACACGGAGAAGGACCTGTTGGCGGCCGAGTGCCTGCGGGTGGGCCTGTGGCGACGGCTCGACCCACCGTCACTCGCTGCCATCGTCTCGACTCTCGTGCACGAGCCACGGCGCGATGAGGGTGGGCTGACGCCACGATGGCCGACCGAGGACGTGCGCGAGGCCTACGACGCGATGATCGAGCTGTGGTCGCGACTGGAGGACGCCGAAGGGGCGCTCGCCCTTCCCCGCACCGGGATGCCGGACGGCGGGCTGGCGTGGGCGATGCACCGCTGGGCGAGTGGTCAGCGTCTGGAAGATGTGCTGCGCGGCACCGACCTGGCCGCAGGCGACTTCGTGCGTCGGTGCAAGCAGGTCATCGACCTTCTCGGCCAGCTGACCCACGCCGGAGACGAGCACCTGCGCCAGCTGGCCCGCAAGGCCTCGGACTCCGTTCTGCGCGGGGTCGTGGCCGCCGACCGTCTCGACTGACCCGGCGCGGCCGACAGCACCAGACGACGGGTCGGGCTCCTCGCGTAGGGGGTGAGACCTCAGCGCGACACGCGATGACGCCGATGAGACATCCGGGCGCGGTGTGGGATAGCATTCGAGCGCTGGTCGACGTTTTTGGTGTTCGTGTTCGCACGCTCGCTTGGACGAGATTGCGAGCGCAGCTGTTTCTTCTTTTCGGTGGAAGTGGTCGCGTCATCGCCGACCAGGGCCGTGAATCCACGCGGCCAACCACCCACAGAAGGAGCAAACATGGCACAGGGAACCGTCAAGTGGTTCAACTCGGAGAAGGGCTTCGGCTTCATCGCCCCGACCGAGGGTCCGGACGTCTTCGTCCACTACTCGGAGATCTCGGGCGGCGGCTACCGCAGCCTCGAGGAGAACCAGGCCGTCGAGTTCGACATCGAGCAGGGCCCGAAGGGTCCGCAGGCGATGCGCGTTCGCGCCATCTGATCTCGCGCAGGTTCACACCTGCACACGAGAAGGCCGGCACCCGTTGGGGTGCCGGCCTTCTTGGCGTTTCTCAGGTCGTTCAGGGTCAGCTGCCGTGGACCAGCAGGCCCGCCGGACGACTCGACGCGTCTACGTTGAGTCGGGGAGTCAGAGCCGCGACAGCTTGGCGTACGGGCTCGCCAGGCGGATCCGTTCGGAACCGAAGTCGACGGTGACGGTGTGCTCGGCGGTGTCGAGCACCGTGCCGAGGCCGTACTTGTCGTGGGTGACCCGATCGCCGACGCTGTACTGCTCGATCGCGCGAGCAGGCGGCGCGTTGAAGGGGCTGCTGGGCAGGTGTCGCCGCGGTGCGGCCGGTGCGGGAGTCATCACCTCCAGTATGCGCCATCCCAAGCGCGACGCGCCCACTCGTCCGCTCACGAGTTGGGTCCGGCGTTCCCGGTCACTCGATCTGCAGCGCGTTCATCACCCGGTCGAACGACGACGTGAGCCCGTGCTCGACCGCCAGACGAGACATCAAGGAGGGGTCAGCGACCGCGGTCGGCACCGTGAGCTCGATGTCGGGCACGGCCGCGTCGCGCGCGACCGCCACCACTCGCGGCGCGACGTCGAGGTAGTCCGACGCCGCCTCGAGCCGGGCCCGCTGCGCCCCCTTCAGGGCAGGGTCGCCGTTCGCGATGGCCTCGCGCACCGCAGCGAGGGTGCCGTAGGTGGTGATGAGCTTGGCGGCCGTCTTCTCGCCGATGCCGGCCACCCCAGGCAGGCCGTCGCTCGAGTCGCCGCGCATCACGGCCATGTCGGCGTAGGCGTCACCGGTGGGCACGCCGTACTTCTGCTGCAGAAACGCCTGGTCGACCAGGTCGGGGGAGCGCACTCCGCCCCGTGCCGTGTAGAGCACCCTGATCTGGGCCGCATCGTCGACGAGCTGGAAGAGGTCGCGGTCGCCTGTGACGATGTCGACCGGCATCACCCCATGGTGGGTGGTGGCCAGGGTGCCGATGACGTCGTCGGCCTCGTAGCCGTCAGAGCCGAAGCGGGCGATCCCGAGGGCGGCCAGGGCGTCGATGATGATGGGCACCTGCACCGCGAGCGCGTCGGGAACCGACTCGCCGTCGGCGCTGTCAGCGCTGTCAGTCAGGCGGTGGCTCTTGTACGTGGGGATGGCCTCGACCCGGAACGCCGGGCGCCAGTCGTTGTCCCAGCAGGCGACCAGATGCGTGGGGCGTCCCCGTTCGATGAGCGAGGCGATCATGTCGAGCAGGCCGCGCACCGCGTTGGTGGGTACGCCACTCGGACCGATCACCTCCGGAACCCCGAAGTAGGCCCGGAAGTACAGCGATGCCGAGTCGAGCAGGAGAACACGTTGGTCGGGGTGCGTCAGCGGCATCCGGCGAGCGTATCGGCTGCGCGCGGCTCCGACCGGTCACGCGACCGGTGTCCGGCCCGGCACGAAGACGCCGAAGCTCGTCTGGGGCTCATGCGGGGCCGCCCCTCGAGCAGTTCCGCTGTGCGACGGCCGAGGTGCCCACCGACTACGACACGCCGCTAGGCGCGATGACCACCATCGCCTTGATCAAGCTGCCGGCATCCGGCCCGGGCCGACGTCTGGGCACCCTGTTCACCAACCCCGGTGGCCCTGGTTTTTCAGGTGTCGAGTTCGTCACTGCGGCCGAGGCGCTCTACACGCCGGCTGTTCGGGCTCGTTACGACGTGCTGGGGTTCGATCCTCGCGGGGTGGCGCGGTCTGACCCGGCCACCTGCTTTCGCACCGCCGAGCAGGAGGGGGCCGCACCCCTGCTGCAGACTGCCTACCCCCTGACCCGGCCCGAGGGGCGGACGTACATCGCGGATGCCGTCTCGTTCGGTCGGCAGTGCACCTCGACCTCGCCCAGTCGTTTCCGACACGCGTCTACCGCCAACGTGGCCCGTGACCTGGAGCTGCTGCGTCGAGCTGTCGGCGACGCGAAGCTGAACTACGCCGGGTACAGCTACGACACCCTGTTGGGCGCCACCTACGCCAAGCTGTTCCCCGGTCGGGTT
>JBBSTU010000264.1:0-4425 GCA_038235595.1 Actinomycetales bacterium | reverse complement strand
GGTTGGAGATGGACGTGCTCCACCTTCCGCTCGGCCCGGTGTTGCCGCACTGGCCGCCCGGGGTGGTGCTGCGCTGCACCCTGCAGGGCGACGTGGTGGTCGCGGCCGATGCCGGCATCCTTGACGAATCCGGTTACGAATCCGGTGACAGGCCAGTCCCGCTCGGCCGGAGCGAACGCGCGGCTTGGTGCTGCGACCAGGTCGCGAACCTGCTCGCCTTGGCGGGTTGGGCCGACGGTCGCGCCGTCGCCGTGAACGTTCGCGACTCGCTGCTCGACGAGCCGGATGCCGCAGCCAGCACCATTCTGCTGGATGATCTCCGGCGTCGGCTGCGCCGAGCCCGGATACTGAGGTGGTCGCTGCGCGGCATCGGAGACCTCCGTCCTGACGACCAGCCGAACGCCCCGCCGCACCTGCACGGCGACGTCTACCAGCGGCTGCTGAAGCTGACCGACCGGGCGCGTGCCGAGCTCGCCGACGACGCCCGCGCGGCGCCTGAATCGCCCCTGCCCGTGCTGCTCGCCCTGGCCGAGCGCCTCGTGGTCGGCCTCGATCTCGCGGCGGCTCGGCTCGTCGTGGCCAGTCTGGCCATCGACGTCGCCACCACGTCGGGCCTGGCCCCGCACCAGGACGAGGAGGCGCGGGATGCTTGACGCGGCCACCTCGCCTCTGACCCTGGTGCCCGTCGGTTGGGTCGTGCTCGCCGGCGCGATCGTGCTGGGCCTCGCGTGGTTCGCCGCGACCGTCGACGGCGTTGCAACGGGCAGCGCCGAGGCGAGCCGAGCCGGCCTGGGCCGGCCGCTGCGGGAGGTGGCTCGCCTGATGCGGCAGCGCCGCCGCACGACGGTCGAGGCCGATACCCCGTTGTGGCGCACCGGCAGTGGCGGCCTGATCGTCGTGGCGACCCTGATGGTCATCGTCGTGCCGCTCGGGTCGTGGACCGTCTTCGACAACCCGGTCGGGGTGGTCTGGTTCAACGCCATGGACGTCTGCGTGTGGGCGCTGGTCTGGCTCGCTGGGTGGGGCCCGAACTCGGCCCACGGCCTCGTCGGTGGCTACCGGTTCGTGGCGCAGGCGCTCGGCTACGAGCTGCCGCTCATGTTCGCCCTCGTCGCCCCTCCGATCGCTGCGCACAGCCTGCGGGTCGGCGACGTGGCCGCCGCCCAGCAGGGGCTGTGGTTTGTCGTGTGGATGCCGGTCGCGTTCGTCGTGTACGTCGTCGGTGTGCTCGGCTTCTCGGTGTGGGGCCCCTTCGCGGCCGCGGCCGGCCCCGACCTGGCCGGCGGAGTGCTGGCCGAGCTGTCGGGTCTCGACCGGTTGCTCTTCCTCACTGGCCGGTACGTGTTGCTCGCGGCCGGGGCGGCGTTCGCGGTGCCGATGTTTCTCGGCGGTGGGGCCGGTCCGGTGTTGCCCGGGTGGCTGTGGGTGCTGGTCAAGACCATCGTGGTGCTGACCGCGTTGGTGCTGGTGCGCCGCCGCCTGCCGCTGCTGCGCCCAGACCTGTTCATGGAGGTGGGCTGGCTATGGTTGCTACCCGCCGCCCTCGCGCAGGTGCTCATCGTGTCGGTCGTCGCTGTGTGGAGGGGTTGAGTCGTGTTCGTCGACATCCTCTTCTGGATGATGGCCGTGGTCGCAGTCGTGATGGGCGCGGCCGTGTTCGTGGTCGACTCGATGGCCCGCGCCACCTACGCCCTGGCCCTGTCGTTCGTGGCCGTCGGCGTGCAGGTACTCGCGCTGCACCAGGACTACGTCGGGGTCATCGTCATCCTGATGATGGTGATGGAGATGGCCGTCATGGCGGTCTACATGGTCATGTTCATGGGGATGAACCCCGCGCTGATGCCGATGAGCATGGTGCACGACAAGCGCAAGGCCCTCGCCGCGGCCAGCGCCGTGTTCGTCACGCTGGCTGCCGGGGCACTACTCATCCCGTGGCCCACCCGGCGCGGACAGCCTTCAAGTGACACGACCCGGGCCCTCGGTGAGGCCCTGATGGGCTCGAAGATGCTCGTCATGACCGTCGTGAGCCCGGTCATGGTCGCCACCATCGTGGCCGGCATCGTCATCGCCGCCAAGCGCAGCCGCTACGACCGGTTGGGCGATGACCTGCGCGGCCCTCCCGACGACCCCCAGCGCGGCGGTGTGGGCCGATGACCCTGCAGACCGTGCTGCTGATCGCGGCCGCCCTGTTCAGCATCGGGCTCTACGGGGCCCTCTCCCAGCAGGTGGTCGTCATGGTGATGATGGGCCTCGAGCTGATGATCAACGGGCTGATCCTCGCCGCCGCGGGCTTCTGGTGGTTCCTGGCCCCCGACCCGAGCGGGCAGGTGCTGCTCATGGTGATCATCGCGGCGATGACGGTCGAGATGGCCATGGGCTTCGCGGTGGCCACCTTGCTGCACCGTGACCACGAGGCCGACATGACCGACATGGCGGGTGAGCTCTCCGAATGACGCACACCACCGCCACCGGCCTGACCACGCTCCTGCCCACGTTTCTGCCTACGAGCTCGAGCGTGGCGACGACCAGTCCGACCACCGGGTTCGTCGCGTTGGCGCTCTGGTTGCTCGTCGGGCTCCCCGCCGCCTCGGCCGGGTTGGTCATCGTCGTGCCCCCGCTGCGCCGCAACGCCGCGCCGGTCGCCATCGTCGTGTCCATCGTGGTGGTGGCCGCCTCCTTCGTCGTGGCCGTCGGCCGCCCCACGGTCGCCTTCCCTTTCGTCGCCGGGTCTGAGTTCGCTCTCGCGGTCGACGGCCTGTCGGCCCTGGTGGTGCCGACCGTCGCCGTGGTCACGCTGCTCGTGCTCGTCTTCGCGGCCGCCGACGTGCGCGAGAACCGAGCCCGCTTCAACGGGCTGATGCTGCTCTTCTCGTCCTCCGCCTCGCTGACCGCGACCGCCCTGACGCTGCCCACCCTGCTGACCGGCTGGGAAGTGATGGGCGCGACCTCGTACGCCCTGATCGGCTTCTGGTGGTGGGAGGAGCGCCGCGTCTCGGCCGGCCTCACCGCGTTTCTCACCACGCGAACCGCCGACCTCGGGCTCTACCTCGCCGCGGCCGCCGCCGTCGCGTGCGGGGTGGGGCTCTCCCTCGACGGACTACCGACCGCCTCCGGGCCGTGGCTTCACGTCATCGCAGCGGGAGTCGTCGTCGCCGCACTCGGCAAGGCGGCCCAGCTGCCCTTCTCGTTCTGGCTCTCGCGAGCCATGGCAGGACCCAGCCCGGTCAGTGCGCTGCTGCACTCCGCGGCCATGGTGGCCATGGGCGGCTACCTGCTGCTGCGCGCCGAGCCACTGCTCGCGGCGACCGCCTGGGCGCCCACCGTCACGGCCTGGGCCGGAGTGCTCACCGCGCTCGGCCTCGGAGCCGTGGCGCTCGCACAGACCGACCTCAAGCAGCTGCTCGCCGCCTCCACCGGATCGCAGCTCGGCTTCGTCGTGCTCGCCGCCGGGGTCGGGTCGGTCGCCGGCGGCACCGCTCAGCTCGTCGCGCACGCTGCGACCAAAGCGCTGTTGTTCCTTGCCGCGGGAGCCTGGCTGACCGCACTCGGCACCAAGCACCTCGACGGACTGCTCGGCGTTGCTCGCCGGTGGCCACTCGTCGGTTGGTGCGCCACCATCGGGGCTGTCTCACTGGCCGGCCTCCCGCCACTGTCGCTCTGGGCCACCAAGGATGCTGTGCTCGCCGCCTCGCTCGAGCAGTCTCCCTGGCTGTATGCCGCTGGGCTCGCGGCGGCGGCGCTGTCGGCGGCCTACGCGGCCAAGATCGTCGTCGTCATCTGGCGCCGCCCCTCTGCGGTCGAGACCGCCGACGCGAAGGACCACCTCGATGAGGAGGAGCAAGGGACCCGAGAGGTGACCACCTGGCAGTGGACCCCCTTGCTGCCGCTGGCGGCCGGCGCCGCTCTGCTTGGCCTGCTGGCGTTGCCCCCACTGGCCGAGGTCGTCGCTCGCACCGTCGGCGGAAGCACCGATGTCACCGCGTCTCCCCTCGAGCTGGCGGTCTCCGGAGCGATCGCGGTCGTGGTCGGGCTCGCGGTGTGGCGGTGGGGAACTCCCACACCCGCCTGGGCCACTGGCTGGCTCGGCCTCGAACAGACGGCGCACCGCATCGTCGTCGACCCGACCCTCGCGCTGGCCCGCGGCCTCGACGAGGTCGACCGTCGCCTCGACCGCGCCGTGTCGGTACTGGCCGGATTGGTGGGCGGGGTCAGTGGCGATGCTGGCTCTGCGAGACGTCCCGACGGTGGAGACGGTGAAGAGGGCGCGGCATCCGGCATCCACGGCCTGGCCGGCCTCGCTGCGCGGCTCGACCAGGCCCTCGACGACACCGTGCACGGACTGGCCGGGCGGGTCCGACGGCTCGGGCAGCTCGCCCGTCGCCCGCAGACCGGTCAGCTGCACCACTACTACCTGCAGGCGGTGGC
>JBBSTU010000263.1:0-4427 GCA_038235595.1 Actinomycetales bacterium | reverse complement strand
TCGCCGAAGTGCTTGTTGACGTCTTTGACGACGACCATCGGCTCGCGGTTGTCTCCCGTGGTTCGGTCTGTCGGCGGATCGACCTGGTCGTGCTGCGCTGCGTCCATGCGGGCAACCTACTAGGTCACAGGCGCCTCAGGCGGGATTGCGGGCAGAGCGAAGCCGAATCGTGAGCGAGCCGTCACCCGGTAGGCCGGCCAGGCAGTGGCTGCCGCTCAGCGGGCGACGATCTCCGACGCCGTCTCCAGCACGGCATCCGCGGCTTCCGTCACGGTCGTGGCGGAGGACTTAGCCGACTGGGGTGTCGAGACCGTGCAGGTGGGCGTCGGGACCTGGCCTCCGTCACCCGCGGACGGCGTAGGGCCGGGTGTCTCTGTCGAAGAACACTCCGTCGGAGTCGGAGTCGGAGTCGGAATCGCACTCGGCGTCGAGGTGGTCGTGGTGGTGACGGGCGGCGTGGTCGTCGTGGTGGTCACCGGCGGCGGCGAGGTCGTGGTGGTGACGGGCGGCGTGGTCGTCGTGGTGGTCACCGGCGGCGGCGAGGTCGTGGTGGTGACGGGCGGCGTGGTCGTCGTGGTCACCGGCGCCTTGGGCGTCGTGGTGGTGACGGGCGGCGTCGTCGTCGTAGTGCTGGTCACGGGCGGTGTCGTGGTCGGTTTCGTCGGGGTCGTGGAAGGTTTGGCCGCGGGCCGTGCGGTCGACTTGGTCGGTGTGGTCGGGATCGGCACGTCGCCGTCGATGACCGGCGGGGTGGGGTCCTTCACGGCCGGCTTGCTGGGCGAGGTGCCGGAGCGTCCCAGCGCCGGGGCGTAGAACGGGATCGCGGCGGCGTGCGTGCCGGCGAGGCCGAGGTAGGGCGCGGGGTCGACGTAGTGGTTGTTGACGATGACGTCGAAGTGCAGGTGGCAGCCGGTCGACCAGCCGGTGGTGCCGACCAGCCCGATGACCTGGCCCTGCTTCACCACGTCACCGACCTTGGCGATCATCTTCGACTGGTGCCCGTAGGCGGTCTTCAGCGTGGCGGAGTGGGCGATGATGATGCGGTTGCCCCACGAGGGGGTGGTCGACGCATACACGACCGTTCCGTCGGCCGCTGCCCTGATCGGCGTACGGCAGACCGCTCCGAGGTCGATGCCGGTGTGGAACATGGCGCGGCCGAGCAGTGGGTGGATGCGAGGCCCGAAGCCGGAGGTCTCGGGCGCGTTGACGGGGCGGATGAACCCCGCCGAGCCGGCGATCGACCCGGTCAGGAGGGTGCTCCCGAACTCCGGTCCGGCACTGCCGGCCACGATCACGCCTTCGGGTCCGAAGGCTCCGGGCGCACCGGGCGTTCCCGGTAGAACCAGCTCGGGAAAGACGATCTGGCCGCCGCCTAGGGCCACTGCGTCGCTGACGACCAGGGCCTGCTGCCGGGTGATCTGGTCGTTGGCCGCCACGATGGCGGCGGCCGCCGACTCCACCGCTTCGGGTGTGCCCGCCGCGAGCACGACGTTCTGCTGGCTGACGGCCGGGCTGGCGCTACCGGCCAGAAAGGGGAGCAGCGCGAACAGAAGCAGCAGCGCACCGAGTGGCGCGGCCCGAACCCGGAGCCTGACGTTGAGCACCACGAGGTCTCGCTCGGACTGCTTCGCTTCCTGCATCAGCAGGTCACTCCCGGTGAGGCTGGTCGAGTGGTTCCGGGAGCATCGCCGCCCCCGGCTCGCAAGCCGACGTGAACCGACCCCCGGCGCCACGTCGACTTCCGATTTGCCCACCATAGGTCGCGACCGGGCCCGCCGCGCGGTGGTTGCCAAACTTTGGTTCGATTCCGGGGCAGGAGTGACCAGAGTGACGGGTGGGGGCAGTTCCCCGCGCCGTCGCTCTGCTCGACGCGGCGGCGCTTTGGGGCCAGACTGCGACGACCGGATCGCACCACCTGACCGGAGAGCACCGCACATCGTTGACGGAGGTCTGCATGGCTGCTGGCACCGGGCGCACCCGGAGGAGCTCCACCTATCCCCCCATTGCCGACTACGGCTTCCTGTCCGACTGCGAGGTGACCGCCCTGGTGGCCCCGAGCGGCAACGTCGAGTGGCTGTGCCTGCCCAGGATGGACGGCCCGAGCGTGTTCGGCTCGATCCTTGACCGCGACGCGGGTGGCTTCCGGCTCGGGCCGGCCGACGTGCGCGTGCCGGCCGCGCGGCGCTACCTGCCCGGCACGATGATCCTCGAGACGTCGTGGGGCACCCCGACCGGCTGGATCATCGTGCGCGACGCGCTGCTGATCGGCCCGTGGCACCACGAGACCGAGCGGTCCGAGCGCCACCGGCGTGCCCCCACCGACTACGACTGCGACCACGTGCTGCTCCGTACGGTCCGTTGTGTCGACGGAGAGGTGCAGGTCTCGCTCGACTGCAGCCCCGTGTTCGACTACGGGCGCACACCGGCCGCGTGGGAGTACAACGGCGAGGGCTACTCCGACGCCACTGCCCGGGGCGGCAACGACGACCCGGTGCTGCGTCTCACGACCGACCTGCGCGTCGGGTTCGAGGGCGGTCGCGCGGCCGCACGCACGCTCGTCAAGGAGGGCGACACCCGGTTCGTGGCGCTGTCGTGGAGTGAGCACGAGCCCCCGACGACCTACGAGGGGGCCTACAACCGGCAGGTGTGGACCGCTCACCACTGGCAGCACTGGCTCGCTCGCGGACGCTTCCCCGACCACCCGTGGCGCGAGTACCTCGAGCGCAGCGCCCTCACCCTCAAGGGCCTGACGTACGCGCCGTCGGGAGCACTGGTCGCCGCAGCGACCACCTCTTTGCCCGAAGACCCAGGGGGAGAACGGAACTGGGACTACCGCTACACGTGGATCCGCGACTCTACCCTCACCCTCTGGGCCATGGACCGCCTGGGCTTCGACTGGGAGGCCGACGACTTCTTCTCCTTCATCGCCGACGTCACCGGCACCGGTGAAGACCTGCAGATCATGTACGGCATCGACGGGGAGCGACAGCTCACCGAGGGCACCCTCGACCACCTCGAGGGCTACGAGCGGTCGCGACCGGTGCGTATCGGCAACGGGGCCTTCGACCAGAAGCAGCACGACGTCTGGGGCGCCCTGCTCGACACCGTCTACCTGCACACCCGCGGCAGCGACCGGCTGGACGACCGGATGTGGACCATCCTCTGCCGCTTCGTCGATGACGCCATCAAGAACTGGCGTGAACCTGACCGGGGCATCTGGGAGGTGCGCGGAGAGCCCCAGCACTTCACGGCATCCAAGGTGATGTGCTGGGTGGCGGTCGACCGGGGGGCCAAGCTCGCCCGTTCTCGAGGCCAGGACGAACGGGCGGGCAACTGGCAGCGTGAAGCAGACGAGATCAAGACCGACGTGCTGCAGCACGGGGTCGACGACCGCGGCGTGTTCGTGCAGCACTACGCCACGACCGGGCTCGACGCCTCGGCGCTGCTCATCCCGCTGGTCGGCTTCTTGCCCTACGACGACCCGCGCCTCGTCGCGACCGTTCACGCGATCGCCGAGGAGCTGACCCACGACGGGCTGGTGCTGCGCTATCGGGTGGAGTCGACCGACGACGGGCTGTCGGGCGAGGAGGGCACCTTCACCATCTGCTCGTTCTGGCTGGTCAGTGCCTGGGCCCTCATCGGCGAGGTCGACAAGGCCAGGCACCTGTGCGAGAAGCTCTTGCGCATGGCCAGTCCGCTGGGGCTCTACGCCGAGGAGCTCGACGCCGAGAGCGGCCGCCACCTCGGCAACTTCCCCCAGGCCTTCACTCACCTCGGGCTGATCAACGCCGTGCTGCACATCATGGCGGCCGAACGCGCCATGGAGGCCGACGACCGCGACGACTGACCGGTCGCGATCCCCCCGGACCGCGCACCACGCCTACCGGATGCCGCTGGCCCCGGATGCGAAAGCGACCGGGGCCAGCGCTGGTGCGTGGGGCTACGGCAGGTAGCCGGTGAGGTTGAGGGTCACCGCCCGAACCGTGCCCGTGTCTCCGAAGGCCCCGTCGGTGACCGTGAAGGTCCAGTCACCGTTGGTCGGCGCGGACAGCAACGACGAGAGTGGGCTGGCCGGCCTCCAGGTGCCGGTGAACGGGGCGTCACTGGAAAATACCGACGTGATGCTCGCAGCGGCACTGTCGTCGAAGACGACCTGGCACAGGTTGTTGCCCGAGCCGCCGTTGCGACTGAACACGGTCGCCGTCGCGCCTGACGGCGAGGTCAGCGTGCCGGTCAGGTCACCGACCCAGGTGTGGTCGATACCCACCGCCGTCGACCCGATGTCGGTCGAGCACGTCGCGCCGTCGACCGAGAACGTGATCGCAGACGCGTACTCGGAGCCGGCCACCGGGATGGTGACGGAGGCGCCGGCCTCGTCGCTGTCGGGGATCGCAACCGGCGGACCGGTGTACGAGTAGGCCGTGGGC
>JBBSTU010000262.1:0-4444 GCA_038235595.1 Actinomycetales bacterium | reverse complement strand
GATCGGGGCCGCCCCCACCGCAAGCGTCCTACCCTTCGGGGTCCGACCGGCCGTGGGCCAGCTCTTGCAGTTGTCGTAGAGCTCACCCGTCATCCGAGCCCACAGCGGGTGCGCTGCCTTCGCCGTGGCCTCCTCGGACGCCAGCGCGGGAGTCTGGGGGCTACGTGGCCAGTCGGCGCAACGCACCGGGATCATCGCCTGCAGGTACGACGAGGCGGCGAACTGCCCTGAGGCGTTGCGTCCGACGACCGACATCGCCTGCGTCAGCAGGGTGTCGCCGCGGCCCGAGAGCGCTTCACGCAGGCCCTGGTTGAGGGTCGGCCAGCTCTGCTCGGAGTAGAGGCACATGAAGATGCCGAAGCTGGCCCAGCCCTCACCGATCGTCTCAAGCCCGGGCTTGGCGGTGCGCAGGCCGTTCTTCTCGACCTCGTCGAGCAGGGCGACGATCTTGCCCCGGGCCGCCGACCGGTCGGTGCCGAGCGCGCAGTCGCTGCGCGCCACGCACCAGTCGGTGAAGGCGTCGATCGAGCTTTCGAAGCCTTGGATGTCGTAGGTCATCTCCTGCGTCTGCGTCTGGTTCGGCGAGATGGCCGAGTCGAGCACGAAGCGGCCGACCTTCTGCGGGAACTGGTCGGCGTAGAGCGCCCCGAGCATGGTGCCGTAGGAGACGCCGAAGTAGTTGAGCTTCTGGTCGCCCACGAGCACCCGGATGACGTCCATGTCTCTGGCGACCTCGGCCGTGCTCATGTGCCGGGCCCGATCGCCCCCCTTGACGGCGCACCGCGCCGTGACGGCATCCGCGTCGGCGAGCAGCTTCGCCTTCTCGGCCGGGGTGTCGGGTGTGGGGTCGTCGGCGAAGAGCAGGTCCATGTCGTTGTCGGTCAGGCAACCGACCGGGCTCGACTGACCGATGCCCCGGGGGTCGAACCCGATGATGTCGTAGGACGCGCGCACCTGGGGGCTGAAGACGAACGACGCGTACTGCGCGTACTCGGTGCCCGAGCCCCCCGGCCCACCGGGGTTGATGAGCAATGACCCGACGCGCTTCGACGGGTCGGAGGCCGAAACCTTGCGCAGCGCCAGCTCGAACCGGTCGCCATCGGGCTTGGCGTAGTCGACCGGCACCGCGATCGTGGCGCACTGGTGCTTCGTCTTGTCGGAGCACTTCGACCACGAGACCGACTGCGTGTAGAACGCGCTGAGGGCCGGCGCCCAGTCGGCCGTCGCCGTGCTGCTCGTTGACGGAGTGGGTGACGTCGGGGTCGGCAGAGTGCCGGTCGTCGCGGGCGGCGCCGGAGGGGTGACGGATGCGGTGGGGCCGGCAACCGGCGTCGACCCGCCGATGTCTCCGATGCGCCAGACCGCGAAGGCGACGACAGCAAGCAGAGCGACGACCACCCCGACGGTCACGACGGGGAACGTCCGTTGGGTGCGCAGACCGGCGACGCCGCCAGAGACACCGCTTGCCGACGCGCCGGCATCCGGTCGCCGCGGGCTCCCCGACTCGGGCGTCGGGTCGGGCTCACGCGAGGGCGGCACCGGGGGCGTGAACTGCGGTGGCACAGCCGCATACGGGGGTGACGCCTGCGGCAGGTCGCGGGGAACGGGCTCTGCCTCGTGGTCGCCGTTCAACATTCAAGTCCGTCCTTGGGGGTGGTGCCCTGCACGTAGTAGGAGTCGATCGCCGAGTCGACGCAGGCGTTGCCCCGCCGGTAGGCGGTGTGACCGTCACCGTCACGCGAGACGAGCACGGCGTTGCTCAGCTGGTCACGCAACCGTTTGCTCCACTCGTAGATGGTGGCCGGGTCGCGGGTGGTGCCGACCACGACGATCGTGTTGCTGCCTTCAGCCGAGATCGTGTGCGGTGGCGTGCCACCCTTGACCGGCCAGACGCCGCACGGCAGAGCACCCCAGGCGAGGAAGGGGCCCCAGGTAGGTGCCGTCTTGGAGAAGTCCTTGGCGTACTGCTCGTAGGCCGAGAGGTCGGGGCTGTCGGGCCGGTCGAGGCAGTTGACGGCGTAGATGACCTCGAGCAGGTTGCCGGTGTACTTCCCACCCGGGTCGCGATCGGCGTACTGGTCGGCGAGCCTCATCAGACCGACGCCGCTGCCCGCCTTCGCCTCGGCGAGCGCGTCGGTGAGGATGCCCCACGAACCCTCGTCGTAGAGGGCCTGGCCGAGGCCGAGCGAGGCCCACGCCTCGTTCAGCTCGGGCACCGCCGAGTCGCCGGAAGGCAACGGCTTGGCGTCGAGCCCCCTGAGGAAGGTGCGGATCCACCGCATGCCCTCGTCGACGGAGCCACCCAGGATGCAGTCGCCGCCGTCGACACAGCTCTGCACGTACGACCGGGTCGCCAGCTCGAACCCCTGGGCCTGACCCAGGCCCAGCTCGGCACTCGTCAGGTCAGGGGGCACGACCCCGTCGAGCACGAAGCGGCCGACGCGCTGCGGAAAGAGACCCGCGTAGGTCGAGCCGAGGAAGGTGCCGTACGACTTGCCCAGGTAGTTCAGCTGCAGGTCGCCGAGCGCGGCGCGGAGCACGTCCATGTCCTTGGCGGCGTCGACCGTCGACAGGTGGGGCAAGAGCTTGGCGTTCTTCTGCGCGCAACCCGAGGCCATGTCCTTGGCCTCGACGAGCAGCTGCTGCTCCTCGGCCCGGTCGTCAGGCGTGGGGTCGGTGCCGAGAAAGGTGTCGAGCTGGCGGTCGGAGAGGCAGTCGACCGGGGCCGACCTCCCCACCCCGCGCGGGTCGAACCCGACCACGTCGTAGTAGCGGCGCACCGAGTCACCGACGATCGCATCGGCGTTCGCGGCGTAGTCGACTCCCGATCCGCCCGGGCCACCGGGGTTGACCACGAGCGAGCCGAGCCGTTTGCCCTGGTCGCGCGCCTTGACCCGGAGCACCTTGAGGTCGATCTGACCGTCGGCGGGCTTCGCGTAGTCGATCGGCACGCGCAGGTCGGCGCACTCGAACGTCGCGCAGGCCCGCCATGTCAGCTTTTGGTCGTAGAACGTGCTGAGCGCCGCGTCAGGCGCGGCCGTCGCTGGCGGTGCGACGCCGGTGGGGGCCACCGGGTCGGGGCCCGAGGTGGTGCAGGCGCCCGCGAACGACAGCGCCGTCACCACCGCGACGGCGGCGGCGGCGGCGCGGGTGCGCGACCGGAGACTCATGCCCGAAACCGTAACCCGCGACGTCGGTCGGCGCCGATTCGGCGGGTGCCTGCGACGCTGAGACATCGAGACATCGAGACATCGAGACATTGCCTGGCTCCCGAGCCTCACCCGTCGGGGAGGGTCAGGCGCCGAGGTCGCGGGGGACCCGTAGCTGCAGGGCCATGGCCTCGAGCGCGAGCAGCGGCGGCACGTTGGCGTTGATGCGGTCGCGCGCCTCGTTGATGGCGTCCATCGCCGCAAGCAGGCCCTCCGGTGAGAAGACGCCGGCTAGCGCCCGCACCTTGTCGATGGCGTCGGGGTTGACCAGCGCCACACCGGAACCCAGCGACGTGACGAGGGCGTCGCGGTAGATCGAGCTGAGGTCGACGAGCGAGCGGTCGATCATGTCGCGGGCGAACCGGGTGGCCCGGGTCTTCTGCTCCTTCTCGAGCGAGCTGACCTGCGACCGGATGTGGGGTGGCTGGGTGCGTGCGGTCGGGTCGGCACCGAGCAGCTCAAGCAGCCGAGCCCGCTCAGCGGCATCGCGTTCCGCGCCACTCGCGCTCGACTCCTCGTCGGCGATCTGGGCGAGGTCGGCCGCGGCGCCGATGGCATCCCCGACCCCGACGATCTTCGTCGCCATCGAGATGACGTCGTGCCGGCGGATGCGGGCACCCTCGTCGCGGGCGAGCCGACGCGCCAGCCCGACGTGCGACTGGGCGGCGCGAGCGGCGTAGAGCGCCATGGCCGGGTCGGCTCCGTCACGACGCTGCAACAGCTCGGCGACCGCCGTGATCGCGGGGGTGCGCAACCGCACGTGGCGCGAACGTGACCGGATGGTGATGATGACGTCTTCGAGGCTGGGGGCACACAGCATCCACACCGTTCGCGGCGTCGGCTCCTCGAGCGCCTTGAGCAGGGCGTTGGCGGGAGCGTCGCTGTAGGCGGTGAGCCGGTCGGCGTCTTCGATGATGATGACGCGCCAGCGACCGACCGACGGTCGCAGGGCCGCCTCCAGCACGAGCTCACGCATCTCGGCGACCTTGATCGACAGGCCTTGGGTAGAGACCACCTTGACGTCGGCGTGGGAGCCGTCGAGGGCCGTACGACACTCGATGCACGTGCCGCACCCACCGTTGGGGCACTGGAGCGCGGCCGCGAACGCGCGGGCCGCCGTCGAACGCCCAGACCCCGGGGGGCCGGTGAACAGCCAGGCGTGGGTCATCGCCGTCTCGTCGTTGACGGCTCGCGAGAGAGTGGCGATGGTCGGTTCCTGCCCGACGAGGTCGTTC
>JBBSTU010000261.1:0-4446 GCA_038235595.1 Actinomycetales bacterium | reverse complement strand
GAGAAGTTCGCCTCGCCGGCCACGAACAGGCCGGGAATGCTCGACTGCAGGTCGTAGTCGACCCAGAGCCCGCCCATCGTGTAATGCACCGCCGGGTAGATGCGCATCGGCACGTCGTAAGGGTTCTCGCCGGTGATGCGCTGGTACATGTCGAAGAGGTTGCCGTACTTCTCGGCCACCGCAGACTGCCCGAGCCGGCCGATCGCCTCGGCGAAGTCGAGGTAGACGCCGCGTCGGAAGTCGCCGACCTTCGGGCCCACCCCGCGACCCTCGTCACACATGTTCTTCGCTTGCCGCGAGGCGATGTCACGCGGCACGAGGTTGCCGAAGCTGGGGTAGAGCCGCTCGAGGTAGTAGTCGCGGTCACCTTCGGCGATCTCGCGGGGGTCCTTGTCGCAGTCGTCGGCGCTCTTCGGAACCCAGATGCGGCCGTCGTTGCGCAGCGACTCGGACATCAGCGTCAGCTTGCTCTGGTGGTCACCGGACACGGGGATGCAGGTCGGGTGGATCTGCGTGTAGCAGGGGTTCGCGAAGTGCGCGCCCTTGCGGTGGGCGCGCCACGAGGCCGTCACGTTGCAGCCCATGGCGTTGGTCGAGAGGTAGAAGACGTTGCCGTAGCCACCGCTCGCCAGCACGACGGCATCTGCGAGGTGGGTCTCGATCTCACCGGTCACGAGGTCGCGGGCGATGATGCCGCGGGCTCGCGGGCCCGAGCCGTCGTCGGCGACGATGATCTCGAGCATCTCGTGCCGCGCGTGCATCTCGACCGTGCGGGCGGCGATCTGCCGTTCAAGAGCCTGGTAGGCGCCGATGAGCAGCTGCTGGCCGGTCTGACCGCGAGCGTAGAACGTACGTGAGACCTGCACGCCGCCGAAGCTGCGGTTGTCGAGCAGGCCGCCGTACTCGCGCGCGAACGGCACGCCCTGGGCCACGCACTGGTCGATGATGTTGCCACTCACCTCGGCGAGGCGGTAGACGTTCGTCTCACGAGAGCGGTAGTCGCCGCCCTTCACGGTGTCGTAGAAGAGGCGGTAGACCGAGTCGCCGTCCTCCTTGTAGTTCTTGGACGCGTTGATGCCACCCTGGGCGGCGATCGAGTGAGCGCGCCGCGGGGAGTCCTGGTAGCAGAACGACTTGACGTGGTAGCCGGCCTCACCGAGCGTCGCTGCGGCTGCGCCGCCGGCCAGACCGGTGCCGACGATGATGACCGACAGCTTGCGCCGGTTGGTCGCGTTGACCAGTGCAGCGTCGAACTTGCGCTGGGTCCACTTCTCGGAGATGGGCCCGGCGGGCGCCTTGCCGTCGACGATCGGCGCACCGTCGGTGTAGAGACCGTGCACGACGCCGGCGTTGGGCTCGGCCTCGCGGTTGGTCACCTCGGTGCGGTCGGATGCCGCAGGGGTCGTGACTCGCTGGGTGCTGGTGCTGGAGACAGTCTGGGTCATTGGTCAGTTTCCCTTGACGAAGCCGAACAGGATGGCGAGGGGCGGCAGCATGAACCCCACGGATACGACCAGGGCGACGACCGTGGCCGTGGCCTGCGCCCGAGCGTGGGCCCGGGGCGAGACGGCCCACCCGAGGGTCTGCGAGGCACTCATCACGCCGTGCCAGAGGTGCATGCCGAGAGCCACCATGGCGACGAAGTAGATGAGCACGACCCACCACACCTGGAAGCTCGAGATGACCAGGAGCCCCTCGCTGCCGTTCGTCGCCCCCGAGCCGACGTTGAACTTCAAGATGCTGAACTGCAGCAGATGCCAGACGAGGAACGCGAGCAGAGCCACGCCTCCCCATCGCATCGTCTTGCTGCGCAACGTGACCCGAGCGGCCTCCTTGGCGACGTACCGGCTCGTGCGTGCGCCCTTGGCGCGGCTCCACAGGTAGAACGCCGACCAGGCGTGCGCGACCAGTGCGATGACCAGCAGCGCTCTGAAGAGCCAGAGGAAGCCGCCGAAGGGCAGGATGGGCGTCAGCAGGGTTCGCAGGTGCAGGGCGTACTCGTCGAACGGAGCGATGCCCCCGAAGATCTTGAGGTTGCCGTACATGTGCACGAGGACGTAGAAGACGAACAGTGCGCCCGACAGTGCCATGAGCAGCTTCATGAAGACCGTGGTGCGCCGTGCCGTCACCGGTCCCGCCTTTGGGAGAGTGTTGGTGGCCACGTTGTCAGCCTATCGGGGCGCGCAGCCGCACCTGGGACCTACTCGCCGGTATGCGCTCCACTGTGACTTTTTGCACCATGCCTAGGGTGGGCGCCATGAACACCCCGAAGGCTGACCTCCCGGCGGCTCGAGCGCTCGACTGGTTCATGGACAAGTCGCTCGTTCTCGGCTACACGAAGATCGGGCCCATGGTTCGTCGCCACTGGTGGCCGCCCGACCCGGCTCCCGACGCACTGGCGGGCGAGCATGTGCTGGTCACGGGAGGCAGCGGCGGTCTGGGTCTCGCGGCCGCCCGGGGGATGGCGCGTCTCGGCGCCACGGTGCACCTCACCGGGCGCGATGAGAATCGGCTGGGCCGGGCCCAGGAGCGGCTGGAGCGAGACGTGCCCGGTGCGCTGGTCGAACCGGTGGTGGCTGACATCAGCAACCTGGCAGAGACCCGCGAGTTCGGGCGCGCCTTTACGGCCCGCGTTCCCCGACTGCGAGCCCTCGTGCACAACGCGGGCGTGATGCCTCCCGAGCGTGTCACCACTGACGAGGGCCATGAGCTCGCATTGGCCACGCACGTGCTCGGTCCGCAGGTTCTCACCTACGAGCTGGCCGGCATCCTGACCGGGGGACGGGTGGTCGTCGTCACCTCGGGTGGCGCCTACTGGCAGCGACTCGACGCCGACGACCCGGAGTACACGCGGGCGAAGGGCTCGGGAACCTACTCGGGTGTGACCGCCTACGCACGCACCAAACGCATGCAGCTCGTGCTCACCGAGCAGTGGGCGGCCCATCTCGCCGGAAGGGGGGTGGTCGCACACGCGATGCACCCCGGCTGGGCCGACACCCCAGGCGTCACCGACGGGCTCCCACGGTTCGCCAAGGTGATGGCTCCGCTCCTTCGCGACGATGAGGAGGGCGCCGACACGGCGGTCTGGCTGGCAGCCACCGACGAGCCGATCGGCAACGGCGGGTTCTGGAACGACCGGCGCCGGCGCGCGACCCACTACGCCCCGATCGGGGTGGAGTCAGCTGATGACGTGCATCGCTTCTGGTCGTTCGTGTGCTCAGCCACCGGCACCGCCGGCACTGCGACACCGTAGCGACGTCCTAGGCTGTGGGCGTGAAGATCACCGTGGTCGGCCTGGGTTATGTGGGCCTGTCGAATGCCGTCGTGCTGGCGAAGCACAACGAGGTCGTCGCGCTCGACGTCGACGCCCACCGCGTGCAGCTGGTCAACGAGCGACGCTCGCCTATCGTCGAGGCCGAGCTGGAGGAGCACCTGGCCACGGCGGTGCTGTCGCTCAGGGCGACCACCGAGCTCGAAGACGCCTACGACGGCGCTGATTTCGTGGTCGTCGCCACACCCACGAACTACGACGAGCGCACCAACTACTTCGACACCTCCTCGGTCGAGAATGTTGTAGCGGATGCCGTGCGCCTGGCGCCCGGCGCGACGATCGTGATCAAGTCGACCGTCCCGGTGGGCTTCACCGCCGGTCTGGTGTCGCGGATGTCCGGTGCCCGGATCGTGTTCTCGCCCGAGTTCCTGCGCGAGGGCCAGGCCCTGCACGACAACCTCCATCCGAGCCGCATCGTGATGGGCTCGGACGCCCCGGAGGCGAAGGTGTTCGCCCACCTGCTTTTGCAGGGAGCCGACGAGCCGGCCCCGATCTTGTTCACCAGCCCGACCGAGGCCGAGGCGATCAAGCTATTCGCCAACACCTACCTGGCCATGCGGGTCGCGTACTTCAACGAGCTCGACACCTACGCCGCCACCCACGGCCTCGACAGCCGGGCGATCATCGAAGGGGTGGGCCTCGACCCGCGCATCGGCACCCACTACAACAACCCGTCGTTCGGGTACGGCGGCTACTGCCTGCCCAAGGACACCAAGCAGCTGCTGGCCAACTACGACCAGGTGCCGCAGACCCTGATCCGCGCGATCGTCGACTCGAACAGCACCCGTAAAGACTTCGTCGCGCACGAGATCCTCGCCCGGAGCCCCGACGTCGTCGGGTTCTACCGCCTGGCCATGAAGGAAGGGTCTGACAACTTCCGCAGCTCGAGCATTCAGGGAATCATGAAGCGGGTCAAGGCCAAGGGGGTCGAGGTCGTGGTCTACGAGCCCTCGCTGCCCGACGACACCTTCTTCCACTCCCGGGTGGTGCGCGACCTCGAGGAGTTCAAGGTCCTGTCAGAGGTCATCGTCGCCAACCGCTACGTCGATGAGCTCGCGGACGTCGCCGACAAGGTCTACACCCGAGACCTCTACCGTCGCGACTGACGAGCGCCG
>JBBSTU010000260.1:0-4447 GCA_038235595.1 Actinomycetales bacterium | reverse complement strand
CGAAGTGCCGAGAGTACGTCGAAGGCCCACCCCTCGAGCAGGTGCTCGGCGAAGGCTGACCCCCGGGCCAGGTCGAGCCGACGGGCCAGGCGCGACACCCGCGAGAGAACCTCGAGTGGACTGACATCGAGGTCAGGTCGTTCGCGACGCCAGGCCGAGACGATCTCGTCCACGTCATCGACGGGCGGTCGATGGAAGCTCATACGTCGACTGTAGTGGGCATCAAGAGTCTTGACATCAAACAATGGAAGGGTGCCCATGACCGACCGACAGAGCGATGACGAGGTGACCCCGCAGGCGTCGGCGTGGAACCCCGCGCAGTACGCCCACTTCGGAGGCTTTCGCGATCGCCCGTTCCACGAGCTCGTGGCTCGGATCGACGCCGTCGACCCCGAGGTCGTCGTCGACCTCGGCTGTGGCCCGGGAGAGCTCACCCTGACCCTTGCCGATCGGTGGCCGGACGCACGCGTGGTGGGCGTCGACAGCTCGGCCGAGATGCTTGACGCGGCGCGGGCCGGGGATGCCGGTCACCGCGTCGAGTGGGTGCAGGCCGCGGCGGAGGACTGGGACGGAGCCGCAGCGAGCGGCTCCGTGGACGTGCTCGTGACCAATGCGACGCTGCAGTGGGTGCCGAGCCACCTGCGCCTGATTCCCTCGTGGGTCAGCGCCCTCTCGCCCGGTGGCACGTTCGCCATGCAGGTACCCGCGAACTTCGACGCCCCGTCGCACCGGTTGATGCGTGAGGTCGCCGCTCGCCACTCTCGCGCAGACGACCTCGGCCCCGGCCTCGACCGGGCCGCCGGCACTGCTCTTCCCGAGACGTACGCAGCCCTGCTGCTCGAGGTCGGCGCCGACGTCGACGTCTGGCAGACGACCTACCTGCAGGTGCTGCCGCCCCCGGCTGACGGTACCCATCCGGTGCTCGACTGGGTCAAGGGAACGGGACTACGCCCGGTTCTCGGGGTGCTCACCGATCCCGCAGAGCGGGAGGCCTTCGTCGCCGACTATGAGGCGGAGCTCGAGAAGGCTTATCCAAGAAGGCCGTTCGGCGTCTTGTTCCCCTTCACCCGCACCTTCGCAGTGGCCCGCACGACTGGACCGTGAGGGGGCTGACGTCTGGCTGCCCAGCCGTGCCAGGGTGCATCCCCGTCCCCGGCGTTCCTACGTCACTGATGTGCCCAGTGCATCGGTGACGTAGCGATCCGCCTGAACTCCGTCCCGATCATTGACCCTGACGAAGCGAAGCGAGTGGCGGGTCCACTCGGCTCCGCCTGACGCGGCTTCGACCGCGATCATGCACCCGCCTGACGTCATGCGCTTGGCACCGGTGGAGCCTCGCACGTCTCAGACGCACGGCTGGTTGTGCGGTTGACACCCCGGGAGCCAGGCGGGTGCCAGACGCACGGCTGGTTGTGCGGTTGGCACCTTTGGAGCTTCGGGGGTGCCAGACGCGAAGGCGGCGCACGGGCCGGATCCCGGTGGCTCGCTCAGGGCGGGTGGTCGCCTCGAGCCTGTTCCTGCTCGACCAGCTCGGCGCCGGTGGGCACCTCCACCTCAAGCAGATGCTTCAACCGCAGAAGGACTCTGTTCTCGTCCAGCCGCCCAGCTTCTCATCGTCGGAGCCGAGCAACCCCGTGGTGCCTGAGCAGGCGATGCCTTCGACCTTGTGGTCGTAGACACCCAGCTGCACGGGCGGTTGCAGACGCAGCACGGCCCGCCCGGACGTGGTGGAGACGGTTCCGAGGTCGTAGAGGGCGGCGGTGAAGGGGCCCGACGCGCCGGGGTCGGAGGTCGCTGAGGCCAGCAGCCGGCCACCGCTCGTGGTGAGGTCAGCGATCTGTCGCACGTTTGAGGTCGGGTAGGGAACGGTGACCCGGCCGGTCACCACCGGCCCGAACTGGCCGGTGGCCGGGGTGAAGCCGGCGGCGAAGACCTTGGCCGGAGAGGAGGTGGAGCCGCGCACCGCCCAGACCGCGACCGTCGTGTCGACGATCTGCGTCAGCGTGAAGCTCTCGATGTTGGCCGTTCCTCGGGGAACGGTGAAGGATCGGTTGACGGTGACGTCTGAGCCGATGACCGTGAGCAGGTACCCGGTACCGGCGCTGGTGAGAGCGGCATACCCTGCGGGTTGACCCGGAACGGAGGACAGCGCCTCGAGGTCGGTCGGCTGGGCTCCTGGCCAGCTGAGCTCGCTGACCGCGCCGGTGTCGCTCAGCAAGGCGATGCGGTTCTGGCCCACCTTCTTGTTGTCTCGAACGACCACCCAGCCGGTCGGCGCGGGGGCCAGCCCGCTGATGCCGCCGGTGGCCTTGGTCGACACCTGCGTCCATCCCGGTGCGGCAGCGGTGGCAGACGGGACCAGCCAGGGAAGCAGGGCGACCGCCAGTGCCGCCGCCAGGCTGACCCGCAGAGGTCGCATAGCGCCGACGGTAGCGCTGAGCAACCGGGGCCGTGCAGCAATTCACCGATCCGGCACCCGACTCGCGTCGACGCTGCGAACGAGACGACGCCGAGGTAGGGCACCAGCCGGGGCAGGGCTGGGGTCAGCGGGGTGTCACGGAGGGTCGTCTCCGCGCGACCTCTCCTGCTCGACCAGCTCGGTCAGGTCGGCCAGTCGGTGCCGCCCCTGCAAGGGCCTGGCCATGCGGTTGTTGCCCGAGAGCAGCTCTGCGTTGCGGTCGAGGTAGGCCCAGTAGCCGGCCGTGAAGGGACACGCGTCGGGACCCACCCGTTTCTTGGGGTTGTACCGGCATCCACCGCAGTAGTCGCTCATCCGGTTGATGTACGCGCCGCCGGAGACATAGGGCTTGGTCGCCATGGCGCCCCCGTCGGCGTGCTGGCTCATGCCGACGACGTTGGCGGGCATGACCCAGTCGTAGCCGTCGACGAAGCTGGTCTGGAACCACTCGGTGAGAGCATCGGGATCATAGCCACGCTGCGCCGCCCAGTTTCCGAGCACCATCAGCCGGGGAATGTGGTGCACCCAGCCCCGGTCACGCACGCCGCCGAGCACGTCGGAGAGGCAGGCGGCATCCACCCGGTCGGCGTCGAGCTCGTCGAACCAGTCGGGTACTCGGGAGTCGGCGCCGAGCGCGTTCCGGTGGCGATACTCGCGCCCGAAGTGCCAGTACAGCTGCCACACGTACTCACGCCACCCGACGACCTGACGAACGAACCCCTCGACCGAGGCCAACGGCACAGCATCCTCGTGGTAGGCCCGCACTGCGCGCTCGGCCACCTCGACCGGGCTGAGCAGCCCCAGGTTGAGCGGCACCGACAGCAGGCTGTGGGCCATCGCCCAGTCGCCGCGAAGCATCGCGTCCTCGTGGGGACCGAACGCGCCGAGCCGCTCGGTGACGAACCGCTCGAGGGCGGCGAGAGCCTCACGGCGGGTCGCCGCGAACAGCCGCGGACCGTCGTGGCCCACCGTCTCGAGCCCCTCGTCGCGACAGAGTCGGTCGAGGTCGTCACGCACCCCCGCGTCGATGTCAGACTCACGTGGCCGGTAGGCAGACGGCACGTCGAGTGTCTCGACGTGCCTCGGCGGCGGCTCACGGTTCTGCTCGTCGAACGACCAGCGGCCCCCTGCGGGCTCGGTGCCGCCGACCCCCTCGACGAGCAGGTCGAGGCGCCGACGCTGGAAACGGTAGAACTCCTCCATACGCAGCCGGCCACGGTCACCGGCCCAGAGGGCGAACTCCGTTCGAGGCAGGCTGAACCCCGGGGTCGGGTCGACGGCCTCGACCTCACCCGTGACGACGCGACGGCGCACCAGGTCGTCGGCGGCGTATGAGCTCGGTTCGTAGACGCGCACCGGCTCGCCCAGCTGACGAAGGGCATCCGTGTACGTCGCGGCCCGGACCAACACGGCACTCTCGCCGAGCTCCGCGGCGCGGTGTCGTAGCGCCGACAGCACGAGGTGCAGCTTCTGGCGGTGGTAGCGCCGGTGGGTGAGCGCGGTGCGGCTCTCGATGAGCAGCACCCCAGCCTGGCCGACGTCGAAGTGCGGACCGAGCTGGTCGCCGAAGAGCCAACGGCGCGTCATCGAGGCATCACCTGATCATGATGCGGCACCCACCGTCAGGAACTGGTACCAATTTCGCCGTTCTGCACACAGCGTGCCCGCTGGTGTCGTCCAATATAGCCATGCCACGTGGCGTGGACTTCGGTCTCGGGCCAGGCTCCTGCTAAGTCAGGGGAGGGATCCCTGGGTGGACGCGTCGGTGACAAGGTTCCGCTCTCCCCAGTGGTCTCGTGGAGGGGACCACTGGGGAGAGCGGGCCGTAACCGTTGCCGCGAGGAATCGCGCTGAAACTTCTCAACGATCCACCTGTCATGAAATGGCCCTGGCGTCGTCTTACTGGTGACGGACGGTGGAACTCTCCTGAATCGGGGGAGAGTGTGCCGGGGGGCATCTGCACGCATCCGTCGCATCGCTTTCCCGGGT
>JBBSTU010000259.1:0-4461 GCA_038235595.1 Actinomycetales bacterium | reverse complement strand
TCAGGCCCGCAAGCCACGGGGCGACGCGGTGGTGGCGATGACCTGTGGCGCCGACGAGGGGAACCTGGCCAACAACCGTCAGATGGCGCAGACGCTCACCCGGCTGGGGCAGACCCTCGACCTCGCGGTCGTTCCGGGGGGCCACGACTGGCCCCAGTGGCGGGCCGCGGTGGGCCGGGTGTTGCCGGCCCTGGTCGACCGCACGATCGAGCCCGACCACCGCTGGCGCAGCTCATTCGCGACGGGCGCGGACGCGACGGCGACAGATCGCCCAAGGTTTGCAAGGATCGACCGCATTGGTCCCGGCGCCGTCCCCGGCGGACGGGCACCGGCAACGCAACACGAGGCAGGAGACGCACGATGACCGAGACGTCGCAGACCCAGACCCACCTGATCGGCCTGTTGCTGGGGGCGGAGGAGGACTGGCCCACCGCGTTCGAGGCGCTGCTGCGACTGGTCGGCCCGATCACCGGCGCCGACGGCGTCACCCATGAGCTCACGAGTGAGCGGCTCACCATCGAGCCCTTCGACCTGCGCCAGCCGGTGCGCACCGAGCTCGTCATCGACCGCCTCGCCTACTGGTACTACCACCCGCGCGAGTGGCTGAAGAAGGCCGCGCTGATGAACGACACGTACCTGCTCAACAGCCCGTTCACCTTCCAGTCGATGGAGAAGCACAGTGCCTACGTCGCCCTGATGCGTCTGGGGCTGAAGGTTCCCGAGACCTGGCTGGTGCCCTACAAGAACCCGGTCGACAACTCACGTTGGGCCTACACGTCGGCCAAGTACAACCTCTCGTTCGACCTCAAGTCCATCGCCAACCAGCTCGGCTACCCGATGTACATGAAGCCCTTCGATGGTGGCGGCTGGCGGGGGGTGTCGCGCATCAACGACGAGGCCGACCTCGTCAAGGCCTACGACGAGTCGGGCGAGATGCTCATGCACCTGCAGTCGACCGTCGAGTACCAGCACTTCGCCCGGGCTCTGTCGATCGGCCCCGAGACGATGGTGATGGACTTCCGGCCCGAGCAGCCGATGCACAACCGGTACGCCGTGACCCACAACTTCCTCAGCCCGTCGGCCGGCAAGCAGACTGCCGCGATCAGCCGCATCGTCAACGCGATGTTCGGCTGGGAGTTCAACTCGTGCGAGATGCTCGTCGCCGGTGACGACGTCTACCCGATCGACTACGCGAACGCCTGCCCCGACGTGGCCGTCACGTCGCTGCACTACTACTTCCCCTGGGCCATCAAGGCTCTCGTGCGGTGGTCGGCCTACTGCCTCGTCAACGGTCGTCGAGGCCCGATGGACCTCGAGATGCGTCGCTACTTCGACATCGCCGACGACGAGTCGCGTTCTGACGAGCAGAAGCTCGACGCCTACCTCGCCATCGCCGACGAGTACTTCGAGACCGAGGCGTACTGGGCCTGGTGTGACGAGTTCCTGCCGCACCTCGACGGGGCCGTGCTCGAGTGGGTGCAGTCTGACGACTTCGACCACCTGCTCAAGTCGACGGTCGTCACGACCTACCCGGCGCACGAGCACGACTACTTCATGGCCCACTTCGGTGGCCTGCTCTCGGCCTGGGTGAACGACGAGAAGGCCCGCCTGGGAGGCGACTGACAGAGCTCAGGTTCAGCGGCATCCAAAGCCGATGGTCTGGATGCCGCTGAGGGGGCCTCGCGCTCCGGCTCCGGCGCCGGGCGTTGCGCGTTCGGCACCTCTGAGCCGACGCAGGTGCCGGGCGCACAACAGGCTGTGCGTCTGGCACCTCCTCGCGTTCACCGGTGCCAGATGCACACCAGGCGGCACCCAGCGACGTCGCCCGCCCGAGCCGGGTCAGGTGTCGAGGTCGTTCGACAGCGGCCAACCGCCTTGGGCCAGCTGGGCCGACACCCGGCTGATGTCGTCGGGGGCCGCCGACTGGAAAGCGTGTTCACGGATCATCCGGCGGATGTCGTGCTCGGTGACCACCGAGTCGCTGGCGTCAGCCTGCTGGGCCAGGTCGGCCGCGATCGCGCTGACGTCGTCGTCGGTGAGCTGTCGGTGCAGCACGCCGAGCAGGGCCGCGTAGTCACGCACGGGGATGCCCTGCGGGTAGCCGGCCCGCAGCCAGTCGAGGATGCGGGTGGGAACGGTCTGACGTTGTTCGATGCTCATGGTCGGGTCGTCCTCACTGGTCGATGAGCGTCGGGTAGACGTGCTCGAAGCTCAGCGCCTTGCCGAAGCCCGAGGCGACGATGAAGGTGATGCCGAGCGCGACCCCCACGAGCACCAGCAGGAAGCACAATGCGGCGAGAGTCTTACCGATGGTGCTCGCGGGGGCGTCGACCGGCTCGTCGCCGGCCGTCGCCGAGCTGCCACCGCCGGTCATGGCGAGCGACCGGATGCCGAGGGCGAAGACGGCGGGCAGTCCGGCGCCGAGCAGGAGCCCGACGACCAGGACGCGCCAGGCGCCCTCCAGGGCGAGGGAGAGGTTGTGCATCGCGAAGGTCCTTGTCTCTCAGGTTCTTTGTGGATCTGTCGATCTGTCGATCTCGCAGGGCCTCAGGCGTTGACGCTGGGCTGGACGGCGGTCGTGGTCGGCCCGCTCCACTCGTCGTTGACGTTGTGGGCGCCGACGGGCTGCAGGCGCGAACGAAGCCACATGCCGACCGACGCGACGACGAGAATCGCGAACACGACGACGGCGCCGGCGGCCCCGCCGATCGAGTGGGCGACGAACCACATCACCGCCCCGACGAGGGCGGCCGCGGGCAGCGTGATGAGCCAGGCGGCCGCCATCCGGCCGGCCACCCTCCAGCGCACCTCGGCGCCCGGCCGCCCCACGCCCGAACCCAGGATCGAACCGGTGGCGACGTGGGTGGTCGACAGGGCGAAACCGAGGTGGCTGGACGCCAGGATGACGGCGGCCGAGCTGCTCTCGGCAGCCATGCCCTGCGGGCTCGAGATCTCGACCAGCCCCTTGCCCAGGGTGCGGATGATTCGCCAGCCTCCGAGGTAGGTGCCGGCAGCGATCGCTAGGGCACACGAGAACTTGACCCACAGGGGGATCTCACCGGTCTGTGACCAGTGGCCACTCGCAATGAGGGCGAGCGTGATCACGCCCATCGTCTTCTGGGCGTCGTTGGTGCCGTGAGCCAGTGAGACGAGGGAGGCGGAGCCGATCTGGCCCCAGCGGAAACCCGACTCGGTTCGGCGCTTCGCGACCCCGGCGGTGATCCGGTAGATGAGCCACGTGCCCACCGTGGCGACGAAGGCGGCGATGACGGGGGAGAGGAGCGCCGGAAGGATCACCTTGCCGACCACTCCGTCGAGCTTGCTGCCATCGCCCACCCAGTTGACACCGCCGAAGCCGAGCCCGGCGATCCCGGCGCCGATGAGGCCACCGAAGAGGGCATGCGACGAGCTGGAGGGCAGGCCGACGAGCCAGGTCACGAGGTTCCAGACGATGCCGCCGACCAGCCCCGCCATCACGATGATGAGCAGGGCGCTGCCGCCGCCGGCGAGGAACTCGGCTTTCGGTGCGCCTGACTTGTCCTGGATCTTGATGACGGCGTTGGTCACGGTGAGCGCCACCTCGACCGAGAGGAAGGCCCCGAGGAGGTTGAGCGACGCCGAGAGGGCCACCGCCACCTTGGGGCGCAGGGCACCGGTGGCGATCGAGGTGGCCATGGCGTTGCCGGTGTCGTGGAAGCCGTTGGTGAAGTCGAAACCCAGCGCCGTGATGACGACGAGGACGAGCACGACGAGTTCAGAGGTCACGCAGCCAGTGTTCGGGCCCTGTCTGAGCACTCACAAGGCTCTTGACCCACTGTTCGCCGGAGGTTCATCTTGGCCCGGTCAACCGCCGAGGACGCGGGCCTTCTGCTGCGCGAACTCCTCGTCGGTCAGGATGCCCTGGGACCTCAGTGAGGCGAGTCGTTCCAGGGCCTCGATGACCCCGTCGCCGGCAGCGGCCGCCATTGGGGGTGGGGGAGGCGGAGGTGCGGCCGGCGCCGGGGCCGCCGCCTGTTGCTGCCGGAAGGCCTGGGCATCGGCCGCCTGTTGTGACTGAGCCTGCGCTCGCTGGTTCATCGAGCCGCTGACGGCGTTCGCGGTGCCGGCTACCACGGCCGTACGAGCAGCCAGACCCATCAGGCCGGGTCGTCCTCGTCGTCGTCTCATGACTGCTCCTTCGTGATCTCGTCGCGGGCCTGCAGGGCCGCGGTGACGTCTTGGTGTGGCAACCGCTGCATCACAAGAAGCTGCCCGTCGAGGTCTCTGATGGCAGAGGCGATCTCGACCGCCCAGACGTTCTCCCAGGCGAGCATGAGCACTGTCGAGCCGGCCTGCATCTCGGCGGCGATCGCGAGGGCGTCCTCCTCGCCGATGAGGTCGGGCAGGTCGGTCGGAAAGCCGAGCAGCTCTTCGGCCGCTTCAGGGGACTCGGAGTCGAACAGGTCGACCGACCCGTCGTCG
>JBBSTU010000258.1:0-4528 GCA_038235595.1 Actinomycetales bacterium | reverse complement strand
GGGCCTTGACCCGCTGCTGGTGCAGATGCACCTCGACGTCGTTCCGGCGCGGGCCGACGAATGGAGCGTGCACCCGCTCTCGGGCGAGGTGCGGGAGGGCTACGTGTGGGGGCGCGGTGCCGTCGACATGAAGAACATGATCGCCACGGTCGTGACCATCGTGCTCGACCGGCTGCGAACGGGCCGGCTGCCGAAGCGGCCCCTGATGCTGGCCTTCTTCGCCGACGAGGAGAACGCGGGCCCGCTCGGCGCCGAGTGGGCGGTGCGCGAGCACCCGGAGCTGTTCGAGGGGGTGCGTACCGCCATCGGTGAGGGTGGCGGGTGGAGCGTCCCACTCCCTCCGGGGCAGCGTCTCTATCCCTTACATATTGCTGAGAAGGGCTGGGCGGCAATGGAGGTCACTGTCACCGGCCGACCCGCCCACGCGTCTCGGGTGCTCGACGACAACCCGGTACGGGTGCTCGCCGAGGCGATCGGGCGCTTGACCATGGACCGCTTTCCCGCTCACCTCACGCCCGAGGTCGAGCAGCTGCTGACGCTGGTCGGCGACCTGACGGGCATCCCTTTCGACGCGGCTCGACCGGCGGCCGGGCTCGGCGTGCTCGGCACCGAGGCCGGGAACGTCGCCTCGAGCCTGCAGCACACGGCCCACCCCACCCGCACCGCAGCCGGCTACCAGAGCAACGTCATCCCCGGCCGAGCCTGGGCCGAGCTCGACTGTCGCTACCTGCCGGGCCGGTGGGAGGAGTTTCTCGGCGAGCTGCACGCCGCCCTGGGCGACCGGGTGCAGGTGCGCGAGCTGGCTCGCACGCAGGGTCTGACCGCCCGCTCGGGGGGCAGTCGCGCATCGCTGTTCGCCGCGGCCCAGGGCGCCTTGGCCGCCGAAGACGCAACGGCGGTCGTCGCCCCCTACATGCTCGCCGGCGGCACCGACGCCACCCACCTGCAGCGCCTCGGCATCGAGTGCTTCGGCTTCAACCCCCTGCTCCTTCCGCCCGAGCTCGACTTCTGGGCCCTGTTCCACGGCATCGACGAGCGGGTCCCGATCGATAGCCTGACCTTCTCCGCCAGCGTGCTCGACCGGTTCTTCGACCTGTTCTGATCGCCTCCTCACCGTCTGTCACGGTCAGCCATGAACATGAAGCTCGAACTGGCTCCGATCTGTGTGACCGCTGGCCACCGGTCCGAGGGCCTCTACGTGCAGCTCGGCTGTGTGGAAGGACGTCGACGTCCGACCGTCCCCCGGCGTGCGGCTCGTGCGGCTCGTGCGGCTCGTGCGGCGGACGCCACCCGGCGCGGCGCACCGGCACCGCGTTCTGAGCGTGACGAGCAGCAGGCATGGGGCACGATTCGATCCCGCGTTCGAGCCCGAGGCCCACCCGACGCTACGTCGCTGATGCATGGGGCGCATCAGTGACGTAGCGAGCACCCGGCCGCTGACTCCGGTTGCGGACAGTTGAGAGAACAATCATTATGAGAGTGGCCAACCGACCCAACCTGTCCCTGCTGATGCTCAGTGTCGGAGCAGCATCGTGACCGCGGAAGAACGAGCCGCTCAGCCGCGTTGTGGTCAGGGACCTCGGGCCGGATGCCGTCTGCTGTCCCCGCCCGACCGCCCTTGTGAGGCGGTCCTCGTCTATCCCGTCGGTCCCATCGGCTCGCGGGTGATCGGAACCGCTCACCACCGTGTCGACCAACGCCGTCTATCTCATTGCTGGTATCGCCCTGTTGTTGGCCGTCGTGCTGCCCTCGCTGCTCGAGCGGTACGCGGTCTCGGCCGCCATGGTGCTGCTGGTCGTCGGCATGGGCGTCGGGCTGCTGCCGATGCCCGAGGGGCTGAGCCTCGACCCCATCGCCATCCGGCCCCAGATCCAGCACGTGACCGAGCTGACGGTGCTCGTCGCGTTGATGGGCGTGGGCCTGGCCATCGACCGCCCGATCAACCTGCGTCATCCGCACACCTGGACGTCGTGGTCACCGACGTGGCGTCTGCTCGCCGTCGCGATGCCGCTCACCATCGCCGCGATCTGGGGGCTGGGCTTCGCCCTGGGGGTGGCTCCCGCCGCCGCGCTGCTGCTCGCCTCCGCGCTCTCGCCGACCGACCCGGTGCTCGCCAGCGACGTGCAGGTGGAGGGGCCGAAGGTGCAGCGCTCGCCCGACCACGACCCCCTCGACGAGGCCACCATCGACGAGGAGGACGACGTACGTTTCGCCCTGACCTCGGAGGCCGGGCTCAACGACGGCACCGCCTTTCCCTTCGTGCACGCGGCCATCTTTCTCGCGGCCGGTACGGCAGGCACGGCGGCGGCATCCGGCTCGGTCGTCACCTGGCTCCCCCGCTGGCTGGCGTGGGAGCTCGTCGGCAAGATCGCCCTCGGTGTGGCGGTCGGTCTCGTCGTCGGGTGGGTGCTCGGCAAGGTTGCCTTCAACGCGACGCAGCGCTCGCTTCGCCTGGCCGAGCAGGGCGAACCGCTCCTCGCCATCGCCGCGCTCGTGGCCACCTACGGTCTCAGCGAGATCGTAGGTGGCTACGGTTTCCTGGCCGTCTTCGTCTGTGGCGTCACCATCCGCGCCGGCAAGCGAAGCAGCGCCTACCACGACCTCATGCACGGCGTGGTGCAGCGCCTTGAGCGGCTGCTGACCCTGATGATCCTGCTCGTGCTCGGCATGGCTCTGACCAACGGCCTGCTGGCCCAGGTCGACGGGCGCAGTATCGTCATCGCGCTCGCCCTGGTCTTCGTCGTGCGCCCGCTGGCCGGCTGGATCAGCCTCGGTGTCCGTCGTCGCGACGAGCGCCTGCCCGGAGGCCTGAGCCGTGCCGAGGCCCTCGCCACGTCGTTCTTCGGCGTGCGCGGCGTCGGCTGCCTCTACTACCTCGCCTACGCCGGCGGCGAGCACGCCTTCGCTGAGGAACGGTGGATGTGGTCGACCATCGCACTGACGATCCTCGTGTCGGTCGTCGTGCACGGCATCCTCTCGACGCCCGTCATGCACCGCCTCGACCTGAGGCGCCAACCGGTTCGGTACTGACCCCGCCTCTCAGTCGATCTGGAGCTCATCCCCGTCGACGGTGACGCGCCCGCGGCGCAGCGGCCAGGCCTTGGTCAGGGCGATGAAGGCGGCATCCAGGCCAGGCATCTTGGCAAAGACGCCCTGAGGACCCTGCGTCATCTGACCGGTCTTCACGTCGTACTTCGACTGGTGCCACGGGCACACCAGGCAGCCTTCGGCGTCGATGCTTCCCTCGGCGAGGTCTGCACCGAGGTGCCGACACCGCCGGCTGACCGCGAAGTACTCGCCGTTGTTGCCGACCGCGTAGCCTCCGGACCCGGTCACTGACCCAGGCGGAACATCGGAGGCGGGAATCCTGCTTGCGCTCATGGCCTGCTCCTCATCTGCGGTTGCACCGACCCCCTCATGGTGGCACGTCAGGTCAAGGTCCGACCACGCGGAGCCACCCGCATCGGTCAGGCCGGCGGCTGCTCCTTGGTGAGATGGAGCAACCAGTTGCTCCCGGTGTCGATGAGGGCATAACGGCTCGACCCCTCGCGGCCGTGCAGCACGAAGACGATGCGTCGGGCGTCGCGGTCGACGAGCTCCCACCAGCCCGTGTCGGCGATGAGCTTGTCGTCGTCGGTGTAGGTCAGGTGAACCAGGTCGTGGTCGGGCACGGCAACAGCCAGCCGGTTCGCGCCGGGCAGGGTCGGCAACCCGCGGGGCACCGCCCACGAGCGGAGCACGCCGTTCTCTTCCAGTCGAAGGTCGAAGTGCGGCCGCGGCTGACGGTGGTCGTGCAGCACGAACGCCGGTCGCTTCGTGTCGGGACTCATCGATCCAGTGTGTCCCACGCTAGGTTGGCGGTTTCTCGGTGTGTTGCGAATGAGCGTAAGGACCCTCGCATGTCGATCGCAGATTTCGAGCGTTACCCCCTCACCTTCGGCCCCAGCCCCGTGCACCCGCTGAAACGGCTCACGGAGCACCTCGGAGGAGCCCAGGTGTGGGCCAAGCGCGAGGACGTGAGCTCGGGTCTTGCCTTCGGCGGCAACAAGACCCGCAAGCTCGAGTACATCGTTCCCGACGTGCTCGCCTCCGGCGCCGACACGCTCGTGTCGATCGGCGGCATCCAGAGCAACCACACGCGGCAGGTCGCAGCCGTCGCCGCCCACCTCGGTCTCAAGTGCCGTCTCGTGCAGGAGAAGTGGGTCGACTGGAACGACCGCGGCAACGACAAGGCCGGCAACATCCTGCTCAGCCGCATCATGGGCGCCGAGGTGCGCCTCGACCCGGCGGGCTTCGACATCGGCATCCGCAGCTCGTGGGAGGAGGCCATCGCCGAGGTCAAGGCGAGCGGCGGGGTGCCCTACGCCATCCCCGCCGGGGCGTCGGAGCACCGGCTCGGCGGGCTCGGGTTCGCGAACTGGGCCTACGAGGTGGCCGAGCAGGAACGCGCGCTCGGCGTCTTCTTCGACACCGTCGTCGTGTGCGCCGTCACGGGGTCGACGCACGCGGGCATGATCGCCGGGTTCGC
>JBBSTU010000257.1:0-4564 GCA_038235595.1 Actinomycetales bacterium | reverse complement strand
GACGATGGGGACGTGAACCCGACCTATCCGTTTGGGACGAGCGAAACCATAGCCGCAGATCGGGGCCCGCTCCAAATCAGCGGCCGGCCCAGGCCAGCACGTCCTCGACCGGCCACGTCGTGACGATGCGCTCGGCCGGGATGCCGTGCTGCTCGGCCCGCGCGCAGCCGAGCGACTTCATGTCGAGCTGACCGGGCGCGTGGGCGTCGGAGTCGATGGTGAAGAGGCAGCCGAGGTCGCGGGCGAGCACGATGAGCTCGTCGGGCGGGTCCTGGCGTTCGGGGCGTGAGTTGATCTCGACCGCGACGTCGTGCTCGAGGCACGCCGTGAACACCTTCTCGGCGTCGAAGGCCGACGGGGGCCGCGTGCCCCGGCCGCCGGTGACGAGCCGGCCGGTGCAGTGCGCGAGCACGTTGGTGCGCGGATGCCGCACCGCGGCCAGCATGCGCGGCGTCATCTCGAAGGCGGGCTGGCGCAGCTTGGAGTGGATCGAGGCGGTCACGACGTCGAGCTGGGCCAGCATGTCGTCGTGCTGGTCGAGGGTGCCGTCGAGGTTGATGTCGACCTCGATGCCCTTGAGCAGGGTGAACGAGTCGCCGACGCTGGCGTTGATCGCCTCGACTCGTTTCAGCTGGTCGGCGAGGCGCTCGCGGGAGAGCCCATTGGCGATCTTGAGCCGAGGGGAGTGGTCGGTCAGCGCCATCCACTCCTGCCCCAGCTGCACCGCGGCCAGCACCATCTCCTCGATCGGGCTGCCGCCGTCGCTCCAGTTCGAGTGGGAGTGCAGGTCACCGCGCAGCACGGCGTACAGCTCGGCGCCGTCGGTGGTGAGCGGCCCGCCGTGCTTCTTCTCGGTCTCGGCCAGGTACGTCGGCATCTCGCCGCGCGCCGCCTGCCCGATGATCGCGGCGCTCGAGTCGCCGATGCCCTTGATCTGCTTGAGGGTTCCAGCCCTGATCCGTTCGCTCAGCTCGTCGTCGCTGATGAGCGTGATCGCGTCGCTGGCCTTGCGAAAGGCGTCGACGCGATAGCTGCTCTCGCGGCCGCGCTCGAGCAGAAAACAGATGCGCCGCAGCGCCTCGATGGGGCTCATCGGGGCCTCGGGGGCGAGGGGCTGCTCCATGCCGAGCAGCCTATCCGCGCCAGCGTTAAAGGCCCCGCGCCCATCTGGCTCCAAGCCCGGTCGAGTGGCCACTTTTGTTCAGTCGAGTGGCCACTTCGGTACAGGTCGAAAGGCACTGACCGCGGAGATTCTCAGCGTTGGAGTGGCGGCAGGGTGCTGCCGTCAGGCAGCTTCACCGGGGGCGTGACCGCTGCAACCTCCACCTTGACGACCGTTGCGCCGTAACGCTGTTCGAGCACTCCGGGTGTTGACCCCGTCGCGGTCGTCACGACCACCCGGTCGGTGCGCCCGTCGAGGCGGAGGCCGGTCACGTCGACCCCTTGGCTGCGTAGGGGCCCGGCGGTGGCTGCGATCTCGGAGGCAACCTCCCGCTTGGCGGCGAGAGAGTTCGCCGCCGTGGCGAACTGAACGTCACTCGCTGCCGGCATCGAGCCGCTGACGAACGACTCGAGCTGGGGGTCAGGGCGCACCAGCGCGACGACGATGCGCGAGTTCGTGGCGTCAGCGGCATACGCGCCCGAGAAGACGTCGGGCCAGCGCGCCGCGAGGGTGGGCGCAATGGCATCGAACGCGATGCGCTGGGATGTCAGCGGCCCCTGGAGCCACTGGCTCGTGTCGCGGGCGGCCGACGACAGGTTTCCGCCACTGAGGCCGTCTGTTCCCTTCTGGTCCGAGCCCAGGGTGCGGGGTGGCTGACCCGGTGAGGTGGCGCCAGGAGCGCGCGCAGCCTCGCCCGAAGCTCCCACCCCCGCCGTGGACTGGTCTGGTGCAGGGCCGCCGGCCGCCATGGAGCTGGCCGACGTTCCGCCGTTCTGCGACAGGGTCCACACCCCGCCGACCCCGCCGACGACGATCACCGCGGCGGCGGCTCCGAGCAGCACGGAACGACGGCGCGCGGTGCGGGCCCGGCCCCGGTTGAGGGCACGCGCCGCGAAGAGGTCGTCGCGGGGAGGTTGCAGGTCGTTCACGGCGCTCAATGCCTCTCTGAGCCGTTGCTCGCTCGTCTCGGTGTCCATGGCGAAGTCCTTGTCCTGCCGCTCGTCGGGGTCGTTGGGTCGGTCGGCTCGGTCGTCGTCGCCTGGGGTGTTCACGTCGCCACCTCGGCCCCGCCCCGCGGGGGTTCCGTCAACCGGCCGCGCAGGGCGTGCAGCGCGCGGGAGATCTGGCTCTTGATGGTGCCCTCGGCGACCCCGGTGCATTCCGAGATCTGCGGCACCGTGAGGTCTTCCCAGAAGCGCAGCACGAGCACGGCCCGCTGCTTCTCGGGCAGGTCGTCGAGCAACGCGGTGAGCGTCAGGGCCAGGTCGTGGTCGTGGGGGGTGGTGGCGGGCTCGGGGGGCTCGTCGGTGAGCACCTCGCGGCGCCGCTTGCGCTGGTCGTTGAGAAAGAGGTTCATCATCGTGCGTCTCGTGTAAGCGGTTTCGGCGCCGGTGGCGATGCGCGGCCAGGCCACGTAGACCCGGGCCAGCGCCTCCTGCACCAGCTCGTCGCCGTCGGCCCAGTTGCCGCAGAGCAGAAAGGCGCGTCGGCGCAGCATGGTCTGGCGCTCGACGACGAAGGCCTGGAAGGCGGTCTCGTCTCTGCGTCTCATCGACTCTCCGGTGCTCTCGGCGTAACCCGTACACCCTCATTGACACACGACATCGCAGATCCGTTGCATCGCGAACAGCCCGAATGGCGATTCGGACGTACGAAAGTGGCCACTCGACTGAAGAAGTCAGTCGAGTGGCCACTTCGGTACGGGCCCGGCGGTACGAAAGTGGCCACTCGACTGAGGTGGGGTCAGCGCACCCGGCCGAGGGCGATGAGGGCGTGCAGCAGCGCGGCCTGGGTCTCACCGTCGGTGATCTCGCCGGAGGCGACCATGTCGAGCACGTCACGCAGCGGCACGCGGCGAACCGCGCTGATGCCCTCCTCGACCAGCGACGCAGCATCGTGACCTTCCGCGGGCTCGAGGTCGGTGGCGAGAAAGACGAACTCCTTTGCCTCGCAGATGCCGTTGAGCGCGGTCATCGTGCCGAGGCGCCGCCACGTGCGGGCTGACATCCCGGTCTCCTCGGCGAGCTCGCGGCGGGCGGCCACCAGAGGCTCCTCGCCGTCGGTGCCGCCGGCCGGAACCTCGACCGAGTGCCCGACCGTGTGCCGGTCGATGGTGACGAGCAGCACCTCGTCGGCCTCGGTCAGGGCCACGACGAACACGGCGGGCGACCGCACGGTGACCACGCCGTAGAGGCCGTCAGACCCGTCAGGCCGCCGCACCTGGTCTTCGCGAACCGTGATCCAGCGGTTGGCGTAGACCTCACGGGTGTGCTCGACCGGCCAGCTCATCGAAGCACCCCTCGCCGGCCGGAGAGCAACGTCATGACGCCGCCTCCAGGTCGAGCAGCAGCTGTTTCGCCGGGAGCCCGCCGAGGTAGCCGCCCATCGTGCCGTCGGAGCGCACGACCCGGTGGCACGGCACGAGCAGCGGCAGCGGGTTGGTGGCGCAGGCGGTTCCTACGGCGCGCACGGCCCTCGGTCGACCGGATGCCGCGGCGGCGGCGGCATACGTCTCGGTGGCGCCGTAGGCAATGGTGCGCAGGTGCTCCAGCACCTCGAGGCGGAACCCGTGGGCGAGCCGCAGGTCGAGCGCAACCTCGAAGTGGCGTCGCTGGCCCGCGAAGTAGCCGTCGAGCTGGCGGCAGAGGTCGTCGAACCGCCTGGTGTCGCGCAGCACCCGCGAGCCGATGGCCACGCTCAACGACTCGAGAACCGCTTCGTGGCCCTCGGCCGGGTACGCGACGCGCACGACTCCGGCCTCCGTCGCCGCGAGCAGCAACGCCCCCACCGGCGTCTCGACGGTGCGGAACGCCACGTCGACCAGCCCCTGGGCGGATGCCGCCCCGGCCAGCCTCTCGCGCAGCGCCGCCACCGCCCCGGCCACGGCCCCGGCGTCTGCGGGTCGGGGCGCGGTCAGGTGCTCAATCAAGTGGTCAGACATAGGTGCTCACTTCCTTGGTGAGATAGGTGCGGCGGAGGGTCGCGATCCCGTCGGCGGCCGACCGTCGCGAGGCGGCGGCCGTTCCTCCGACGATGGCGGCGACCTCGGCGTGGGGAAGACCGGCCACGTGGTGGTACGCGACGCACTGGCGCTGCTTGGTCGGCAGCGCAGCCAGCGCGGCCCAGAGCTCGGTGTCGGGCAGCGCCGCTCCCGGCTGTTCGTCGGGCCGAGACGGCTGGTCGGGAAGGGACTCGACCGGCACGGCGCCCCGGGCCTGCGCCCTTCGCACGTCGATGGCCTTGCGGTGCGCGACGGTGACGAGCCAGGCCCGCACGTTGGCGTCGTCGGGCAGGTCGGGCCAGGCCCGCAGCGCCGACAGGAACGTCTCCGACCACGCGTCGTCGGCCTCGACGGGCCCGAGCACGGCCCGGCACACGCGCAGCACGACGGCGCCGTGCTCG
>JBBSTU010000256.1:0-4667 GCA_038235595.1 Actinomycetales bacterium | reverse complement strand
GTTCGGTTCCATCGGGTCCTCAGTCTGTTCGGGTTGCGCTCGATGTTGTCACGATCAGACCCGCAGCGTGGCGAACGGTTCCATCGGCAGCAGCCGAACCACGAACCAAAGGGTCAGCACCCCGGCCACGACCACCGGTGACCACCGCCAGTCCTGCCACCGAGAAAGGGGCTTCCGCATCGTTTTCGACCAGACCCAGGCGAGGTACGACCAGAGCAGCAGGGGCACGGCGAGCAGGGCGACCGCGTTGAAGTGGGCCGCTCCGGCGAGGTCGCCGTGGAGCAGGCAGTACAGCATGCGTGCGGTGCCGCAGCCCGGGCAGGTGACGCCGAAGAGCGCTCTGGTCGGACAGACAGGGGTGACGCCGCCCGGGGTGGTCGGGTCGGCCAGGGCGACAAAGATGCAGCCCCCGGCGCCCACGACCGCTACCGCAACTGGGGCGGTCAGGGATGGCGTGCGCGCGAGCACGCGGCGGAGGGGCGCCGCGCCGAGCGTCTCACGACGCGCTCGCTCGACGATCACCGCAGACACGGCGTCAGAGGATGCGACTGTCGTCGCCGCCCGCGAGGGGCTTGCCGGCGGCGTGCCAGGCCTTCATGCCCCCCTCGAGGTTCGCCACGTCGAAGCCCTGTTGGGTCAACCAGGCCACGGCTTGGCCCGAGCGGCCGCCACTACGGCAGACCACCGCGACGGGCCCCGAGTCGGTGTCGGGCAGGTCGCCCAGACGTTCGGGCAGGTCACCGAGGGGGATGTGGATGGCGCCCGGGGCGTGACCGGCCACCCACTCGTTGGTCTCGCGAACGTCGATGACGACTGCGTCGTCAGCCACATCTCGGACCGTCGTGGTGGGGATCTCGCTCATGTCGCCATCTTCGCACGGCATCCTTCGAGAACGGCAGGGCCGGATCACTTCGGGTTCGGCACTATTCTCAGGCTGGTGAAGATCCTCTCTATCCAGTCTCACGTCGCCTACGGGCACGCGGGCAACTCGGCCGCCGTGTTTCCCTTGCAGCGTCTCGGGCACGAGGTCTACCCCGTGCTCACCGTCACCTTCTCGAACCACACCGGTTACGGCTCGACGCGGGGGCCGCTGATCGCACCCGCCGACGTGGCCGAGGTGATCAACGGGGTGGACGAGCGTGGCGCGTTCCCGACCATCGACGCCGTGCTGTCGGGCTACCTCGGCGCCGAACCGGTCGCTGACGTCGTGCTCGACGCGGTGGCGCGGGTCAAGGCGGCCAACCCTGCCGCGATCTACTGCTGTGACCCGGTGATGGGCGATGTCGGACGGGGCTTCTTCGTGCGCGAGGGGATCCCCGAGTTCCTGCGAGACGCGGTCGTGCCGCACGCCGACATCGTCACGCCCAACCAGTTCGAGCTCGAGTACCTCGTGGGGCGCACGTTGCGCACGCGCGACGACTTGCTCGCCGCCGCTGATGAGCTGCGCGCCAAGGGCCCTGGGGTCGTGCTCGTCACGAGCGTCCTGCTCGATGACACGCCCGACGGTGTCATCTCCATGGCGTGTGTGACTGGCGACGGGGCGTGGCTCGTGTCGACCCCGCTGTTGCCCATGACGGTGCGGGGCGGCGGAGATGTGACGGCGGCGGTGTTCCTCGCCCACCACCTCACCGACGGTCCGAAGGTGGCCTTGGCACGCACTGCCGCCACCATGTACGCGGTGCTTGAGAAGACGTACGCGAGCGGCTCGGAGGAGATGTTGCTCATCGAGGCGCAGGACTCCATCGCCCACCCACCGGAAACCTCCGAGGTTTTCTCGATTCGTTGACGTCTGCACGACCAAGCGCGTTATAGTCGGGTCGCGCCGTTCCGCATGACCACCCCTGACCGTGCGGAACGGCGCTTCTTCTTGCCCTGGGTCGGTGGTGCCGGTGCGGCTACGACAAAGCCTGAACAATCCGCCGCAACCCGCCACAATCCGCCGCAACCGGGCACTTGCCGGCCGCTGTGCGGCGGCGGACGGCATCCCGTCGAAGGTCGGCGATCCTGACGCACCCACAGCCGGCTCACCCGATGGCGCCGCCGAAGGTGAACGTGGCGTCGGCCGGATAGGTGAACGCCCCGGACGTCGGGATGCCGTCGGTAGAGGCTGGACGCGTGAGGTTCGTGGTGACGAACGAGCTCAGGGCCATCGACCGCTGCCCGGCGGGCACCGAGAAGATGGCGGTCACCCGGGCCGGGTTGCCCTTGTCGGCCTGCTCGACGTAGAGCTGCCGGGGCGTGTGTTCGACACCGTCGACCCGCAACCGGGTGCCGAAAGAGAAGTAGGTGGGCGTGAACTGCGTGAGCTTGCCGTCGCGAACCCAGGCCGTCTGCTCGTCGGCCTCGATCGACACCACGGCCCAGGTCTGGCCCTCGCCGGCCCAACCCTGCACGGTTCGCGGCGAGCCGTTGGGTGGGGCGGGCAGGTACGAGCTGCGGTTCACCACGACGTCGCAGTGAAACCGTTGTTCCCATCCTCCTGCTGCGCTGCCGGTCTTCGTGTCTCCTGCCGATGCCGTTGATGCGTCGACCGTTCCAGGCTCCACGGCGGGGCAGGACGCCGCGATCGTGTCGCCGATTCCGTCGTAGAGAGACGCGGCCGGGTTTCCGAGGCGTCGGCCGTTCGTAGCGTCGAAGCGCTGGACCAAACCGCCGTAGCCGACTCCGATCGTCACTGGCCCGGAGCCCTTGGCCAAGCCGACCGACACTCCACCGGCCAGCTGGTCGACGGGGAGGGTGACGCTCTTGCCGTCGTGGCTCACGACGACGGAGACGTCGGCGTCGTCGGCAGCGGCATCCGGGAGGTCGGTGCCGGCCACGAGCACAAACGAGCCTTTGGTGGGCGGAGCGAGCTGTTGGCTCGCGGGCCCGATGTCATCGAGAGTGAGCGCGACCGAGAGTGCAACCGGGCCAGAGGGTGTGCGAACGGTGATCGGGGTGCCGACGGCGAAGGTCTCGGTCATCGGCTGCGGGTCGTCGGGGGCCGCCTGGTCGAGGGCCGGCGGGTCGAGGTTGAGATCCAAGGGCACTGGTACTCCATCGGCGTCGACGAAGTTCGAGGAGGGGCCGACGTCGGCCCCCGGGCCAAAGGTCGGGGCCGCGCTGTTGGCGTCACCGCCGGCCAGCACGAGCCGCACTCCTGTAGGGGTGTTCGACCCGACCACGGCATGCGACTGCCAGGTGGTCTCGCCGTCGCCGGCGAGCCTGACCGGGCCGCAGATGACGCTGCTGCCGAGGGCCTGCCCGCCAGCGCCCTCGACGTAGCAGCGAGCGCCGGCGGGCAGGTTCGCCGACGGGCCGAGCCCGGCCAAGGTGGCCCTCCACCGGGCGCTGATGTAGTCGAGCGAGCCGGCAAGGTCGGTGACGTCCTGACCGCCCAGCTGCTTCGGGGGCTCCGAGGTGCACGCCACGAAGGCGAAACAGGTCACCACGGAGGCGGCGGCGATGGTGGCGTTCCGTACGTGTCGCATGGCGGCTCCCGTGCAGTGGACGCGTCGGCGAGGTGAATGGGCAGTTGTCGGGGGTTCGGAGCTGTGGCCGTCTTGGATTGGTGGCCCGCGGCTGGGCGACACGCCGATGCCGCTGTATGCGCTTCTCTCGGGAATCGACTAGATCGGCGTATACCTTGCGATCGTGGACCCGATCACCAACCCCTACGCCCCCGGCGCCGGCCAGCGCCCACCCGAGCTGGCGGGGCGCGACGAGCAGCTGCGCGCCTTCGACGTCGTGCTCGAGCGCATCGCGCGCGGCCGCTCCGAACGCTCGATCGTGCTGACCGGGCTGCGAGGGGTGGGCAAGACCGTGCTGCTCAACGCCCTGCGCTCGTCGGCCGTGCGCGCGTCATGGGGAACCGGCAAGTTCGAAGCGCGCCCCGACCAGCGCCTGCGTCGGCCGCTGGCCGCCGCCGCCCACCAGGCGGTGCGCGAGCTGGGGCACCCGCGAGGCGAAGACGTCGACCAGGTGCTCGGCATCATCAAGTCGTTCTCGCAGCGCGACGCCCCGACCAACGCGAAGCTGCGCGAGAGGTGGCAGCCTGGCATCGACGTTCCTGCGGTGACCGGCCGCGCCGACTCCGGCGACATCGAGATCGACCTGGTCGAGCTCTTCACCGACATCGGTGGGCTGGCGGCCGACGTGGGCAAGGGCATCGCGTTCTTCATCGACGAGATGCAAGACCTGCACCCCGACGACGTGTCGGCCATGTGTGCGGCCTGCCACGAGATCTCGCAGTCGGGTCTGCCGGTGATCGTCGTCGGCGCCGGCCTGCCGCACCTGCCGGCGGTGCTCTCAGCCTCGAAGTCATACTCCGAGAGGCTGTTTCGCTACTCACGCATAGACCGCCTGCCTCGCGAGGCGGCCGATCGCGCCCTCGTGGGCCCGGCCTCAGAGGAGGGCTGTTCGTTCACTCCTGACGCGCTCGACGAGATGTATGCCGTCACGGCGGGCTACCCCTACTTCATCCAGGCCTACGGCAAGGTCGTCTGGGACGTCGCACCGACCTCACCGGTCACGCGCGACGACATCCGGGTCGCGGCGCCGGAGGCTGAGTCCGAGCTGGCGGTCGGCTTCTTCGGCTCGCGCTTCGAGCGCGCCACACCGGCCGAGCGGGAGTACCTACGCGCCATGGCGGATGCCGCTCTGCTGAACTCGACCGCGGGTGCTGCTGC
>JBBSTU010000255.1:0-4741 GCA_038235595.1 Actinomycetales bacterium | reverse complement strand
CGCCCCGAACCCGGCGCCGGTGGTCGCGGCAGCCAGCGTTCCTGCTGTCGGGTCCGAGCCGGCCGGATCAGTGCTCGTCGCCGACTCGACAACCACGGGCAGCGCGTTGCCATCGCCAGCGAGCACCAGCAGCCCGACCGCGCTCCCGCTACTGCTCGACCTGTCAACGGTCGCAGCCTCCTCGGGCTCGGTGTCTGAGCCGAGCGGTGCGCTGACGCTCACGCCGGACCTGGCCGAGCCACCCTCGGGTGCAGTGGCTGCGCCTGCGGACGTTGCGCCGGTTGCGCCGTTGGTGGCTGCGCCCGCTGCCATTGAACCCGTTGAACCCGTTGAACCGGTTGCGCCGGTGGTGGCGGCGCCGGCTGCCGTTGAACCGGTTGCGCCGGTGGTGGCGGCGCCGGCTGCCGTTGAACCGGTCGCGCCCGTCATATCGGCTCCGGTCGCAGCCGCACCCGTTGTCGCAGCCTCAGCCGGCGGTACCTCGACGGGCGAGACGACCTCTCCGGCGACCGCGACCGAACCGATCGGCCAGGCGATCGTTGACACCACCGCTGCGGGCGCCTCCGACGTTCCGGCCTCCGCGTCATCGGCATCGTCACCCGCGGGCGAAACGAGTACGTCGGCGGCTCCGGCAGCAGGCGCTGACGGAGAGTCTTCGCCCGAGGTGACCGCCGCTGACGCGGTCACCGCGGAGCTAGCGTGCGTCACCTTGCAGGAGGGGCCTGACCCGGCCGGCAGCCTCGACCAGGTGGCTCCCGGCACCACGTGTCCCGCGGCGTCCACTGACAGCACCAACAGCACCGACAGCACTGACAGCACCGACAGCAGCGACCCGGACGACTCGACCGCCCCCTGAGCGCATCGATGACCGGCCACCCCTGCCGCTCACGTTGGTGGGAGTCAGCGCGTGGTGACCAGCCGGGGGTGGCGTTCGAGCCCGGCGAGGCCGTTCCAGGCGAGGTTGACCAGGTGCGCGGCCACCTGGTCCTTCTTGAACTTGCGCCGGTCGAGCCACCACTGACCGGTCAGGGCGAGCATGCCCACGAGCATCTGGGCGTGGATCGCCGCAGTCTTGGGGTCGAGGTTACGGGTCTTGAACTCCGCCGCGAGCAGGTGCTCGACCTGCGCTGCGACGTCGCCGAGCACGCTCGAGAGGGTGCCGGTCGACTGCCCGGTGGGGGAGTCACGCACGAGGATGCGGAAGCCGTCAGAGCTCGCCTCGATGTAGTCCAGGAGCGAGAGGGTGGCCCGTTCGAGCAGCACCCGTGCCCCGCCGCCCTCGTCGAGTGCAGCGCTGATGCCGCCGAGCAGGGCGCTGATCTCGCGGTCGACGACGACGGCGTACAGACCTTCCTTGCCACCGAAGTGCTCGTAGACCACCGGTTTGGACACATTCGCCTTGGCCGCGATCTCCTCCACCGTGGTGGCCTCGAAGCCCTTGTCGGCGAAGAGCCTGCGCCCGACGACAATCAGCTGCTCGCGTCGCTCCGGCCCCGACATCCGGGCGCGGGGTCGCGAGCGGTCAGGTCGGTCGGCTCGATCGGCGGTCACGCTGCCATTGTGCCGGTGCGGCACACGAGTGGCCGAACGGATGCCGGATGCCGGATGCCGGGCTGCCGCGCGCTCCCGCCCGTTCCGCCTCGCTGCTGACTCGGTGCTCTGTGACCGCGCCGCACACGATTCAGGTGGCTGGGTTATCTGCACTAGCCTGTGCCACGAGCATCGGCCCATGGCCGGTGCCATCCCGGGCTCGGCAGTAGCCGACCCGGGTTCGTTCCCCGGTTGGTCTGCCGGCAGGGCCCGCCTGACTTTGAATCAGGACTAGCGACGTAGGTTCGACTCCTACCCGGGGAGCGCGTGGTGCCCGCTGCCCACCTGACAGCAGCCGAAACGCAGGCCTGGCGAGGTTGCTCCTCACCGGTGGGTCCCAAGGTGGTGGGTCGGCGCAGGTAGCATGGCTGCGGCGCGCTCGGGCGAACGTCCGACCCATCGCCGCCGCACCTGCACCTGAACCTGAAGGAGCGCGTCCCGTGAGCGATCCGCGGCAGACCGCCGTGATCGTCCTCGCTGCCGGCGAGGGCACACGCATGAAGTCGTCCATCCCCAAGATGCTGCACACCATCGGGGGGCGAAGTCTGCTCGATCATGCGGTGCGAGCCGCGCGGGGCATCTCGCCCGCTCACCTCGGTGTCGTGGTTCGGTACGAGCGCGACCGGGTCTCGGAACACGTGCTCGCCCTCGACGAGGGCGTCGTCATCGCCGACCAGGACGACATCGCCGGCACCGGCCGCGCCGTCGAGTGTGGGCTGGCGGCCCTTCCCGTCGACTTCGACGGCACCGTGGTCGTCACGATGGGCGATGTGCCGCTGCTGACGGCCGACACGCTGGCCGGGCTGGTGGAGGCGCACCTCGCAGCGCACTCGGCGGCCACCGTCATCACCGCGACGCCGGCCGACCCCACCGGCTACGGCCGGGTCGTTCGGAGTCTCGGCGGCGAGGTTGAGGCGATCGTCGAGCAGAAGGACGCCACCGAAGCCCAGCGCGCCATCCGAGAGGTCAACAGCGGCCTCTACGCTTTCGACGCGGTCGTGCTGCGCGAGGCGCTGGCCCAGGTCGGCACCGACAACGCGCAGGGCGAGAAGTACCTCACCGATGTCGTGGCCGTCGCTCGCGGTCGGGGGCTATCTGTGCAGGCCCACCTCATCGCCGACCTCTGGCAGACCGAGGGCGTCAACGACAAGGTGCAGCTGGCCCGGCTCGGCGCCGAGCTCAACCGGCGCACTGTCGAAGCAGCCATGCGCGAGGGTGCCATCATCATCGACCCCGCCACGACGTGGATCGACGCCGACGTCACCATCGGCCACGACACCGTGGTGCACCCCGGTACCCAGATCCACGGGGCTACCACGATCGGGCGCGACTGTGTGATCGGGCCCGAGACCACCCTCACCGACGTCGAGGTCGCCGACGGCGCCAGCGTCGTGCGCAGCCAGGTCGAGCTGGCCGTGATCGGGCCCCGGGCCACAGTGGGGCCGTTCTCCTTCCTGCGGCCCGGCACCCGGCTGGGCGCCAAGGGCAAGATCGGCGGGTTCGTCGAGACGAAGAACGCCCAGATCGGTGACGGCGCCAAGGTGCCGCATCTGACCTACTGCGGCGACGCCACCATCGGCGAGGGAGCCAACATCGGAGCCGGAACGATCTTCGCCAACTACGACGGCATCACCAAGGAGCACACCGACGTCGGGGCGTACAGCTTCGTCGGCAGCAACTCGGTGATCGTGGCCCCGCGTGACATCGGGGCGGGCAGCTACGTGGCCGCCGGATCGGCGGTGGTCAGCGACGTCGGCCCCGGTCAGCTCGCGGTCACCCGGGCCGTCCAGCGCAACATCGACGGCTGGGTGGCGCGACGCCGACCCGGTACCAGCACCGACCACGCGGCCCACCAGGCCGCTGCGGCCGCTGCCGAGGCCAAGCTGGCCGAACAGCCTGGGGCGGTGGCCCCCGACGACGACTGGGCCGCGCCCGACACGAAGGGCGCCCAGCGATGAGCGGCCTCAACAAGACGACCGAGAAGCACCTGATGCTCTTCTCGGGGCGCGCGCACCCGCAGCTGGCCAACGACGTGGCCGCTCAGCTCGGCATCTCGCTCGTGCCGACCTCGGCCTACGACTTCGCCAACGGCGAGATCTACGTGCGCTACGAGGAGTCGGTGCGCGGGTCGGACGCGTTCGTCATCCAGAGCCACACCGCGCCGATCAACGAGTGGATCATGGAGCAGCTGATCATGATCGACGCGCTCAAACGGGCTTCGGCCAAGCGGATCACGGTCGTGCTGCCCTTCTACGGCTACGCACGACAGGACAAGAAGCACCGTGGCCGTGAGCCGATCTCGGCCCGGCTCATGGCTGACCTGTTCAAGACCGCCGGTGCCAACCGGCTGATGGCCATCGACCTGCACACCGCCCAGATCCAGGGCTTCTTCGACGGCCCGGTCGACCACCTCATGGCGATGCCGATCCTCGCCAAGCACGTGGCCGACAAGTACGGTCACCTCGACCTCGCCGTCGTGTCGCCGGATGCCGGGCGCATCAAGGTTGCCGAGGACTGGTCGAGCCGGCTCGGCGGGGCCCCGCTCGCGTTCGTGCACAAGACCCGCGACATCACCCGGCCTAACGAGGTCGTGGCGAACCGCATCGTCGGTGAGATCAAGGGCCGGGTCTGCGTGCTGGTCGACGACATGATCGACACGGCCGGCACGATCACCAAGGCCGCCGACGCGCTTCTCGGCCAGGGAGCGGCATCCGTCATCATCGCGGCGACCCACGCGATCCTGTCGGGCCCGGCCGTCGACCGTCTCAAGTCGTGCAAGGTCGAGGAGGTCATCGTCACCGACACGCTCCCGATCCCCGACGACCGTCGGTTCGACAAGCTCACCGTGCTGTCGATCGCGCCGCTCGTCTCCAGGGCGATTCGTGAGGTCTTCGAGGACGGCTCGGTGACGAGCCTCTTCGACGGCAAGGCCTGACTTGTCGCCTGAGACTGTGCCCCGCCGGTCGGCGCGCGCCCCGGCCCTCATCGCGCTCGTCGCCGCCGTCGTGGCGGTGATCGGGTTCGTGGTGTCGCGCCCGGAACCGCAACCGTCCACGGCGGCCCGGCCCACGTCGACTGCGAGCAGCGCCAGCCCGACGGCAACCCCACCCACCGTGACGACCACCTCCTCCGGCGAGAACGGCAACCTCGG
>JBBSTU010000254.1:0-4747 GCA_038235595.1 Actinomycetales bacterium | reverse complement strand
TCAGGCGTTCGCCGGGTCGCGCAGCGGGGTGAACCGGATCGTGCCCTGGTCGCGAGCGACGGCGATGCCACCGGGCACGTGCAGCGGCCCCTGACCGTGCCACGAGGTCAGCAGGGCATCGAGCGACTCGACGTGGGCCGCGCTCACGTCGGCGAGCGGGGCACCGGCCTCGGCGGCGAGCAGACGCCACACGCGCGTGCGGATGGCCCGCGGCAGGGCGGCCAGTGCGTCGAGGTCGACCCCCGGGTGGCCGTCGGCGTCGGGGAGGTCGGCTCGCGCTCTGACGGCGAGGGTCTCGAGGTAGTCGGCGTCTTCTCGCAGCAGGTCGGCGCTGCGGGCCAGCGCCGCGCCGAAGCCGGGGCCGAGGTCGGCCTCGAGGGTCGCGAGGAGCCGGCGGGCCCGTACCCGCCGGAACGAGTCGTCGCTGTTGTGGGGGTCCTCCCACGGCTCGATGCCGTAGGCCGCGCACGCCGCGAGGGTCGTCGCCCTGGGCAGGGCCAGCAGAGGCCGCACGAACCGGTCGCGGCGCACCGGCATCCCGGAGAGCGAGCGCGCCCCCGAGCCGCGAGCGAGCCCGAGCAGCACCTGCTCGGCCTGGTCGTCGCGCGTGTGCCCGACGAGCACGAGCGCGGCGCCGAGCCGGTCGGCGGCCGCGTTGATGGCGGCATAGCGAGCCGTGCGGGCATCGGCCTCGAGCCCCGAACCCGTGGTTCGCACCTGTGCCGTGACCACCTCCACGGGGGTCAGGCCCATCTCGCGGCAGAGCGTGGCGGCCTCGTCGGCCACCTCGTCAGACCCCGGCTGCAGGCCGTGGTCGACGACCACGGCACCGCAGCGCAGACCGGCGCGGGGGGCCTCGAAGGCGAGCGCCGCCGCGAGCGCGATCGAGTCGGTGCCGCCGGAGCAGGCGACGAGCAGCAGGGCTCCCTCGGGAACATCGGCGAAGTGCTCACGCACCGCGAGCCGGGTGGCGGCCACGGCCGGGTCAGGGCCAGCCATCGCAGAACCGCCCTTCATCCGTGCACCCGCCGCACCCACGCGGCAGGGTCGAGGATCTCGGCGGGCTGGGGCAACGACTCGGGTGAGTGCCACACGGCGTTGAAGCCGTCACGGCCGACCTGGTCGGTGACACCACGAACGAAGGCCGCGCCGTCGCGGTACTGACGCATCTTGGCCTCGAGCCCGAGGAGGCGGCGCAGGATGCGGTCGATCCCGACCGCTCCGGTGCGGCGCTGGTCGAACTTGCGGCGGATCTCGGCGACGGAGGGGATGACCCTGGGGCCCACGTCGTCCATCACGACGTCGGCATGGCCCTCGAGCAGCGACATGACGGCCGTGAGCCGGGCGATCCGAGCCTTCTGCTCCGGGGTGGCGAACAGCTGGGCGATCCCCTCGCCCGAGCTGAACACGTCGGAGATGTTGCGGGTCAGGTGCTCGAAGCGCTTGGTCAGGTCTTCGGGTGTCGGGGCGAGGTCGACCGCAAGCCCCTGCGACTCGCTGACCAGGTGGTCGCGCAGCCACGGCACGGCGGTGAACTGGAGGCGGTGGGTCTCCTCGTGCATGGCGACCCAGCGGCGGAAGTCGTGCGGGTCGACCTGCAGCTTGCGTTCGGTGGCGACGATGTTGGGGGCGACCAGCAGCAGTCGCGGGGTACCTCCCGGCGCGAGGTCGTACTGGCCGAGCACCTTGCTCGACAAGAACGCCAGCAGGCCACCCATCTCGGCCCCGGTGACCTTGCCACCGATCGCGGCCGCCGCAGGGCCAGGTGACGACGTGCCCTTGGCGGCCAGCTTGTCGACGACCGGGTCGAGCAGCGCCCGAAAGGAGTCGACGTTGGCGCTGATCCAGCCCGGGCGGTCGACCACGAGCGGGGCCGGAGCCCCGTCTGGTGCGTGCAGGTCACTGGTCTCGGTGACCGGGGCGGTGGCCTCGGCCGCGGCCGCTCGCAGGTCGGCGACGATGTCGTTCGCCTCGGCGCTCGTCACCTGGGGCCCGGCCTTGACGAGGGTGCGGCCGGTCTTCTTCGCGAAGGCGTAGTCGACGTAGGCCGACCGGGCGGCCCCTCCGGATGCCGTGCTGCCCGGCTCCGCCCCGCCCGACCGCCTCGCGGGTAGATGCTTCGCGACGGTCGTCTCGGTCATGCCAGCCCCTTTTGTCGTGCATCGCGCCCGCTCGACGCGCCGAGGATTCGGGACGTCGCGGTCTCCACGCTTTCATACCCAGCCGTCGTGCTCCCCGCGCCGCTGCGCTCTCAGCCGCCTGCGCGGCATCCGCACGAGGCGATCACGGCTACGAAACGGTCCAACGCTGCCCGGGCCTCGTTGGTTCCCGCCCCGGCGACCAGGCCCGAGTACACGAGCAGCCGTCCGTCGTCGTCGACGACACTGCCGGCGAGCGCGCTGACCCCGGTCAGGGTGCCCGTCTTGGCCCGGGCCCGACCGGCCGCGGAGCGGGTGGCTCCGCCGTCGAAGCGGTCGGCGAGCGTGCCGGTGAGGCCGGCGATCGGGAGGCCGTCGAGGGCGGCGCGCAACACCGCGTGCCTGCCGTCGTAGCCCAGCACGAGCAGCTCGGTGAGCAGGTTGGCGGTGACCCGGTTCTCGCGGGACAGGCCGCTGCCGTCTCGCAGCACGACGCCCTTCGTCGCGAGACCCAGCGAGCCCACCTTCGAGACCACCCACGCTCCGGTGCGGGCGAACCCGTCGGCGGCGTCGGTGTCGATGCCCGAGCGGAACGCCGCCTGCCGGGCCAGGATCTCGGTCAACGCGTTGTCGGAGTCGGTGATGGCCAGGGCGAGCTGGTCGCGCACGGGCGCCGACTGGACGCTGCCGTAGGCGACGTCGGGCTCGGCCCGAGGCTTCGCTGGTTTCGTCGACACCGATACCTGGAGGCCGCGTTCGCGCAGTCGCTTCGCGAACAGGTCGCGGGTCGATGCGACCGGGTCGGCCGGAGAAGCCTTGCCGGCCGTCTCTCGCTGGTCGGAGCGGCCCAGCATCGCGACGGCGGCGGTGATGCCGAGCGGGCGGAAACCGGCTCCCCACGTCAGGGCCAAGGTCGGCCCGGCGGCATAGGTGCTGTCGACCGAGAGGGTCACCGACGTCAGGGCCTTGGCTTTGAGAGCCTTCGCCACCTGCCCGGCGAGGTCGGCCAGCCCCGCTCGACCCGCCACGGCGGTGGGGTCTCCCCTGCCGGGCGCGAGCAGCGAGTCTCCGCCGGCCACGAGCACGATCTCGCTCGGGCCGACCCCGGCCACGACGCGGGTGCGCAGCGTGGCGCCCGGCGCGAAGGTCTGCCCGATGGAGGCTGCGGAGAGCAGCTTCGTGGTCGACGCGGGGGTGCGCAGCAGGTCACCGTCGCGGTCGTAGAGCACGTCGCCGGTCTGCCCGTCGCGCACCACCAGGGAGGAGTCGGACAGGGCGGGCAGCGCCGTCACCGGCCCGAGCCTGCCCCGGATGCCGTCCGCGTCGGGGGCTGCAGAGGCACCGGCGAGCGGGGGCAGCGGCATCCCGGCCGAGGTGGTCGGGGTGGGCTGGGGCACGAGCGGCAGGGTGCGGGTGCCGGCGGTCTCGGTGGGTGGGGGTGGCGGGGCGGGGGCGGTCGTCAGCGCTCCGGGGGCGAGGTCGGCGGCGTCGAGAGCGGCGTACCCGGCGACGAGCACCCCGACAGCGGCGAGAGCGGCCAACGAGCGCTTCATCGGCCCACCTCTCTCGTCGGTCTCAGGCCGGCACGTTCGCCAACGGCCGGGGCATGCTGCCACACTGTCGCGGGAGATTCTGTCAGCAGCAGCCTGGTGTAGGCACGGCCGGTCGTCATCGCGACGCCCTGGCTGCCCTCACAGGGCGCACACGAAGGGGAAGACGTGGAGTTCGACGTCACCATCGAGGTTCCGCGCGGCCAGCGCAACAAGTACGAGATCGATCACGCGACGGGCCGAGTGCGCCTCGACCGCTACCTCTTCACGCCGATGGCCTACCCAGCCGACTACGGCTACATCGAGGACACCCTCGGCGAGGACGGCGACCCGCTCGACGCCCTGGTGCTGCTGCCCGAGCCACTCTTCCCGGGTGTCGTCGTGCAGGCACGTCCCGTCGGCATCTTCCACATGACCGACGACTCCGGCGGCGACGACAAGGTGCTGTGCGTGCCCGTCGACCCCCGCACCGAGCACCTGCAGGACCTCAGCGACATCAGCCGCTTCACGCTCGATGAGATCCAGCACTTCTTCGAGAACTACAAGACCCTCGAACCGGGCAAGTTCGTCGAGGCCTCCGACTGGGCCGACCGCGCCGCGGCCGAGAAGGTCATCGGCGAGGCCGTGGTGCGCGCCACCGAGCAGGGCCTGTCGACGGCCCGCTGGGCCATGCCAGAGGGTCACTGATCCGCTCACACCCCTCCGCACCTTGGGGGGCAGGATGGGCTCACGGACCTGCGTATCTTCACCGAACCCCAACAGGGCGCGACCGACGACGAGCTTCTCGTCGTCGCCCTCGCCGCCGAGCAGCTCGGCTTCAGTGGCTTCTTCCGCTCTGACCACTACCTGCAGATGGGTGGAGACGGCGGCCCCGGGCCGACCGACGCGTAGGTTCGGCTGACGACGCTCGCCGGGCTCGCCCGCGACACGACCACCATCCGATTGGGCACGCTCGTCACCTCGGCCACCTTCCGGCTGCCCGGGCCGCTGTCGATCCAGGCCGCGGGCGTCGACCAGATGAGTGGCGGCCGGGTCGAGCTCGGCCTGGGCGCCGGGTGG
>JBBSTU010000253.1:0-4789 GCA_038235595.1 Actinomycetales bacterium | reverse complement strand
GGGCTAAACTCGTTCTTCGTGCCGCCGCGCGATCCGCGGTGGCGCTTTCGCACCCGTAGCTCAACGGATAGAGCATCTGACTACGGATCAGAAGGTTGGGAGTTCGAATCTCTCCGGGTGCACTCTGTGTTGAGACAGAAGACTGGGGCCCTGACCTGCGGAGACGCGGTCAGGGCCTTACTCTTTGGGCTTTGCGGGGGTAGAGCATTGAGGCCGGCCGGCCGGGCGTGCGGGCGCCCCGCTTAAACGTGAAGAGGCCGGGCCCGTCGACGGACGTGGCTTTGCAGCGCACCACAGCCCCAAGGGAGTGAGACACCACGGCCACTGCTTGACCTACCAAAAGGGCCACTCAACTCGAGGGCAAAACGACTGCAGGACGTGCACCCTCGGGCGACGGCATCTTCAGGAGCCCTGAGAGAGAGCGAATATCGGCTCGGTCGGCTGCAGCCTCCTTGGCGTGAGAACGCGACGCCGGTCGCCCGGCGACAGGCGCGTGTACAGTTCGCCGTTACAGGAGGCGAGCATGGCGTCATCGAAGACGGCCGCAGGCCACCCCCCTCGAGACCCGGGCTCAGGGCTGCCCGGTGCCGATGACGCCGCCCTCGACCTGGGCAGGGTGCGTGACGGTCGGGTGCGCCGACAGCCGACAGTGCCCAGCTGGGTGCTCAAGGTCGTGATGGCCCTCTCGGGCATCGTGTTCGCGGCGTACGTGCTGGTGCACATGATCGGCAACCTCAAGGTGTTCACCGGTGCCGACCATTTCAACGAGTACGCACACTGGCTGCGCACGGTGTTGCAGCCGTTCCTGCCCTACGAGGGCCTGCTGTGGATCGTGCGCGCCGTGCTGCTCGTCTGCCTGGTCGCGCACGTGGGTGCGGCCGGGGTGCTCTGGTCGCGCGGCCGGGCCTCGCGAGGAGCCCACCGGCATCAGGGGTTGGGGCTGCGTAACTTCACGGCCCGCACGATGCTGGTCACCGGCGTCGTGCTCCTCGGCTTCGTCGCCTTTCACGTGCTCGACCTGACCACCGGTACCGGCGGTGCGGCATCCGCCTCGTTCCGGCCCGCGACACCCGACCGCGCCTACGCCTACGAGAACCTCATCGCCAGCTTCCAGCGCCCGCTCGCCGCCGCGCTCTACCTGCTGGCCATGATCGCTCTGTTCCTGCACCTCGCGCACGGGCTGTGGACCGTCGTCAGCGACCTGGGCGCCACCGGTCGACGGCTGCGCGCGGTGGGGTACGCCGTCGCGGGGGGCCTCGCTCTCGCGGTGATGCTGGGCAACATCATCATCCCCATCAGTGTGCTGACCGGACTGCTGCCATGACGGTTGCCGCCGCCTCGGGCTGGATGCCGCCGCCGTGCACCGTTCCGGGGGCGCGAGCCGGTGGCGTGATCGACGGCGGCGCTCCCGAGGGGCCCTTGTCGACCGCCTGGCAACGACGCCGGCTGGACTACCGCCTCGTCAACCCCGCGAACCGGCGGCGCCTCAAGGTCATCGTGGTCGGCACCGGCCTGGCCGGAGCCGGCGCCGCTGCGGCCCTGGGGGAGCTGGGTTACGAGGTCGAGTGCTTCACCTACCACGACTCGCCGCGCCGGGCGCACTCCGTCGCTGCGCAGGGCGGCATCAACGCGGCCGGCGACAACACGGTCGACAACGACTCTCTCGAGCGGTTCGTCAGAGACACGGTAAAGGGCGGCGACTTCCGTGGGCGAGAGGCCGACGCCTTCCGCCTCGGCGAGGAGTCGCAGCGGGTCATCGACCACCTGGGCGCCATCGGTGCACCCTTCGCCCGTGAGTACGGGGGAACGTTGGCCACCCGGTCGTTCGGCGGGGTGCAGGTCTCGCGCACCTACTACGCGCGTGGGCAGACCGGGCAGCAGCTGCAGGTGGCGGGCTCGCAGGCGCTGCTGCGCCAGGTGGATGCCGGCACGGTCACGTTGCGGACCCGGCACGAGATGCTCGACCTGGTGATGGACGAAGGCCGCGTGGCCGGCGTCGTCATGCGCAACCTCATCTCCGGAAGAATCACGGCCCACACCGCTCATGCCGTGGTGCTGAGCACCGGCGGCTACGGCAACATCTACTACTTCTCGACGCTGGCCAAGAACTCCAACGCTTCAGCCGCGTGGCGGGCCGTGCAGCGTGGTGCCCTCATCGCCTCGCCCTCGTTCATCCAGTTCCACCCGACCGCACTGCCGGTGGGCTCCAAGTGGCAGTCCAAGACCATCCTCATGAGCGAGTCCCTGCGCAACGACGGCCGCATCTGGGTGCCGGCGAAGGCGGGCGACGAACGGGCCGCAGGCAGCATCCCCGAGGAGGAGCGCGACTACTACCTCGAACGCAAGTACCCCGCCTTCGGCAACCTCACGCCCCGCGACGTCGCGTCCCGCAACGCGGTGGCCCAGATCCGCTCGGGTCACGGCGTCGGCTCTTTGCAGAACGGCGTGTACCTCGACTTCCGTGACGCCATCGCGCGGCTGGGCCGGGCCACCATCTCCGAGCGGTACGGCAACCTCTTCGACATGTACCGGCACGCGACGGGGGAGGACCCGTACGCCGTGCCGATGCGCATCGCCCCCGGTGCGCACTTCACCATGGGCGGGCTGTGGAGCGACTACGACCAGATGACGTCGCTGCCGGGCCTCTTCGTCGGCGGCGAATGTGGCTGGGGGTACCACGGCGCCAACCGGCTCGGGGCCAACTCACTGCTGTCGGCGTGTGTGGACGGCTGGTTCACCCTGCCCTACTCGGTGCCGAACTACCTGGCGCCGCTGCTCGGCACCGATCCGCTCACGCCCGACTCGGCACCGGTCCAGGAGGCGCTCGCCCGCACCCGGGCACGCGTCGACAGACTGCTGACCGTCGGCGGCAGCCACGGCCCCAGCCACTTCCACCGGATCCTCGGCGACCTGCTCTACGAGGGCTGCGGGGTCACGCGTACCGAGCCCTCGCTGACCGCAACCATCGCCGCGGTTCGGCAGCTGCGAGAACAGTTCTGGAGCGATCTGCGCATCGTGGGCAGCGCGGAACGGCTCAACCAGGAGCTGGAACGGGCCGGGAGAGTGGCCGACTACCTCGAGCTCGCCGAGCTGATGTGCGTCGATGCGCTGGATCGGGAGGAGTCGTGCGGCGCGCACTTCCGTGATGAGCATCAGGTCGATGGTGAAGCGGCCCGCGACGACGAACACTGGGCGTTCGCCTCCGCGTGGCAGGTCGACGACGGGCACTTCGTGCGTCACCACGAACCGCTGACGTTCGAATCGGTGCGCCTACAGACACGGAACTACGCATGAGGCTGGTCATCGAGGTCTGGCGCCAGGACACCCCGGAGGGTCCTGGGCGATACGAGACCCACACGGTCGACGACGCGACTCCCGAGATGTCCATCCTCGAGCTGCTCGACCGACTCAACGACCAGCTGGTCGAGAACGGGCTGGAACCGGTGGCGTTCGAGTCGGACTGCCGCGAGGGCATCTGCGGAGCGTGCGGAGTCACCGTCGACGGCAATCCCCATGGCCCCCAGCGCAACACCCCCTCCTGCCATCAGCGACTGGCCGGCTACCGGGACGGCCAGCGAATTCGACTGGAACCGCTGCGATCGGCTGCCTTTCCGGTCATCCGTGACCTCGTCGTCGACCGTTCTGCGATGGACCGCATCATTGCGGCGGGCGGGCACGTCGCCATCGCCGCCGGCACCGCACCCGACGCCAGCTCGCTGCTGGTATCGCACGAGAGCGCCGAGCGAGCACTGGACATGGCCGCGTGTATCGGCTGCGGTGCCTGCGTCGCCGCCTGCCCCAACGGTGCTGCCCACCTGTTCGTCGGCTCCAAGCTCACCCATCTGTCTCTGCTTCCCACCGGAAGGCAGGAACGAGGGAAGCGTGCCCGGGCGATGCTCTCCGAGATGGAGCAGGACTTCGGCCCGTGCTCGCTCTACGGTGAGTGCGCCCGGGTGTGCCCGGCGCACATCCCCCTGACCGCCATCGCGGCCGTCAACAAGGAAGGGCTGCGCAGCTTCTTCCGGCAGAAGGACGACTAGCCCCGCCCGGCCGAAATCCGCTGCTGCACAACAACTAACGAGTTCGTGACTCGGGCCGGCACCGATCGGGAGACACGACCCCGGTCCCTTCGGTGAGATCGACCGACGGGACGTTTGGCCCTGTGGGGCCTGCTGACGGAGCCCTACCGTGAGGGTCACCATCGGCCTGTTCGTGCGCTCGCACGGCCCGGCGCCAGTGTGGCCGGCGATCACAGGAGTCAGAGCATGGACTGGAAGTTCACCATCGAGCTCATCGTCGTGCTGGGCGTCATCGCCCTCGGCGCGCGCAAGGGCGGCATCGCACTCGGCCTCTGGGGAGGGGTGGGTGTTCTCATCCTCACCGTGGTCTTCCGCGAGAAGCCTTCGGCGCCACCCATCGACGTCATGCTCATCATCCTTGCGGTGATCAGTGCCGCCGCCGCAATGGAGGCCGCAGGCGGTATCGCCTGGCTGGTGAGCGTCGCAGAGCGGGTGATCCGCCGGTTCCCGCAGCACATCACGATCGTGGCTCCGCTCGTGGCCTACCTGTTCACGTTCGGCGCCGGCACCGGCCACATCTTCTACCCGCTGCTACCCGTGATCCACGATGTCGCCCACGACAACGGCATCAGGCCCGAACGCCCGATCGCCGTTGCCACCATCGCGTCACAGCAGGCGATCACCGCCAGCCCGGTCTCGGCGGCGATGGCGGCGATCATCGTCATCCTCGAACCCGAGGGCATGACGCTGCTCAAGATCATGGCGATCGC
>JBBSTU010000252.1:0-4833 GCA_038235595.1 Actinomycetales bacterium | reverse complement strand
GGCGCTCCCCCCGCGCGTTGGAGCGCGGCCCCCACCCCCCCCTGAGGTTGCCCACCGGGCGCCCGCCTCTCCGGGCACCCCCCCAAGTCGCGGGGCCTGTTTCGTCCTGCCCACTCGACCGGACGAGGGCTCAGGTGGTGAAGAGGGACTGGCCCCAGAACTGGCCAGGGGTGGTGCCGGGTGGGCAGGCGAAGACCGCCGAGCCGTTGTGCTCGATGTACTCGTTCAGCCCGTCCTTGCTCGCGAGCGCCCGCTGCATCGGCACGAACTGGGCGCCCGGGTTGCGCATGAAGGCGAGGAAGAACAGACCGGCATCCAGATGCCCGACGCCGTCGGTGCCATCGGTGAAGTTGTAGCCGCGCCGCAGGATCTTGACGCCCCGCAGGTTGCTCGAATGGGCGAGGCGAACGTGGGCCACCTCAGGAATCGCAGTGCCTCCGTCGGGGCCCTTCTTGGCGAAGTCGAGCTCGTCGAACTCCTTGGCCTGCCCGAGCGGAGCGCCCACCTTCTTGTCGCGACCGATGATGTCTTCCTGCTCCTGCAAGGAGGTACGGTCCCAGATCTCGATGTGCATGCGGATGCGCCGCGCGACGAGGTAGGAACCCCCGGCCATCCAGGCGGCCCCGGCCTTCTCGTCGGTCTTCGCCACCCAGACGTGTTCGGCGAGGCCCGCGGGGTCTTCGAGCTTGAGGTTGTTCGTGCCGTCCTTAAAACCGAACATGTTGCGCGGCGTGGCCTGGGCGGTCGAGGTGGAGGAGGTGCGGCCGAAACCGAGCTGGCTCCACCGCACCGACACGACCCCGAAGCCGAGCCGCACAAGGTTGCGCACGGCGTGCACGGCCACCTGTGGGTCGTTGGCGCAGGCCTGGATGCAGAGGTCACCGCCCGAACGCTTCGCCTCGAGCTGGTCACCGACGAACGCAGGCAGGTTCTCGAGCGCGGCCGGCTTGCGACCGGCCAACCCGAACCGGCCGTCGAAGAGTGAGGCACCGAAACCAACCGTGATCGTCAGGCCGGATGCCGGGAGCCCGTAGGCCTCGCCGGTGTCCTCGGGTGCCGCGAAAGGTCCACCCCCGACCAGCCCGCCCGGTGCCGCCTCCGCACCCGCCGACATCCGCTCGGCTGCTCGGGTCCACGTCTTGAGCAGGGCGACCAGCTCGGACCGGTCTTTGGTCACGACGTCAAGGGCGACAAAGTGCAGACGGTCCTGGGCGGGGGTCACGATGCCGGCCTGGTGCTCCCCGTGGAAGTCGATCGCGGCATCCAACGCCGGCACGCCGGGCCCGGCATCCGCGGGCGTGCCGTCTGCCGTTGCTCGCCCAGCGGCGTACGTCACCCCGGCGCCCGCCACCAGGCCCACGGCTGCGGCCGTTCCCGAGGCGCTGAGCAGCCGCCGCCGGCTGACATCGTTCGATGTCGGCGAGGCAACGACGGGCGTGGGAGCGTGCGGCCGTTCTGCTGCCGAAGGAGGCTCGGTCACTTCGACTCCACGACGGCCGGCACCTTCGAGACTTCCTCGCCCAGGGCGTCGAGCGACACGGTCAGCGCCTTGATGTCGGCGGCGGTGAGCGTCGTGTACGACACGAACGAGCCGTTCACGCGGTGTGACTCGAGCAGCTTGTTCAGCTCGCCGAAGCGGGCGTCGAGGGTCTTCTGCAGAGCGGGGTTGCGCTCGGTGACGACCGGTCGCAAGGTCTCCAGTGCCGACTGCGAGCCCTGCAGGTTGCCGCGGAAGTCCCAGAGGTCGGTGTGGGAGTAGCGCTCCTCCTCACCGGTGATCTTGCCGGTGGCCACCTCGTCGAGCAGCGCCTTGGCCCCGTTGGCGATCGTCAGCGCGGTGGGCTCCACGGTCTTGCTCTTGGTGGCGATCTCCTTGACGTCGGTGAGCAGCTGGTCGGCGATGGCGTTCGAGTCGGCCTGCAGGCCCGTGACCCAGAGGTCCTTCTCGAGGCGGTGGTAGCCGGTGAACTTCATGCCGTCCTCGATGACGTCCTCACGCCCGTCGATCCTCGGGTCGAGGTCACCGAAGCTCTCGGCAACCGGTTCGATGGTCTCCCAGGGCAGCCGTGCCGTCGGGTAGAGCGTCTTCGCCTTGGCGACGTCGCCGGCCTTCACGGCGGTGACGAACTCCTCGGTGCCCGCGAGCAGCTTGTCGGACTCGGTCGCGACGAACGCCCGGTAGTCGGAGATCGCCTTGGCCACCTTCTGGTCGGCGCTGCCCTTGGCGGCCGTCCCCGTGACCGTGAAGTCGCTGCGGATGCCGTCGCCGACCATGCCGGGCTTGCACGCAGTCGTGAAGGTGCCCGGCTCGGTGATCTCGACCTTGAGCTGGCGCTTGAGGCCCGGGGTGATGTTCTCGACCTCAGAGACGATGCGGTCGCCGGCGGCGTAGACGTAGAACTCGTTGATCTTCGTGCCGGCGTTGGAGATGTCGAAGGTGACCGTGCCGGCCTGAGCCGTCGAGGCGCTCAGCTCGCACGCGGTGTCGGAGGCGTTCACGGTGATCGCGCCGGAGCCGCCGGCGTTGGTCGACGACGCCGAGGTGCCGGGCTTGTCGGTGCACCCGACCAGGGCGAGGGCGGCGATCGTGGCCAGCGCGAGGGGCGCGGCGCGACGGGCGGTGCGGGACATGGTGCTCCTGGTGGGTTGAACGCGTGGTGATGCGGGATGGGTTCGGATGCCGTCGGGCGCGTTGCTGAGCGCGGCGGAATGTGGCTGGCCGGCTCGGTCAGGAGACGACGGCCGGCTGGCTGCCCTCGGGCTTCGCCGGCACCGTGGCCGTCGGTCGCACCGGCCGCAGGAAGAGGGTCATGACGACTGCGACGTACGACACCCAGGCCGCGGCTTGCAGCCAGGTGGTGGCCGGGGTGAAGTTGAAGATGCCCTTGAGCAGCACGCCGTACCAGCTGTCGGGCGCGATCACTGCACTGACGTCGAACGCGAGCGAGTTCAGCCCGGGCAGGAACTGCGCCTCCTGCAGGTCGTGGAGGCCGTACGAGAGGATGCCGGCCGCCACGAGGATGAGCAGGATGCCGGTGTAGCGGAAGAACTTCGACAGGTTGATCTGCACGGCACCGCGGTAGATGAGCCAGCCGAGCACCACCGCGCTACCGAGACCGATCACCCACCCGAACATCGGCAGGTTGTTGCCCTGCCCGGCCGCCTCCGTGGTGGCGTAGAAGAAGATGGCCGTCTCGAGCCCCTCGCGCCCGACCCCGAGAAAGGCGACCAGGGCGATGGCCAGTGGCCCCAGGTCGAGTGCGTGGTCGAGCTTGCCCTTCAGCTCGCCCGAGATGGTGCGGGCGGCACCCCGCATCCAGAACACCATGAACGTCACGAAGACGACGGCGATGATCGAGGCGGTGCCGCCGATGAGCTCCTGCGCCTCGAAGGTCAGCGACTTCGTGCCGAAGGTCAGTAAGGCGCCCAGCACCACCGACAGGGCCACCGCGACGCCGACCCCGAGCCACACGTAGCGCAAGGCCCAACGACGGTCGGTCTTGACGAGGAACGCCACGAGGATCACCACCACCAGGGCGGCTTCGAGGCCCTCGCGCAGACCGATGAGCGCGTTGCTCACGAGCATGAGGTCCTGCTTTCGCAAAGTGGTCAGGGGGCCGAGCCGGCCGATTGTGAGGAGATGGGCTCACGAGATACCGCACGCCGACCTGCCGTAAACCAGGGAACCACAGGTATGCCTTACCTAACAAGTTCCGGCCCAGGATGCGGCTCGCCGACCCCCGTCCCCAACCGCCCGGCGCTGGTTCGCGGTGCGCAGCCGCGCCGGTAGGTTGGGCCGGTGACCGTGACCAGTGCACCCGCCCCGTCTGTCGTCCCTGCGCCGGTAGCGGTCGATGCCTACGTCATCGGCGCCGGCCCGGCCGGGCTCGCGGTCGCCGCGACACTGAAGCAGCGCGGGCTGCACGCCGTGGTGCTCGAGCGGGCCGCGGGGGTCGGCAGCTCGTGGCGTCATCACTACGACCGGCTCCACCTGCACACCCCCCGTGAGCTCTCGGGCCTGCCGGGTCTGCCCATCCCCAAGGAGATGGGCCGCTGGGTCGCGCGCGACGACGTCGTGCGCTACCTCGAGCTGTATGCCGCTCACCATGGGCTCGACGTGCGTCTGGGCACCACGGTGGCACGGGTCGACCGCTCACCCGACGGGCTGGGGTGGTCGGTGACCCTCGACGACGGGTCGGTGCTCAGCGCTCCGTACGCCGTCGTCGCGACGGGCTTCAACCACACCCCGCGAGAGGCAGCCGTCAACGGCATCCAACAGTTTCCCGGTCGGGTGGTGATGGCGCATGACTACCGCACCGGCGCCGACCTGACCGGGCTCGACGTGCTCGTGGTCGGCAGCGGCAACACCGGCACCGAGATCGCGGTCGACGCCGCCGAGCACGGGGCTGCTCGGGTGCGCCTCGCCGTGCGCACGGTGCCGCACATCCTGCGCCGCTCGGCCGGCCCGTACGCCGCCCAGTACACCGGCATCCTCGTGCGACGCCTGCCGCGTCGGCTCGTCGACCGGGCTGCGTCACTGGTCGAGCGGGTGACGACACCCGACCTCACGGCCTACGGACTGGCTCGGCCCGACACGGGGTTGCTGAGCCGCGTCGTCGACGACCACGCGATCCCCGTGCAGGACGTCGGCATCATCGACGCGATCCGCTCAGCGGCGGTCGAACCGGTGGCTGCGCTCGAGTCGTTCGGCTCGCCCGACGGGGCAGCCGTGCTCGCCGACGGCAGCCGCCTCAAGCCTGACGTCGTCGTGCTCGCCACGGGGTTCACCCAGGGGCTCGAGCCGTTGGTCGGCCACCTCGGCGTGCTCGACGC
>JBBSTU010000251.1:0-4912 GCA_038235595.1 Actinomycetales bacterium | reverse complement strand
GCGGCCTGCACGGCAGCGGTCGCCACGGCGGCGGCCTCCTCGATCGGGTAGCCGTAGACCCCGCAGGAGATCGCCGGAAAGGCGATGACGGCGAGGCCGGCGGCGTCGGCCACCTCGATACTGCGCCGGTAGCACGACGCCAGCAGGGCCGCCTCCCCCGCCCCACCGCCACGCCAGACCGGTCCGACCGTATGAACCACCTGGTCGACGGGCAGCCGCCCCGCCCCGGTGACCTTCGCGTCACCGGTGTCACAGCCGCCAAGCTCTCGGCACTCTGCGAGCAGCGTCGGCCCGGCCGCCCGGTGGATCGCGCCGTCGACCCCCCCACCGCCGAGCAGCGACGGGCTAGCGGCATTGACGATCGCGTCGGCCGCGGCATCCGTGGTGATGTCGCCTCGGTGCAGGGTGACCCGGCCGGATGCCGCTGTGCCCGGTGTGCGGTCGTCGGCAGTGTTGTTCATCCAACCCCTACTTCGCCGCTCGCGTCGCGGCCGCCGCCCCTGCTGATGCCCCTGCCGCCGCTCCGGGGGCCGCCCGGTCGTCGGCGCCGAGGCGTCTGGCCTGCGGCACGTCCATGTCGTCACACAGGGCGATCCAGACGTCACGCGGCCGGTCGCCGTCGTCGAGAGCCTGCGAGGCAGTGCGGTTCCCCAACGACCCGAGCACATGGTCGCGGGCCAGGGAGCCGGCGTAGGCAGAACCGAACTCGTCGTTCATGAGCATCCAGAAGTGGCTGAGTCGCACCAGAACAGTGTGCCACCGCGGGAACCGCCAGGCCCCGGGTCGCCGTCGAACGGCTGCCCGGAACGCCAGAGAACATCGTTGCGGGCGGGTACTATCTCAGTTCGGTAGACCCTGTGAACCACCAGGGTCTACCCGAATTCGTCACTGCCAGGGGGAACACCGATGACCGACTCAACCGACCCGACCGACGCGACCACGCCACCGACCGCGCCACCGACCCCGCCACCCAGCCCCCATCACGCACCGGGCCAGCCGACTGACAGCAGCGCGACCCAGTCGATCCCGAACCACGAGACCCAGGCCATGCCCAGCGGCTACCAGTACCCGCAGGCGCCACCGCCCGCCGCCGGCACTCCAGAGGCCACTGGTCCCTCCTCCGCTGTCGGCGTCGCGCTTGCCGACGAGGCTCCCGCGAAGGCCTCGAGCCGCAGGGGTGGCAAGCGCACCGGGCTGCTGGTCGGTGGCCTCGCGGTCGCGCTCGTGCTGGGCGGGGGCGCGGTCTTCGCGGCCCAGAAGCTGAGCGGTGGGGGCGCGCAGCCCGCCGACGTTCTGCCCGGCGACGCCTACCTGTACTTCCGCCTCGACGTCGACCCGGCCGCCGGTCAGAAGATCTCTGCGGTCCGTTTCCTTGACAAGCTGCCGCAGGTCAAGGACAACCTGGGCTCGGGCGACCCGCGTCAGAAGCTGTGGGACCTCGTCGTCAAGGACGACACGAAGAACTGCATCTCCAAGCTCACCTACGACGGTGACATCGCCCCGTGGCTCGGCGACCGGGTCGGGGTGGCGCTGCGGCCAGGCGGCACCGCCGATGACCCCAACATCGCACTGGCCGTGCAGGTCAAGGACGAGGGCAAGGCCCAGGACGTGCTGGGCCGGATGTTCGCGTGCGGCGGCTCCGACAAGACCGACGTCCGCATGAAGGACGGCTACGCCATCATCACCCCCAAGGGCAAGGGTGACGCGACCATCAACGCGGTCAACGCGGGCACCCTGGCCGCGAACGCCAGCTTCTCGGGAGACATGAGCGCACTCGGCGAGCAGGGCGTCATGTCCATGTGGTTCGACGCCGGCGCCGGCATCCCCGAGGTGCAGAAGCTGAGCCAGAAGGCCGCCGGCCTCTCGACCGCGGGCGCCGACGTGAAGGGTCGGGTGGCGGCCGCGGTGCGGTTCGACCCGGGCTACGTCGAGCTCGCCGGAGTGAGCCGCGGCTTCAAGCAGGCGGCGGGAGTCAGTGCAGTGAAGGGCGACGGCACCCAGCTGGCCAACCTTCCCGACGACACCGTGGCTGCCCTGCACCTGGCCGGTACCGACCAGGTCGTCGACCAGGCCTGGCCTACGCTGAAGAAGCAGATCGACTCGGCCGCGTCGGGTTCAGGGCAGGGCGACGTCATCGGGCAGCTCGAGAGCCAGCTCGACGTCAAGCTGCCCGACGACCTCAAGGTGCTCCTCGGCAAGTCGATGACCATCGCGCTTCCCGACCAGCAGTTCGGTCAGGTTGAGCCCGTCGTCGGTGCGAAGATCGTCTCGAGTGACGCCGCCCGGGCCGACCAGCTCGTCGGCAAGGTCGAGGATGCCGTAGACGCCTCCGGCTTCCTGACCCGCAAGGTCGACGGCGACCGGCTCGTGCTGGCCACCACGCCCGACTACCTGTCGAAGCTGGAGAGCGGCGGCAAGCTCGGTGACTCGGATGCCTTCAAGGCGGCGGTCAGCGACCCTAGCAGCTCGGTCTTCTCGATGTATGTCGACCTCGACAAGCTCGAGAAGCAGTACCTCAGCGACGTTCCGGCCGACGCCCGGCCGGCAGTCGAAGCGCTGCGCGCCGTGGGCCTCAGCACCTCAGTGACCGGAGCGGGCGAGGGTTCCTTCTCCTTCCGCGTGGTCGGCAACTAAGACCTCACGCACGGGCGGCCAGGTCTTCGGGCGTCGCTCCGGACGTCTGACGGGTAGGGCCTCGCTTCGGCGGGGCCCTACTCGTCAGGCGCGGTCAGGGTGGCCGGTGGTCTCAGTCTCGACGCCAGCCGGAGATGGCCAGGCCAGGCCCGACAGGTAGCCGGATCTCGTTACCGGAGTAGGCGATCCCACCGACGACAGGCGACCTTGTCGACCACCAGGCGGCGTCGAGGTCGCTCACCTCGCTGGTCGGTTCGGCCGCCACCAGCGAGGCGGCGGCCCCCAGCCCGACGTGGCTCTCCATCATCGAGCCGACGATCGTGCCCAGGCCCACCTCGTGGGCTCGGCGCAACATGGCCTGGCCGACCGTCAGCGATCCGCACTTGGCCAGCTTGACGTTCACGAGGTCGGCGGCCTCGAGGCGGATGATCCGCTCGAGGTCGAACGGTCCGTAGCACGACTCGTCAGCCATGATCGGCAGCCCGACCCGAGAACGCACCCAGGCCAGGCCCTCGACGTCTTCGGCCACGAGCGGCTGCTCGACGAACGCCACCGCCAGGTCGGCGTCGGCAAGGGCTCGGATGACCGCGACGGCCTCGTCGCGGCTCCACCCCTGGTTGGCATCGAGGCGGATGCCGACGCGGTCACCGACCACCGCGCGCACCGCGGCCACCCGCGCCACGTCGGTCGTCGCGTCGGTACCGACCTTCATCTTCACGGTCGTGAACCCCTCGGCGACCCGCCTCCGGGCCGTCTCGGCGAGCTGTTCGGCGTCGCCCGCCGAGAGGGTGACATCGGTGGTCAGCACCGACGGGAGACCGACCGGCACACCGGCTGCGGAGCCACCCAGCAGGGCGGCCAGGGTGATGCCCTCCGCCTGCGCGAGCAGGTCGTGCAGGGCGGCGTCGACCGCCGCCTTGGCGCCGAAGTTGCGAGCCACCGACCGCTGCGCCAGCCCTGCGGCCACCGCCAGAGCCTCGCGGTCACTGAGGTCGTGGCCGACGAGCACCGGCGCGAGCATCGTCTCGATGCAGGCGGTCGCGCCGGCCAGCGACTCGCCCGTGACCTGCCACACCTGAGGAGCCTCACCCCACCCGGTGCGCCCGTCGCTGTCGGTGATCGTCACGACGACGGTGTCGGTGGTCTCAGTGCGTCGCAGCGCGGTGACGAACGGGGTGTGCAGAGACACCGAGGTCGACGTGGCCGACACCGACTCGATGCGAGTCATCGGCCCTGCGCGGGTCGCCCTGCAGCCGAGGCAGCGGCGCCGACCGTAACGGCGGTATCGGCGGTATCGGCGGTATCGGCGCAGCCGGGGTGGTCCGCCGCCCACACGTCTGACGCGATCGACGCCACGAGGGCAGCAGCCTCGTTCTCGTCGCGGTCGACGGTCGTGCAGATGACGAGGACGAAGGCGGGCCGGTCAGACGGCCAGACCAGCGCGGCGTCGTGCGAGACCCCGGGAACCCAACCCGACTTGCTCGCGGTCGGGATGCCGGGCGGCAGCCCGGCGGGGATCTGGTCGAGGTGCAGCTGCCGACGAAGGGTCGCCTCGACCGGGCCGCACACGGCCTCGCCCCCGAGAGCGGGCTCTCGTCGACCGACGGCGGCCAGGAGCAGCCCGAGGTCGGCGGCCGTCACGGTGTTGCTGATGCCGCGCCCACGCGCGACGGCATCCTCGATACCGCGGCCCACGACTGTCGTCGGTGAACAGCCGACATCAGCGAGTACACGGGCGACCGCCTCGCGGCCGACCAGGTCGAGCAGCAGGTTGGTGGCCAGGTTGCCCGAGTGGGTGATGGCGTGTTCGGCCAGCTGCGCCGCAGTCACCGAACCGCCGATCGCTGCCCACGTGTCGGGGTCCTGGTCGTCGGTCGGGTCGAGCGAGAACACCGAACCGTCAGCGGCCGAGTGGAACGTGTTGTGCACGAGCACTGCCTGCTGGGGGTCGAGCCGACCGCTCACGACCAGGAGTTGGTAGGCCAGCACGAGCGGCAGCTTCATCGTGGAGGCCGCATAGTGAGCGCTATGGGCGTGGCTCGCGTACCGAGCGGACCCCGATAAGTCGCCGAGCCACACCGAGACGATCGTGGTGGCGCTCTCGTCGCCCAGGGCCTCGATGCGCTGCTCTAGCGCGGCGAAGGCCGACGGTGCCTGGGTCATGAGGGGCGGGTCAGGCGGCTGAGGCGACCGCAGGTGCAACGGGCAGCGGCACCGGCTGGACGAGACCCTCGGACTCTGCCATCCGCGCGGACACGTCGATCAGCACCGTGGAGAG
>JBBSTU010000250.1:0-4984 GCA_038235595.1 Actinomycetales bacterium | reverse complement strand
GAACACGTTCTGGTGCCAAGCGAATCCCACGACTGCCGCCACCGTGGTGATGGCCACGGCGCTCAAGCCCACCCGGCGGGGCAGCAGGTGCAGCAGCAGAAAGAACCACGGAAAGGCCAGGTAGACCGCTTCGGGGGCCAAGGCGAGCAGACCCACCCAGGCGACGAGTAAGAGGCCGAGCCACACTGCCGATGCGCGGGACGAGTCGGCCACCACGCCCGAGAGAGGCCCGGCGGCGTAGATCGCCCCCACCAGAGCGCAGCCCGCCACCACCCAGGGCCAGGGAGCGGCAGTACCGTCCATGCCGCTGGTGCTGGTGATGCCGCGCACGGCCACCAGCACCAGCAGCGCGGCCACGAGCAGGTGCAGCCCCCATCGCAGCCGGTCGGGGACCGGCGTGAGGTCGCGCCCCGACGCGATCGCGACAGCGGCGGGCTGGCTCGGTTCACCGTGGGTCATGTCTCTGGCCAGCCTACGGCCGGCGACCGGGACCGGCATCCATCAAAGGTTGGATCCGAGCTTCCCACCCTCGATGCTCCGGAACCGTTCGCAGGCTCGATGCCCCCGGGTGCCGGGTTCGCGGAGAGTGGACATCGACGCCGCAACCGCGGCGTCAACCGGCCAGAACGCGGCCGCCCGGCACACCAACGGGGCGCCAGTGTGGGCCGGAACGTCACGAAAGGAACACCGGCGTGTTTGTCGCCATTCGAGATCTCCGCTTCGCCAAGGGACGCTTCGCACTGATGGGCGCGGTCGTCACCCTCATCACCCTCCTCGTCGTGCTGTTGTCGGGCCTCACCACCGGGCTCGGGCGCGGCAACACCTCAGCCATCACCGACCTGCCCGCCGACCACCTCGTGTTCTCGGCCCCGGCCGCCGGCCAGAAGCTGTCGTTCACCGACTCGTCGATCTCCCCCTCGGTGCAGCGGTCGTGGGCCGAGGTTCCCGGGGTGGTCCGATCTGAGCCGATCACCATCACGATGTCTCGGGCCAGCGCAGACGAGCGCACCTCCGGTGTCGCCGTATTCGCCGTGGCGCCGGGCTCCGCGCTGGCCCCGAAGGTCGCTGAGGGTCAGGCGGTGCTGTCGGTCAAGGCCGCTGACACCCTCACGGTGTCGACCGGCGACCGCCTGACCCTGGCCGGTGCGACCGTGACCGTCGCAGCGGTCTCGGGTGACGACGAGTTCTCGCACGCCCCCGTGGTGTGGGTCGCCCCGGCCGACGCACCCGCTTCGGGCCGGACCGACGGCGAGACCAGCGTGCTGGCGCTCACCACCGACGGCGTCGACCTCACCGCGGCCGACGCGAGGCTCGGGACCGAGACCGTCACCCCGGCCGACTCGTTGGCGGCCATCGGCTCCTACACCTCCGAGAACGGCTCGCTGCAGCTGATGCGGGTGCTGTTGTTCGCGATCTCGGCCCTGGTCATCGGCGCCTTCTTCACCGTGTGGACCGTGCAGCGCAGCGGCGATATCGCCGTGCTCAAGGCGCTGGGTGCCTCGACCCGCTACCTGCTCAAGGATGCCGTCGGGCAGGCGCTGGCCCTGCTCGTGGTCGGCACTGCCCTTGGCACCGCGATCGCGGCCGCTGTCGGCTTCGCCGTCGGATCGCTCGCCGGCAGCGCCGTGCCGTTCGTGCTCGACCTGCCCACCCTGCTGTTCCCCGCCGTCGTCATGATCGTGCTCGGCCTCGCCGGAGCCGCCGTCTCACTGCGCACCGTCACCACCGTCGACCCCCTCACCGCCCTAGGAAGTGCCCGATGACCCTGCACCTCGACCACGTCACCCTCACCTACCCTGACGGCGACCGACGCCTCACCGCCCTCGACGACGTCAGTCTCACCGCCGAACCGGGCACCCTCACCGCCGTGGTCGGCCCGTCGGGGTCGGGCAAGTCGAGCCTGCTGGCCGTCGCGGCCACCCTCATCCGGCCGGATGCCGGGCGCGTGCTTCTCGACGGGCGTGACCTCGCCCCCCTCCGCCGTTCAGAGACGGCCAAGGTGCGGCGCGAGCAGATCGGGATCGTCTTCCAGAGCTCGAACCTGCTCGCCTCTCTCACCGCGGTCGACCAGCTGGTGCTGATCACCCACCTCGCCGGTGGTGACCTCACCGCCGGCCACCGCCGGGCCCTGGACCTGCTGGAGGCTGTGGGCCTGACGGCTCAGGCCGACAAGCGCCCGAGCGAGCTCTCGGGTGGTCAGCGGCAGCGGGTGACCATCGCCCGCGGCCTGATGAACGAGCCGTCGCTGCTGCTCGTCGACGAGCCCACGAGCGCGCTCGACACGGAGCGCGGCGAGGCCGTGCTGCGGCTGATTCGCGAGCTGACCACCGACCGGGGCCTGACCACGGTGCTGGTCACCCACGACCACGACCATCTCGCCTCGGCCGACGAGGTCGTCGAGATCGTTGACGGCCGAACGCGCCAGCTCGCGAACCGGTGAGCCTTGTACGGTGTCAGGCCTGCCCGCGACGGATGAACCGGCCCTGCGGCTGCCCGACGACGTTGCCGCCCTCGAGCACCTGCTGCCCGCGCACCCAGGTGTCGGTCACCCGAGCACCGATCTCGAACCCTTCGAAGGGGGTGTACTCCTGCGTCGAGTCCGACTCGTCGGCGTGCACGGTCCACGACGACGACGGGTCTACGAGGCAGAAGTCCGCGTCGTAGCCTTCGGCGATCGTGCCCTTGGCCGCCAGCCCGTAGCGGCGGGCCGGCGCCCATGACGTGAGCTCGGCGATCCGCTTGTACGACAGGCCCCGTTTGCTGCCCTCGCTGACCAGCCCCGGCAGCAGGTACTCGGCGCCCCCGAAGCCCGACCTGGCGGCGAAGACGTCGTCGCGAGGGTCACCGAACTTCTGTTCGTCCTTGCAGCAGGCATGGTCGCTGGCCACCCAGTCGAGGTTGCCGTCGAGCACGTGCTGCCAGAGCGCCTCGACGTCTTCACGAGGTCGTAAAGGCGGGTTGACCTTCCCGCCCAGACCGTGCGCGGTTTCGAGGTCGGCGAGCAGGTGCCCGATGGTGACCTCGCGGCGGAAGTCGACGTGCGGGAACGCGGCGGCCATGCGCATGGCCGCGGTGAGCGCCTTGGCCGACGAGAGGTGCAGCAGGTTGATGTTCGGCAGGCCGGTCTCGTCGGCCAGGAAGGACGCGATGGTGACGGCCAGACCTTCGGAGTGTGGCGGCCGGGACGCGCTGTAGGCGGCGAGGCCCGAGAGCGACCCGTCTGCCTGCACCAGCTTCGTGTAGGCCGTCATGATCTCGGCCGTCTCGCAGTGCAGTGACAGCGAGATCTGGTCGGCGAGGTCGGGCCGCTCTTCGCGGGCCTTCGCGATGCCCCGCATGACGAACTCGAAGTGGGCGAGGTCGTAGCGTTCGTCGGGCGGGATCATCAGGAACGAGCTCTGGTCGGACGAGGCTCCGTGCAGCCCGTGGCTGCCGTAGAACATGAAGATCTTGAACGAGGTCACCCCGAGATCACTGATGATGGAGGGGATCTCGTCGATGTGCTGCTTCGACATCGGCGCGAGGTGAAAGCCGTAGTCGATGAAGGATCGGCCCTGCGACGCCTCGAGCACCTTGGGGAAGAACTCGCGGTAAGGGCCGCCGCTGTTGAGGTAGTACTGGCCGGTGCGCATGTAGGTCAGGCCGGTCGTGACTCCGCCCTGAGCGCTCGCGCGGCTCTCGGTGTCGGTGTCCTCGGCGAGTGGGTTGTAGATCCCCCAGTGCTGGTGCGCGTCGACGACTCCGGGAAAGGCGAGCAGGCCTCGACCGTCGATGACCACGTCGGCTTCCTCGGCCGGGATGCCGGCCTCGATGCGGGCGAACCGACCGTCGACGATCCCGATGTCGAGGCTCTCGCCTCCGTCCGGGCCGGCGTCGGGCCGCACGACGGTGACGTTCTTGACCAGGGTGTCCAGGCGGTTCATGGGTGTCCTTCCAGGGTTGTTCAGGTTGCAGGTTGTCGGGCTTCAGGTTGTTGCGTGCACGTGCTCGGCGGCCAGGAACGCCAGCCCCAGAGCCGGGAGCAGACCGTTGCCGGCCAGGTAGCCGGCGGCGCCGTGACCGGAGATCCCGGCCGCTGCACCACCGGAGGCGTAGAGACCCTCGATCACCGAGCCCTCGTCATTCACCACGCGTGCGTGGTCGTCGACGACGAGGCCGCCCTGGGTGTGGAAGAGCGCCGGCACCACCCGTACGGCCGCGTACGGCGGTTGCAGAGGCGCCTCGAAGCTCGTTCGGCCGAATCGGTCAGGCCGGTCGGGCGCGTCGAGACGGCTGGCGGCCGTCGAGGCCTGTCGCGCCGTGAGGTCGAGCTCGGCGGTGAGGGCGTCTACCGGCAGATGAGCCAGCTCGGCGAGGGCGGCCACGTCGTCGGCCCACACGAGGGCGCCACCCTCCACGGTCTGCCGGAAGTCGGTGAACACCAGGCACGCGTCGTGGATCCGCTGGTCGAGCACGATCCAGCCGAAGGCCCCCGGCTGCCGGGCGATGACCGCGGCGTACTCGCTGTAGCCCGTGGTCTCGTCACCGAAGCGTTGCCCGTCGCCCCCGACGATGACGGCACCGTGCATCACGGTGGCCCAGCCGACCAGGGTCGAGGTGCGCGATGCGAGCGCGCCGTGGCCCTGGTAGGCGTCGAGGTAGGCCGTTCGGGCCCCGAGGGATCGACCGATGCGCACGGCGTCACCGCGGGAAGCGTCACTGCCGTGGTAGACGGCATCCTTGATCTCAGGAAGATACTCGGCCACCATCTCGCGGTTCCCGCCGTACCCGTTCGTAGCGAGCAGCACAGCGCGGGTGGGCACCTCCTCGATGGTGCCGTCTGGGGTCTCGATGACGGCAGCCTCGACCCGGCCGTGCTCGTCGAGTCGCACGTCGACCAGCTTGGCCGGCACGAGCAGGTCGATCGCATCGTCGGCCCGAACCCGGTCGAGCAGATGGCTGAGCAGGAGGGTGCCGTGCCGCCCCTCCAGGGTGTGGCACCGGT
>JBBSTU010000249.1:0-4984 GCA_038235595.1 Actinomycetales bacterium | reverse complement strand
CGCGTCGGTCGCGACCGGTGGGGTGGGAGCGGTGGCGGCCAAGATCGAGGCCACGCTCGGCAAGATGGTGCCGCTGCTCATCGGTTTCCTCGCCTCGTTGCTGGGGCTCGGCGGCATCGCAGACAAGATCAAGAAGATCATTGAGACCATCCAGAAACCCATCACCAAGGTCATCGACTGGGTCGTCGGCAAGGCCGTCGCCTTCGGCAAGAAGTTCACCGGGCTGGCCAAACGGGTCGGCGGCAAGATCAAGGCCGGCGCCAAGAAGCTTGGTGCCAAGGTCAAGACGAAGCTCGGCATCAAGGAGAAAACCGCCGAGCAGGTCGAGAAAGATAAGAAGGACCGGCTCGACAAGGGTGTCGCGGCCGGCGTCGCTGCGGCCAACAAGTTTGCGGGCAAGCCCGTGGCGGGCAAGGTTCTGAGCCCGCTGCTTGCCGTCATCCGCCTCCGCTACCGCATGAAGTCCCTGATGCTAGTCCCCGACGGCGACCATTGGGCCGTCGCCGGCGAGGTCAACCCCACAAAACAAGGGACCTCGAAGGCTAAAGTCTCCACGGGAGAAGAGTCGAAGTGGGTTGGCAACATAGCGCCCCACGGTAGCCAACCTTCTCCCAGGCCTGGACTCTGGTCTGAACATGTGGTTCCTCGTGGATATGTCGACGCTGTGCTGCGGGTGAGCGGTTACGCCAAGACGAGCAAAGCTGAGTACAACGAAATGCATACCGTGCTCACTTATCGAGAAGCCCGGCGAACGAAGGACTTCGGCCCCAACGCAGATCTGTCGATCATCAGTGCCGTCAAGAGCAGAGTCGACAAGCCAGGAGCCAAGAAGGGCGTCAGATTCGCCGACAGCGCGGCCACTGCGGAACGAGCATTCCGCACATTGGCCCATGGGGCCGTTATGCGGACCATCAGGGCTGTCGAAACAGAGCATGCGAAGAATGGATCCACGCGTGCCGGGGACGGTCCTAAGACACAACCGTCGCCTGACGAAACGGTGGTGCGTAGTGCCGCGGACCAGGAACTGGCCGTGATCGAGCGGATCCTTGCCAGTCGCGGGTCGGGCTGATCTACCAGCCGGCCAGGCCGCGCACGGTCTGCACCGTGTCGATCTCGCTCACCGGCTTATCGTCGCGGTAGCGCAGCACTCGGGCAAACCGTAGGGCCATTCCGCCGGGGTAGCGGGTCGACTTCTGCACGCCGTCGAAGGCGATCTCGACGACCTGCTCGGGCCGCAGCGACACGACCCAGCCGGCGTCGTCACCGGCCCGCAGCTGCTGAAAGCGCTCCGTCTGCCAGGCCAGCATCTCGTCGGTCATCCCCTTGAAGGTCTTGCCGAGCATGACGAGCTCGCCGGTGTCGGCATCGCGTGCGCCGAGGTGGATGTTCGACAGCCAGCCCTTGCGGCGCCCGCTGCCCCATTCCACCGCGAGAACGACGAGGTCGAGGGTGTACCGCGGCTTGACCTTGACCCATCCCGGCCCGCGCCGGCCGGCGGCATACGGCAGGGCGGGGGCCTTCACGACCACGCCCTCGTGCCCCACCCCGACGAGGTCGTCGAAGAACTGCTGGGCCAGGGGCGGGTCGTCGGTGCGCAGCCGTGGCACCAGCCACGCGGGCGGGACGGTCTCAGCGAGCCGCCGCCAACGGTTCTCGGCGGGCTCGTCGAGCAGGTCGTCACCGTTGAGGTGAAGCACGTCGAAGAAGAAGGGCGTCAGCGGCACCTTCTCGCGCAGGCTTTCGGGGCTCTGGCTGCTCGCGGTGCGGGCGCCGGTGACCTGAAAGGGCTCGGGCCGCCCGTCGGGGCGCAGCGCGATCACCTCGCCGTCGAGCACCACGGTCTCGACGTCGAGGCCGGCCAGCACCTCGACGATCTCGGGCAGCCGCTCGGTCACCTCATCGAGCGAGCGGGTGAACAGGCGCACCACCCCGTGGTCAACGTGTGCCTGCAGCCGGATGCCGTCGAGCTTGGCCTCGAGCACCACCTCATCCTCGAGGGTGGCCAGCGCTGCGGCCACGTCGGGCGCCGAACCGGCGAGCATGGGTCGCAGCGGCCGCCCGACCTCGAGGGTGACGGCGGCCAGGGCCTCGGCACCGCCCTCGAGCGCGGCCCGGGCCACCGGCCCGGTGAAGCCGGCCAGCATCACCGCGCGGCGCACCGCGGCGTCGGGCACGTCGGCCGCCTTGGCGATGGCCTGGAGCATGACGCCATCGCCGGCGCCCTGCCGGGTCTCGCCGGTGATGAGCCCGCGCAGCCAGGCCTGCTCGTCGGCGGTGGCGGCGGCGAAGAGGTCGCGAACGGCATCCGACCGGGTGGCGCCCGAGCCCGAACCGGCGATCGCGGCGATGGTGGCGGCCGCGGCGTCGACCTGCTCGACGGTGAGGCTCGGCTCAGGCGAGGGCTCGGGCAGGTTCTGCAGCCCGCGCCAGCTGACGCCGATGCGTCGCTGAGGCAGCACGCCCGACAGGTGAGAAGCCACCACCTCGACGGTGGCTGGGCCGTCGTCGGCCGCTCGCCGCAGGCACTGGGCCAAGGCCTCCACCTTGGCGGTGCGCGACGAGGTGGCGGCGACCGTGCGGGCGGTGTCGACGAGATCGGTGAGGCGCATACCCCGATCCTTGCCCCTGAGGCCGACAGCCGCACATGTGCGGATTCGAGCTGGGGCTCGCGCGGTACCGGCGGGAACGACCCCCGCCGCATGACCAGTCGCTTGACTACGGCAGGCTGGGGCGAGAAGGTAAGCAAGCGCTTAGTCACCGATCTTCGAGGAGTGTCATGGCCGACGTCGCCGTCGTCACCGGGGCCGCCCGGGGGATTGGACGCGCCATCGCGACGCGCCTCGTCGTGGAGGGCTGGAACGTCGTGATCGGCGACCTCGACGCCGACCTGCTCACCGACGTCGCTACCGAGATCGGCGCCGTGGCCGTGCCGGGAGATACCTCGACCGAGGCCGGCATCAGGGCCCTCGTCGATGCCGCCGACGAGCACTACGGCCCCGTCGACGTGTTCTTCGCCAACGCCGGCATCGGAGTGCTGAAGGGCCTCGAGACGAGCGACGACGAGTGGGCGCGCGTCATCGACGTGAACGTGATGGCGCACGTCCGGGCCGCCCGGGTGCTCGTGCCAGGGTGGCTGGAGCGTGGCGGCGGCCGGCTCGTCGTCACCGCGTCGGCCGCCGGGCTGCTGACCATGCTCGGCGACGCACCATATGCCGTCAGCAAGCACGCCGCTGTCGCCTTCGCCGAGTGGCTGAGCGCGACCTATCGCCACCGCGGCATCGTCGTGCAGGCCCTCTGCCCTCAGGGCGTCGACACCCGCATGCTCGAACAGGCCGGGGCGCTGCAGGAGATGCTCGTGCGCGACGGCGCGCTCTCGGCCGAGACGGTGGCGGATGCCGTATGGCAGGCCCTGCAGGGTGAGCAGCTGCTGATTCTGCCCCACCCCGAGGTGCGCGAGTACCACGCCTTCCGTGCCAGTCGCCCCGACGACTGGGTGATCGGCATGAACAAGCTGCAGCAACGAATGGAACGACAGACCCCCACCCCGACACCACAGGAGACCGAATGACCCAGCAGCCGACCACTCCCCGCACCGCCATCGTCACCGGAGGCGCCCGCGGTATCGGCGCCGCCGTGGCGAGGCGACTGTCGGCCGACGGGTTCGCGGTGGCCGTGCTTGACCTCGACGAGTCAGCCTGCGCCACCATCGTGTCCGAGATCGAGGATGCCGGCGGCAAGGGTCTCGCGGTCGGCGTTGACGTCTCTGACGAGGCCGCCGTTCAGGCTGCCGTCGAGCGGGTGGCCGCCGAGCTGGGCGCTCCGACGGTGCTCATCAACAACGCCGGCATCATCCGCGACAACATGCTCTTCAAGATGAGCGTCGACGACTGGGATGCCGTGATGAACGTGCACCTGCGCGGCTCGTTCCTGATGACCCGCGCGGCCCAGAAGCACATGATCGACGCCAAGTGGGGGCGCATCGTCAACCTCAGCTCGACCTCTGCGCTCGGCAACCGCGGCCAGGCCAACTACGCCGCCGCCAAGGCCGGGATGCAGGGCTTCACCAAGACTCTCGCCATCGAGCTCGGCAAGTTCGGCGTCACCGCGAACGCCATCGCACCGGGCTTCATCGCGACCGACATGACACGATCCACCGCCGAGCGGATGGGTGTCACCTTCGAGGCGTTCATCGAAGCGGTCGCCAAAGACATCCCGGTCGGTCGCGCCGGTCAGCCCGACGACATCGCCGCCACCGTGGCCTTCCTCGTGCGTGATGACGCGAGCTTCGTATCGGGTCAAGTCATCTACGTCGCCGGTGGGCCGAAGGACTGACGTGACAGGCGATCCCGACGGTGACACTGCCGATGTTGAAACAGCTGCCGACCCGGCATCCGGCAACCCTCCCGGCCTCGACCTGGGCAAGCTGGCTGCCTTTCTGAACCGCGAGGCGCCGGGGCTGTTGGGTGAGCCGCTGAGCGGTCGTGTCATCGCGGGTGGAAAGTCGAACCTCACCTACGAGGTGGGTGACGGGTCAAGCTCGGTCATCGTGCGACGCCCTCCGCTCGGTCATGTGCTCGCGACGGCGCACGACATGGTGCGCGAGCATCGGGTCATCACGGCGCTGCACGACACCGCGGTGCCGGTGCCCGAGACGTACGCCGTGTGCCCGACCGACGAGGTCATCGGGGCTCCGTTCTACGTCATGGAGCTCGTGGCCGGCACGCCGTACCGGTTCGCGGCACAGCTGGCGCCCATCGGAGCCGAACGGGTGCGTGCGATCAGTGAGCGCATGGTCGACACCCTGGTGGCGCTGCACTCGGTCGACCCGGCATCGGTCGGACTCGCCGACTTCGGGCGGCCAGACGGCTTTCTCGAGCGGCAGGTGCGGCGCTGGAAGAGCCAGCTCGACGCCTCCCGCAGCCGCGACCTGCCCGGCATCGACGAGCTGCACGAGCGGCTCACGGCGGCCGTACCGACGCAGGGG
>JBBSTU010000248.1:0-5051 GCA_038235595.1 Actinomycetales bacterium | reverse complement strand
GCTGCCACAGGTCGATCGACTCCGCCGGGTCGAGGTGGGCGGCGGTGGGTGGGTCGAGCACCTCGATGACGTGGCTGGCCGGCGACTCCCGGCGGCGCGTCATCCGACGCCACCTCGAGCTGTTCTCGTTGACCATGATGCGGGCGTACGTAGGCGTCCGGCAGCTCGACGGCCTGGATCCGGTCCCAGTGCCGGTAGACCTGGGCGAGCGCGTTCTGAAGGAGGTCCTCAGCCGTGTCGCGGTCGCCGCTGAGCAGGTAGGCGAGACGGGCCAGGGCGTGTTGGCGGGCCTCGACGTACGCCGTGAAGTCGGCTCGGCGCTCGGCTTCGTCCATCGGTGTCGATCCCCTGTCGTCTGGTCCCGCAACTGCTGGTACCGCTCCCAGCCCCCGCCAGGCCCGTGAGGTTGTCACCGAAGTCTCGCGACCTCGCCGCCTCCAGACACGGCCACCACGCCGTTCAGACGCCAGGATGCCGCTCAAACCAACCGGCTGTCGGGGCCACAATGGGAGGGTCGAAGGAGCCCGGCCGGGCTCGATGGCCCGAATCGCGAGAAGGCGTCACAGGCCCGCTGGAGGGCCAGGGCGTGACTCCCCCCTCAGAAGATGGGGTCTACGGCCGGGAAAGTGGCCGTTTCAGGCCCCTGAGGGCACAGTTCGGGTCCAGCGACCCGGTAAGATGAAGAGGTTGCGGCTCGGCGTCACGCCGGGCCGCCCGCATGAGGTCATCACCGAGGAGAGACGTGTCTGACGCCGACGAGCCGACCAACACCAGCGCCAACAGCAGCATCCCCAGTTCGAGCGACTCGCCAGCCCCACCCGTCTCGCCCTCTCCCGCGCCACCCTCAGCGGTCCCTGTGGACGCCCGCCCCAACGGCGTCGACTACGACGCGAGCGCCATCACGGTGCTCGAAGGTCTCGAGGCCGTGCGCAAGCGTCCCGGCATGTACATCGGCACCACCGGCCCGCGTGGCCTGCACCACCTCGTCTACGAAATCGTCGACAACGCGGTCGACGAGTCGCTGGCCGGCTACGCCGACACGATCGACGTCACCCTGCTCGCCGACGGCGGGGTGCGGGTCAAAGACAACGGTCGCGGCATCCCCACCGACATCCACCCGATCGAGAAGATCAGCGCGGTCGAGCTGGTGCTCACCCAGCTGCACGCCGGCGGCAAGTTCGGTGGCGGCGGCTACAAGGTCTCAGGCGGCCTGCACGGCGTCGGCAGCTCGGTGGTCAACGCGCTGTCGAGCAAGCTCAAGGTGGGGGTGCGCCAGAAGGGCCACGTCTTCCGCATGAGCTTCACCCACGGGGTGCCCGACAGCCCGCTCGAGCAGCAGGAGGCCACCGACGAGACCGGCACCACGATCACGTTCTGGCCCAACGCCGACATCTTCGAGACCGTCCACTACGACTTCGAGACCATCCGGGCCCGCATGCAGCAGATGGCCTTTCTCAACAAGGGCCTGACGATCAACCTCGTCGACGAGCGGGTCGAGCAGGTCAAGACCGACAGCGACGAGGTCGACCTCGATGACCTCGACGACGAGCTCGAAGAGGTCGAGGCCGAAGACGACGAGGGCGAGCAGTCCGGTTCCGAGCAGGTGAAGACGGTCACCGCCAAGAAGGTCAGCTACTGCTACCAGAACGGCCTGGTCGACTACGTCAACCACATCAACGGCAGCAAACGCAGCGAGCCGGTGCACCCCGAGGTCATCTCGATCGAGGTCGAAGACAAGGCGCGCGCCATGAGCCTCGAGCTGGCCATGCAGTGGACCAGCGCCTACAGCGAGTCGGTGCACACCTACGCCAACACGATCAACACTCACGAGGGCGGCACCCACGAGGAGGGCTTCCGGGCGGCGATGACCAAGCTGATCAACGACTTCGCGCGGCGCCAGAACCTGATCAAGGAGAAAGACGAGAACCTCACCGGTGACGACGTGCGGGAGGGGCTCACGGCCGTCATCTCGGTCAAGCTCGGTGAGCCGCAGTTCGAGGGCCAGACCAAGACCAAGCTCGGCAACTCCGAGGTCAAGGGGTTCGTGCAGCGGGCCATGACCGACGAGTTCGGGCACTGGCTCGGCGCTCACCCCAACGAGGGCAAGGACATCGTGCGCAAGTCGGTGCAGGCCGCCGCGGCCCGCATGGCTGCGCGCAAGGCTCGTGAGGCGACCCGACGCAAGGGCCTGCTCGAGTCGGGTGGCCTGCCGGGCAAGCTCAAGGACTGTCAGAGCAAAGACCCCAGCATCTCGGAAGTCTTCATCGTCGAGGGTGACAGCGCCGGCGGCTCGGCCACCCAGGCGCGTGACCCGCACCGGCAGGCGATCCTGCCGATTCGCGGCAAGATCCTCAACGTCGAGAAGGCCCGCATCGACAAGATCCTGGCCAACAACGAGGTGCAGGCGCTGATCTCGGCGTTCGGTACCGGCATCGGCGAAGACTTCGACATCGCCAAGGCGCGCTACCACAAGATCGTGCTGATGGCCGATGCCGACGTCGACGGCATGCACATCCGCACGCTGCTGCTGACCCTGTTGTTCCGCTTCATGCGCCCCCTCATCGAGGCCGGTTACGTCTACCTCGCGCAGCCGCCGCTCTACCGGTTGCGCTGGAGCAACGCCGACCACCAGTTCGCCTACAGCGACCGCGAGCGCGACGGGTTCGAGCAGATTGGCAAGGCCAAGGGTTGGCGCCTGCCCAAGGACAACCCGGTGCAGCGGTACAAGGGTCTGGGCGAGATGAACTACCAGGAGCTCGGCGAGACGACGATGGACGTCGACAGCCGCACCCTGTTGCAGGTGACGCTCGAGGATGCCGCCAAGAGCGACGAGGTGTTCGCCGTGCTGATGGGTGAAGACGTCGAGAGCCGCCGCAGCTTCATCCAGAAGAACGCCCGCGACGCGCGCTTCCTCGACATCTAGCCCGACGACCCAGCCCAGCGGCATCCGCAATGACTTTGACGAACAGCACACAACGACAAGGGAACTGACGTGAGCGACGATCTCCCCCCCATCGACGGCGACGACACCTCTGTGCCCGACGTGCCCGACTCGGTCGACGACCGGGGCGCGGCCCCGGCCGAGCCTTCCTCCGGCGCTACCGACGGGGGCGGTGGGGGCGGCACCGACCGCGTCGAGGCGGTCGACCTCAACACCGAGATGCAGCGCAGCTATATCGAGTACGCCATGTCGGTCATCGTCAGCCGCGCCCTTCCCGATGTGCGCGACGGCCTCAAGCCTGTTCACCGGCGCATCGTCTACGCGATGTACGACGGCGGCTACCGGCCTGACCGGGGCTACAACAAGTGCGCTCGCGTCGTCGGTGACGTCATGGGTCACTACCACCCGCACGGCGACACAGCGATCTACGACGCCCTCGTGCGCCTCGTTCAGGACTGGTCGCTGCGGTACCCGCTCGTCGACGGCCAGGGCAACTTCGGCTCGCGCGGCAACGACGGGGCTGCAGCCCCCCGCTACACCGAGTGCCGGATGGCCTCGATCGCCATGGAGATGGTGCGCGACATCGGCGAGGACACCGTCGACTTCATTCCCAACTACGACGGCAAGACGATGCAGCCCTCGGTGCTGCCGAGCCGCTTCCCGAACCTGCTCGTCAACGGCTCGGCCGGCATCGCCGTCGGCATGGCCACGCAGATCCCGCCGCACAACCTGCGCGAGGTCGCGGCCGGCGCGGAGTTCTACCTCAAGCACCCCGAGATCGGGCGGGAAGAGCTGCTCGAGCACCTGCTGACCATCATCCAGGGCCCCGACTTCCCGACCGGCGCGCTCATCATGGGCAAGCGGGGCATCGAGGATGCCTACCGCACCGGCCGCGGCTCCATCATCATGCGGGCCATCGTCAACGTCGAGGAGTTCGGCAACCGCCAAGCCCTCGTCGTCACCGAGCTGCCCTACCAGGTCAACCCCGACATGCTCGCCCTGAAGATCGCCGACCTGGTCAAGGACGGCAAGATCGCCGGCATCTCCGACATCCAGGACCACACGTCGGGTCGCACCGGTCAGCGGCTGGTCATCGTGCTCAAGCGCGACGCGGTGGCCAAGGTCGTGCTCAACAACCTCTACAAGCACACGCAGCTGCAGACCACGTTCGGCGCGAACATGCTTGCGCTCGTCGACGAGGTGCCGCGCACCCTGCCGCTCGACGGGTTCATCCGGCACTGGGTCGACCACCAGATCGAGGTCATTCTGCGCCGCACGCAGTACCGGCTGCGCAAGGCCGAGGAGAACATCCACCTACTGCGCGGCTACCTCAAGGCCCTCGACCAGCTCGACGCGGTGATCGCCCTGATCCGCGCCTCGCGCACCGTCGAGGTCGCGCGCACCGGGTTGATCGAGCTGCTCGACATCGACGAGGACCAGGCCAACGCCATCCTCAACATGCAGCTGCGCCGCCTGGCCGCCCTTGAGCGCGAGAAGATCCAGCAGGACCACGACGAGCTGCAGGCGATGATCGAGGAGTATCAGGCGATCATCGCCTCGCCGCAGCGTCAGCGCGACATCGTGTCGGAGGAGCTGGCCGGCATCGTGGAGAAGTACGGCGACGAGCGGCGCACCGAGATCTTTCCCTTCGACGGCGACATGTCGATGGAAGACCTCATTCCCGAAGAGGATGTCGTGGTCACGATCACCCGCGGCGGCTACGCCAAGCGCACCCGGGTTGACCAGTACCGCTCGCAGAAGCGTGGCGGCAAGGGCGTGCGGGGGGCGAGCCTGCGCGGCGAAGACGTCGTTGAGCACTTCTTCACCACCACGACCCACCGCTGGCTGCTCTTCTTCACCAACCTCGGACGGGTCTACCGGGCCAAGGGCTACGAGCTTCCCGAGGGCAGCCGCGACAGCAAGGGCCAGCACGTCGCCAACCTGATGGCCTTCCAACCGGGTGAGCAGATCGCCCAGGTGCTGGCCATCCACGACTACGCCCAGGCCGACTACCTGGTGCTCGCGACCCGGGCCGGGCTGGTCAAGAAGACGCTGCTGAGCGACTACGACTCCCCGCGCTCGGGCGGCCTGATCGCCATCAACCTGCGCG
>JBBSTU010000247.1:0-5061 GCA_038235595.1 Actinomycetales bacterium | reverse complement strand
TGGGCCACGTCGACGAGTGCCTCCCGGTCGGGGAAGCGGGAGGCGGTCTCGTCGAAGTTGTCGCCGATGGTGGCCTCGAGCAGCGGGGTGTCGGTCTCTCCTTGGGTGTGGGAAAGGGAGCGAGAGAGGCCACCCGGGCCGGGCCTGGGCGAACCCTGCTCAGGCGTGACGTCGGTCATCGGTTGCCTCCCGGGCGGCAGGGGTGGATGTGGAGCGGGCGCAACGCATCGAGACCACCCAACCCCCGACGGGGCTGCGGTGCACGGGACCACCCCGGCATCCGCCTCGTTCCGTCGTGGCGCCCGGCATCCGACAGCTTCGGCGAGCGCCGGAAAGGGCGGCCCGGGCACCTGGCCCGGACCGCCCTTGCTGATCGCTCTACCGATCGTGGCGACCTACTTGACGGTCACCAGGGTCAGGTTCGGGCTCGTCGAGTACCCGACCCAGCCGAGGTAGCGCTTCGACGCGTCGAGTCCGCTCCACGTCGCCGTCACCGTCGCCGACGTGCCCTGCGTGAGGGTGACCGGGTTCGGCGTCACCGCGAAACCGCCCTGGTCGGTGGCCGGGTTCACGTTGAAGACGTCGAGCCGGTAGTCGGTGGTCGCTCCGGCGGACTCATAGCCATCGACGAGGGCGAGGTAGTCGCCCGCCGCGAGACCGAGCAGGTCGATGCGCTCATCGCCTGAGCTCGTCGCCGACTGGCCGACCAGCGTGGCTGCCCCGCCCTCGACCTTGTAGAGGTAGAGGTCGAAGTCGGAGGCGTCGGGGGTGACATCGAGGTCGACCCGGGTCAGCGACGTGCCCGCTACGACCGTGAACGCCACCTGCTTCTGACCGCCCGTGGCGAGCGAGCCCGTCGTGGCGTTCGACTCGGCGAGGCCGGTCGGGCTCATCGTGACCTGGGCCGACTCGCCACCGGTGACGGTGTAGCCCACCGAACCGGCTGCGACGGAGCCGGTGACCTCAGCCGGGGCGGCCAGCGCCACGGGCTTGAGGGCTACCGGGATCCGAACGAACTTCGGGCCCACGAGGAAGATGTTGCCCTGGGTCCACTGGTCGACGGCGGCCCGGGTGCGGGTGAAGGTCATCGCCACGGTCTTGGTCTGACCGGTCTTGGTGAACTTCACCGTGGCCGGCTTGGCCGTCACCTTGAAGCCGGGGACCCCCGACGTGACCTTCCAGGTGCCCTTCTGCACGGCCGTGAAGGTGCGCTTGACCGTGACCGACCCGGTGACGTTGCTGGAGGCGATCGACGGACCGTTGAAGTCGGTCGCCGAGATGGCCGGCACACCGGTGTCGAGACCCTGGCCCGTGATGAAGCCGCGGAAGTCGGCAGCACCGGAGTCGATGACCAGGCCCGGGTTGAGGAAGCGCTTCGGGTTGACGAAGCCGGCCCCTTGGGCGAAGCCGTCACGCTCCTTGTCACCGGTCGCGGTCTTGTTGTCGAATGCGGTGGTCATCATGGCCGACTTGACCGCCATCGGGCTCCAGGTCGGGTGCACGCCGAAGTAGAGGGCGGCGAGACCCGCGATGTGCGGTGAGGCCATCGACGTGCCCGAGTAGAGGTCGAAGTCACGCCCGCTGTTCGTCGGCGGGGCGACCGCGGCGAGCACCGAGCTGCCGGGAGCCGAGATGTCGGGCTTGAGCAGGTCAGAGCCATTGGCCAGGGCCGGGCCGCGCGAGGAGAACGCGCTCACCTGAGGCAGCGGGGTGGTGGCGCCACCCGTGGTGTCGCCGAGCACGAAGCTCGCCGTGGCACCAGCCGTCGCGGCGTAGGCCTTGATGTCGGCGCCGGCCACCTCGTCGACGTGCACGGTCGGCACGGCGTGGAAGTCGGCGTCGAGGCTGTTCGGCGTCGCGTTCGCGAGCACCATCCCCACCCCGCCGGCGCGTTTGACCTCGGCCGACTTGGCGACGCGGTCGTAGGTGCCGCGGGTGCAGACGACGATCTTGCCTGCGACCGCGGCGGGGTCGAGCACGTCCGGCCCGCAGAGGTCGAGAGCCGTCGGGTCGGCGCCGGCGACGCCCGCCGCGGTCGCGTTGACCAGCGGGCTGCTGGGCAGAGCGGTGCGGGCGATGCTGGCGCCCTTGTACTTCGCACCGTTACCGAGCACGACGGTGTTCTCGAAGTTGACGTGGGTCGAGCTCGCGACCGTCATCAGCCACGGGCTGTTGTGGGCCACCGTCGACGCTGAGGGCCCGCTGTTGCCGGCGGAGGCGGCCACGAAGATGCCGGCCTCAGCCGCTCCTTCGAAGGCGATCTCGACCGAGTCGATGACCGTGTTCTGAGCGCCGGAGATCGAGTAGTTGAGCACGTCGACGCCGTCTTCGATGCTGTCGTCGATCGCCGCCACCGATCCGCTGGTGTAGCAGTCACCGGTGGCGGGGTTGCCGTCGTCGAAGCAGGTCTTGTAGACCGAGAGCTTGGCACCGGGCGCCATGCCCGAACCCGTGCCGAAGTCGACGCCCTCGACCGACATCTTCACACCGTGGTTGCCGGCCGCCGTGGAGGCCGTGTGTGATCCGTGGCCGTCACCGTCGCGGGGCGAGATGTACTCGGTTGCGGGGCGGGCCGACTCGGGCACGTTGGCGAGGTAGGTGTCGGCGTAGTACCGGGCTGCGATGAGCTTGCTGTTGCAGTTGGCGAGCGTCCACTCCTGCCCGGTCTGGCAGACGCCGGTGAAGATGCCGCCGTCAGCCTTCTTCATGACGTTGACGCCGTTGGCGCGCTTGAGCCCCCACTTGCCCTGCGGGGTGCTGGTGATGGGGTCCCCGGCGAACGAGGCGCTTTCGGGCCAGGCGCCTGAGTCGATGACCCCGACGACCACACCGTCGCCGGCCTTCTGGTAGCCGCCCAGCTTGCTCCAGACGGAGTTCCTGCCGCCTTCGAGGCCGAGGAACGACGGGGTCTGCCAGGTGTCGAGCTGTCGGGCCTCGTCGCGCTGCACGAGCAGCACGTCCTTGTTGCCCGCCAGCTTGGTCGCCTGGGCCTTGGTGAGCTTGGCCGAGAAGCCGCTCAGGGCGAGCGAGAAGTGGCGGTTGGCCTTCGCGCCCACTGCCGAGGCCATCCGGTCCTGCTTGGTCTTCAGCTGGTCACGGTAGGTCGTGACCGCGCTTCGCTTGGCGTCGAAGTGCTTGCCGGCCGCAGCCCGCGTGGCTGGGTTGGTGCTGGCGCCGCGGTCTCTGGTGACGACGATGTAGTTGCCGTCCTTGAACGCGGCGATCGCCTTGGCGGTCGTGCCCGGGCTGGCCTCGGCGGGCAGCTTCGGAAGCGTGGGCAGAGCGGCCGAGCTGGCCCCTTCGCCTGCGGTGGTGGTCGCGGCCGTGGCCGTGGTGGAAACCGCGGAGATGGCTCCCGCGGCGACCATCGGCGCGAGGGCCAGGGCTGCGATGCGCTTCGTGGCGCGTCGAGGCCGTCGTTGTGGACTGGTCAAGGCATATCCCCCATCAGGTCGCCCGAAGGCTGGTAAGCGGCACTCGACCTCGTTGTACAGGCGACGGTGCCCGGCGAGTGACAGACAACCTGCGTTCCGGAACCGCGTCAAGGGCTACTGCGACGCGCGTGGCCATCAAACCCTTGCTTGTCGGTCGAAAACGAACACTACTCCCACGGATTTTGCGGAGCAGTGTCAGCCGCGCCCGATGAACGGCATCGTCGTGGCCATGATCGTCATGAACTGCACGTTGACGCTCAGCGGGAGCCGCGCCATCGCGAGCACGGCGTCGGCCACGTGGGTGGGGTCGAAGGTCGGCTCGCCCCGGGTGCTGCCGTCGGCCTGCCGGGCGGCGACCGCCAACCCGGCGGTCATCTCGGTGGTGGCGTTGCCGATGTCGATCTGGCCGCAGGCGATCGCGTGCTCACGCCCGTCGAGCGAGATCGCCTTGGTCAGGCCGGTGATCGCGTGCTTCGTCGCGGTGTAGGCCACGCTGGCCGGCCGGGGGCTGTACGCCGAGACCGAGCCGATGTTGACGATCCGCCCGCCCCGCGGCTGCTGCGCCTTCATGGCTCGCACCGCCTCTCGCGCGCAGAGGAACGGGCCGGTCAGGTTGACGTCGAGAGTCTGCTGCCAGGCGTCGACCTCGATCTCGTCAACCTCCCCCGACGGCCCGAAGGTGCCTGCGTTGTTGACGAGCAGGTCGACCCGCCCCCACCGGCCGACGACCGCCTCGAACAGGTCGCTGACCTGGAGCGCGGAGGCCACGTCGGTGACGTGCACGAGCGCGTGCGCGTGACCCGCCGCCGTCGCCTCCAGCGATGCGCGGGTACGGCCGGCCAAGGCGGCGGCGTAGCCCGACCTGAGCAGGGCCGCCGCGATCTCCCGGCCCAACCCGGATCCGGCCCCCGTCACGACCGCCACTCCTTCAGACATCGTGTCCTCCTACCCTGGTCATGGCGACGCGCTGACCCGGCCTCGGATACTGCCCTGGACGCCGGGTGTCCGGCGGTTCGATCGTGGTGGCGTCAGTGTCGACGCCAGTGTTGCAGGATGGCCCCATGAGCACACCACCGCGCTGGTTCACCGAGACCGACGAGAACCACTCGCAGTGGTACGTCGAGAGGTTCCGTCGGCTGGCCGAGGAGGGTGCTGACCTGGCCGGCGAGGCGAGGCTCGTCGACGCCCTCGTTCCGCCGGCCTCGCGGGTGCTGGATGCCGGCTGCGGGCCTGGGCGCCTGGGCGCCGAGCTGTTCCGGCGAGGCCACGACGTCGTCGGCGTCGACGTCGACCCCGTGCTGCTCGCCGCCGCCGAGCACGACCACTCCGGCCCCACCTGGTTGCAGTCCGACCTCAGCGCGCTCGACCTGGCGGCCCTGGGCCAGCCCGAGCCCTTCGATGCTGCCGTGCTGGCCGGCAACGTCATGGCCTTCGTCGCCGCCGGCACCGAGACGGTGGTGCTCGAGCGCGTCGCGGCTCACGTGGTTGCGGGCGGACGCGTCATCGTCGGGTTCGGTCTCGAACGCGGCTACGCCCTGACCGACTTCGACACCCACTGTGCTCAGGCGGGTCTCGAACTCGAGCTGCGGCTGGGCACCTGGGACGTCACGCCGTTCACCACCGACAG
>JBBSTU010000246.1:0-5128 GCA_038235595.1 Actinomycetales bacterium | reverse complement strand
GAGCTCAACCTCAAGAAGCGCCGCCTCGATGCCGCGTTGACGACCTACGACCTGCGCCGGGTGGCGAAGCGTCGCACCCCGCGGGCCGCCTTCGACTACACCGACGGTGCCGCCGAGGCCGAGCTGTCGATGCGCCGCTCCCGACAGGCCTTCGAGGACATCGAGTGGCACCCCGACATCCTCACGCCGGCTCCCCACGTCGACGCCTCCACCACCATCCTCGGCGCCCCCAGCGCCCTGCCCTTCGGCATCGCCCCCACCGGCTTCACCCGCCTCATGCACACCGAGGGCGAGGTCGCCGGGGCAGCAGCCGCAGGCCAGGCCGGCATCCCCTTCACCTTGTCCACCCTGGGCACGACGTCGATCGAGGACGTCAAGGCCGCCAACCCCCACGGCCGCAACTGGTTCCAGCTCTACGTCATGCGCGACCGCCAGATCTCCTACGACCTCGTCAACCGGGCCGCCGCTGCCGGCTTCGACACCCTCATGTTCACCGTCGACGCGCCCGTGGCCGGCTACCGCATCCGCGACGTGCGCAACGGTTTCTCCATCCCACCTTCGCTCACTCTGCGCACCGTGGTCGACGCCCTCCCCCGCCCCTGGTGGTGGATCGACTTCCTCACCACGCCCAAGCTCGAGTTCGCCTCGCTGTCTGCCACCGGCGGCACCGTGGGCGAGCTGCTCAACTCCGCGATGGACCCCACCATCTCCTACGACGACCTACGCATCGTGCGGGAGATGTGGCCCGGCAACATTGTCGTCAAGGGCGTGCAGACCGTCGGGGATGCCGTCAAGCTCATCGACCACGGCGTCGACGGCATCGTGCTGTCCAACCACGGCGGGCGCCAGCTCGACCGCGCGCCGGTACCCTTCCAGCTGCTTCCCCAGGTGGTGCGCGAGGTGGGCCACCACGCCACGGTCATGGTTGACACCGGCATCATGAACGGCGCCGACATCGTCGCTGCCGTCGCCCTGGGCGCCAAGTTCACCCTCGTCGGACGTGCCTACCTCTACGGCCTCATGGCCGGTGGCCAAGAGGGTGTCGAGCGCATGATCACCATCCTGAGCACCGAGATCCACCGCACCATGGCCCTGCTCGGCGTCTCCACCCTCGATGAGCTCCAACCCCGCCACGTCACGCAGCTGAGCCGAACCACACCTCTGTCACCAACCGCCGTCATGCACCGCGACGGCAGCTGAAGGGCCGGTTCGCGCCCTACCGTTGGCGGCATGACGAACGAGGGCGACGAGATTCTCGCCGGCGCCAACATGGGGCCGGTTCTGCGCCGTGGAGACACGGTGGTGCGCCAGGCAGGAGACTGGACCCCAGCGTTTCACCGGCTGCTGAGGCACCTCGATGCGGCCGGCATCCGCGGTGTGCCAGGCGTGCTCACGAGCACGAACCCGAAGCAGGAAGTGCTCACCTTTCTCGACGGCGACGTTCCCGGCTACCCCATGCCGCCCTGGGTCTGGACCGAGGCGACCCTCCGGTCAGCCGGGAGGCTGCTGCGACAGATCCACGATGCCACCACCGAGTGCCCGCGGCAGGGACCGTGGCGCTCCCCGGTGCACGAGCCGGTGGAGGTGATCTGCCACAACGACTTCGCGCCCTACAACCTGGTCTTCCTGGGCTCTGAGGTCGTCGGCGTGATCGACTGGGACTACGCCTCCCCCGGGCCCAGAGTCTGGGACCTCGCCTACCTCGCCTACCGCCTGGTGCCCCTCAGCTCGGTCGACCACGCCGACGGCTTCACCGAACGAGAACGAGAGTCGCGGCTGGAGCTGTTGATGGACGGCTACGGCACCCGGTTCGAACCGGCGCGGTTGCGCCGCGTGGTGCGCGACCGACTGGCCGAGCTCGCCGAGCTCAGCGACGAGATGGCAGCTGCGCTCTCGAAGCCAGAGCTCGCCGAACACGCGATGCTCTACCGCGCCGACGCCCGCGGGCTCTGACGCGGCCAGGCCCAGCCCGACCACGCCATCCCCAGCCGCCGGGCGAGGTCAGGCGACGTCAGGCGAACGAGCGGGTCAGGAGCCGCCCGCGAGTGTGCCCGCGAAGATCTGCCACGCCAGGGCAGACTTGGCCACGAAGCTGAGAATGATGTAGAGCCGCTCGCCCACCAGGTAGTCACGGAACCTGCCGACCGGCTTGTACTGCAGCACCTGCACGACAGCGAAGACGTTGAACAGCAGAAAGAGCGAGACGATGATCGCGTAGACGAACCCCGGCGCCGACGCGTTGGAGGTCGAACCGGGAGCCACGACGTAGATCAGCACCGCGACCCAGGGCACGGCCCCGGCCAGGCAACCGAAGATGAACGGCAGCCAGCCACCGTCACCGGGCTGGTGGAACTTCTCCTGCAGCCAGCCGAAGAGGATCATCGAGGCGTTCACCCCGAAGAGCGCGACGAGCGCGGCGATGTCGCTGATGCCGAGGAGCAGCGCGATGATCACGATCATCAGTGAGCTCGACAACGAGTACTCCACCCACCGGAACGTGTTGTGGTGCTGCGCCAGCCCCCTCCGGTAGCGCTCGAACGTCTGAGGTGCGCTGACGATCAGGTGGAACAGCGACGACAGGAACAGGAACAGTGCAATGGCCGTGGCGACCGGAAGGTCGAACACGGTCACCTGTTCGCCGGGCGTTCCCGGCGGACCAGCGAGGTAGGTGCCGGTCACCGGCAACGTGAACCCGTTGGCCAGCACGAGTACCGCCACACCACTGACGAAGTGCAGCAGAGCCGCGCCCAGGTTGAGCCGTCGCAGCGACGTCGCACGGTCATCGGGAATGTCGGTCTGGGGTGATGATGCGCTGCGGGCGTTCGCCGGGGACATTTTGGGCCTTTCGTTCGCGATGCTGCGCCGTCGACAGCGCCTACCGGCAGTCTCTGGTGGAGCTGCTCGCTTTCTGCCAGCCTACGTTCGGAGCACCCGCCGTGCAGCGGGCGTTGGTCGTCAGGGCCACGTGGGTGCCAGGGCCGCCTGGGTGCCAGGGCCGCCTTCTCGATGACAGGAAGTCGTCGTCTCGGTACGTTCGACCCATGCGTGCGTGCGGTGTTGGTTCAGCGGGAGGCGAGGTCGAGGTGTTCGACCTGCCGGAGCCCGGCCCACCGGGCTCCGGCCAGCTGCTGCTGCACGTGACGGCCGCCGGCATGGGCCGATGGGACCTGCTGCTCCACACGGGCGGGTGGGAGGTAGGTCTGCGGCCGCCGGCCGCCCTCGGGGTCGAGGGCATCGGCACCGTCGCGTCAGTCGGCGCGGGCGTGACCGGCATCGCAGTCGGCGACATCGTGCTCACGCACCAGGCACCCCTGCCGGGTGGCAGTGGCTTCTGGGCTGAACGGGTGCTGGTCGAAGCGACCCACGTCGCCCTCTGTCCGCCAGGGCTCGGGGCCGTGGTCGCCGGCGCGCTGCCGGTGCCGGGTTTGACGGCCCGCCAGGCCCTCGACCGGCTTGACGTTCAGGCGAACACGCGGCTGCTCGTCACCGGCGGGTCGGGCACCACCGGCGGACTCGCCGTTCAGCTGGGTGTTCAGGCCGGCGCGCACGTCGTCGCGACGGCGGCGCCCCACCACCGTGACCGGCTGCGCCGCCTGGGCGCGATCGACGTGCTCGACTCGCACAGCACCGACTGGGCCGAGCACGCTGAGGCCACCCAACACGCAGCGGGTGGCTTCGACGCCGTGCTGGTCACCGTGACCGGAACAGCGGCCGCCGCGATCACACTGCTGCGCAAGCATGGTCGACTCTGCTCGATCACCTCCGACGCACCTGCGGGTGACGGCACCCAGCAGTCGACCAACCTCTACGTTCGACCGGATGCCGGCCAGCTTGCCACCCTGGCCGCTGCCGTCGCGACCGGGACGCTCCACCTCGCGGCCACCCCCGTCGACCTGGTCGACGCGCCCGACATGGTCAGACTGCTGGGCACCGGCAAGGCCGCCGGAACGACCTACGTCGTCACTCCCTGAACGGATGCCAGCTCACCACGGCGCCACAGGCGGTGGAGGGCCGGGATCACGACCGCCCGCCGTCACGGGTGAGTGCGAGGTCGTTGAACCGGGTCGCCACCGCTCGCGGCGTCGCCGTCGCCCGACGGGCCACGGCGGCAGCCGGAGTCAGCACGGTGCTCACCAGCAGGACCACCCCGACGACCACCGTCGCCAACACGGCCGTCGGTGTGGTCGGCGAGCGCTTCCGCACACCCATACCGTTCACCCCGTCGACCACGCCACTCAGCCCCGTACGACCGAGTTCACCACCGCGCCGAGACACCAACCGGAACGCGCTTGATCGAACGCCGGTGGCAATATGAGTGCTCCGGCTGGGTGTGCGCGACCATAGGTGACCGACGAACGGGTACGAGGCGAACATGTGGAACAAGCGTGAAGACACGATCGTGCACGAGGCGGAGCCTTACAACGCCGAGCCATCGCGAGCCGCGCTGGCCGACGCGATGGTCACGCCGATCGACACCTTCTACAGTCGCAACCAGGCTCGGTACCGACCATCGACCCCGAAGGGTGGCGACTGCGCGTCGACGGGCTCGTCGAGCACCCACTCGAGCTCGACCTCGTTCGCCTCAAGGCGGAGTTCGAGCCGCGTGAGGTCGTGGCCACGCTCCAGTGTGCCGGCGCTCGGCGCGCCGACCTCGTCGCGATCCGCGACATTCCCGGCGAGGCGCCCTGGGGGCCGTGTGCCACCTCGACCGCACGCTGGACCGGGGTCTGCCTGGGTGACGTGCTCGCCGCGGCAGGACTGCACGATGCCGCTGAGCACCTTGCGTTCGAAGCACCCGACCTCTCGCGCCACGCCGAAGACGCCCAGCCCTACGGCAGCTCGATCACCCGCCGCAAGGCCACCAGCCCAGAGGTGCTGCTCGCCTGGGGCATGAACGGCGAGTCGTTACCCGCCGTGCACGGGGGCCCGGTCAGGGTGGTGGTCCCCGGCTGGATCGGCGCCCGCAGCGTCAAGTGGGTGGAACGGATCACCGCGCGCCGCGACCCTTCGCAGAACTACTTCCAGCAGACCGCCTACCGGTTGCTGCCGGCCGACGCCGACCCCGAGAGCGCCGACCTCCACGCGATGCCCATGCTCAGCTCGGTGGCCCTCAACTCCGACGTGCTCG
>JBBSTU010000245.1:0-5141 GCA_038235595.1 Actinomycetales bacterium | reverse complement strand
TGCGCTCGAGTCGTTCGGCTCGCCCGACGGGGCAGCCGTGCTCGCCGACGGCAGCCGCCTCAAGCCTGACGTCGTCGTGCTCGCCACGGGGTTCACCCAGGGGCTCGAGCCGTTGGTCGGCCACCTCGGCGTGCTCGACGCCAAGGGCCACCCGGTGGAGGCGGGAGGGTGCACCGCTCGGGGCGCCCGCGGCCTCTGGTACATCGGTTTCAGCAACCCGATCTCGGGCATGCTGCGTGAGATCGCGATCGACGCGCGCAAGATCGCCCTGTCGATGGCCCTGGCCAAGAACACCCGCATCACCGAGCTGACCGGCAAGCGCCTCTGACCTGCCCGTCGTGGCCTCTTTCGGCTGATCAAGCGGCGCATCAGACGGCACCCGGTGCTGTTCTGACGACACCGACCGCAGACTGATCTGCCGACTGATCCGCCGCTGAGCCGATCAGGGGGTGAAGCGACCCCCGAGGTTGAGGAAGGCCGCCGCGACGGGGTCGGTCGAACTGATGGCGCGCGCGAGAGCCTCGTCGCTGGGGGCACCCGCCGCGAGGGCCTCGTGGTGCGCGGTCATCGCGGCCGCCGCCACGTCGTCGGGCACCGGTGCCACGGCCGCCACCACCGAGCGTGCCCCGAGGGAGAACACGGCGGCCGCCATGCCGAGCTGTTCGTCGCCCGGTCGGAAGGTGGCTGAGCCCACGTCGCACGCCGAGAGCACGACGTGATCGGCCTGCACCCCCAAGGGTTGCAGCTCGTGGGCGAAGAGCGGCCCGTCGTGCAGGGCCAGCGACGAGAAGAGCGGCGACTCCACCTGGTGCGTGCCGTGGGCCGCCACGTGCACCACGCCCCCGCGCGTGAGGGCCTCGACGAGCCCCCGCGCGCGTGACGGCGTGGCGACCTCGACCTGGTGACCACCGCGCGTCCACGTGGCGGCCACCGCTTGGGCCTCCCCGGCCGCCCTCGTCAGCTGGGGGCCCACGCTGACGTAGACGCTGCGAGGCCCGGTGACACCACGACGGGCACGAGGAGGTGCGCCGGCGGCGACACCGGAGGCGGTCTCTCGGCGCGAGAACGAGGTGAGCGAGGCGGCAACCGTCAGGGGCCGGGTCTGCATCGACGGCAGAAGCGCCCAGGGCAGAGCCGACATCTCTTCGCAGGTGACCAGCACGAGACCCCCGCGCGACGAGCGCCACGGCCGAATGATGGCGGCATCGAGCCGGTCCGCCGATGACCGAAGCGACCCCCAGACGGCGCCGGCCAGTGGCCCGAGGTGATGCGTGGCCGCAGCGCGCAGGTCGACCCGCACCCGGCGAGCCAGCTCGGCAGCCTCGGGCAGTGGCATCAGGTCGCGAACGGACGCGCGTCCACCGATCACACCGACACCGCAGAGTCGCTGTCGGTGGGTGAAGAGCCACACGAGGTCGCGGTCAGCGACGTCGAGGGCCGCCCTCGCCTCTCGCACCCGCATGGGAATGGCCGACCCAGACCGGGTCTGGCTGCTGAGCGCCCAGTCACGGTCACGGATCTGCCGCTCGAGACGAGCCGCCCGCGCCTGCAGGTCGCGCAGCTGCTCGGGCTCGGGGGCCCCCCGCATGCGGGCCCGCACCGACCGCAGCGTCTCGGTCAACGAGGCGAGCTCGTCGTCGGTGGGCCGCCCCAGCGAGGGCAGCCGGTCGGGGGCGCTGCGCCACCGTTCGAGCGTCTCGATCACCGCCGGGCTGCCGCGGGGCACTGCGAGATCGAGGTCGATGGCGGCCAGCCGCACACCGTGCACGGCCCGGGCGGTGCGCAGGTCGAGGCTGGCGCTCCCCTCCTGACCGGCGGCCAGACGTCTGGCGGCCCGCGAGAGCAGCCGCCTAGCGGCCGCGGACTCACCGGCCGCCACGAGCACCGCAGCCGTGACCGCGGCCGAGTCGAGCTCGTCAGACAGCGAACCGGTCGAGACCCGTTCGAGGCCGAGCAGCCGGGTGCGGGCCCCGTCGATGTCACCGCCGAGCAGCAGTGCCTCGCCCGACACGACCCGGGCGGCGTCGGCCAGCTCGGCGTCACCGTTCTCGGTGGCCGTCTCGACGAGCGCGTCCGCCCGGTCGGCGGCCTCCAACGGCGCGCGCTGACCGCTGCCTCGCTGCTTCGCAAGGTCGACCATCAGACCGACGAGGGTGGCCTTCGCCGCCCAGGCCGTGGCTCCGATGCGCTCGAAGGCCGCCCGCGACATCTCCGCGGCCTCGGCCGAACGGTCAAGGTGCCCGAGGAGGCGGTGAGCACGGGCCAGCTCGAGGTCGAACTCGGCTCTGGCCTGGTCGTGGCCCTCGGCACTGAGCTCGGCCGTGCCTACCTCGAGGGTCTCGATCGCCTCCCGCACCAGCCCGGCCTCGAGCAGCACTCGGCCTCGGTCGAGGCGTGAGGGCGCCCGGAAGACATCGGCCTCGAGCCGGTCGGCGTCGGCCATCCCCGCGAGCGACCGCGGCAGGTCACCGAGAAGGTAGGCCGCGTACCCCTCGTTGTGCCGCGCCATGAACTCCTGCTCGCGGCCGCCGAGGGCGTGCGCCAGACGGGCCGCCTCGGCGAACGACTCGAGCGCCGCTTGGGGCCGGAACAGCTCGAAGGCGAGCATCCCCCGGCTCAGGTGCACCGAGCACTGCTCGTGCGGGGTGAAGGCGTCGAGCTGGCCGGCCGCGGCCTCCAGGCCGTCCCAGGCCGACGCAAGGTCACCCACCCGGCCGTGGATGTTGGCACGCTGGTAGTTGAGCCGCGCCCGCAGCGCACTGTCGGAGAGCTCGTCGACGATCACCTCGGCCTGCGCCAACCGGGTCGTGGCCGCCTCGACACCCGACAGCATGAACTCGGTCAGGGCAAGCGTGACCAGCGTCTTGCACCGCAGCTCGAGGCGCTGACGCGCGGGTGCCTGACCCGAGAGCCGGTCGATCTCGTCGAGGGCCGCCGCCAGGGAGTGGGCAGCCGCCATCGGCCGCCCGGCCACGTTCTCGGCCGAACCGCGCTCACGCAGCGTGCGTGCCCTCTCGAGCAGATCGATGGTTCCCGCCCGGCCTCTCTCTGCGCCGGGCCGCGGCTCAGATCTGGATCGTCGGAGTGATGACCGGTCGGTCTCCCTGGTTTGCCGGGTCGGTCACGAGGAAGTGTATCGGCCCGTGCGGCAGGTCATCCAGCACAAAACGTCCGTTGGCGTCGGAGGTCGCCGACCGGCTTCCGTCGGCGGTCACCGCCTCGACCTGAGCACCCGGCGTGGTCACCCAGCCGTCGACCCGAACGCGTTCGTCCGTGCCGCTCGTGCCGCCCGTGCTGCCCGTGCCGCTCGTATCGCTCGTATCGCTGACGCCCCACGAGACCATCACACTCACGGATGCCGCAGTGAAGGTGACCGAGTCGGTGGGCGTGGGCTCCACCGCGGCGTCTGCAGCGTCACGACCGCGCGTGACGAGCAGGGCAGAGTCGATCAGCTCGGCGACCTCTGCGTGCAGAGCCTGCACCGAGATGGCGAACTTCATCCGCTCGGTGAGGTCGGAGGGAACGGGATCGGCGTGCGCGAACAGGTCGCGCACCGACCGCAGGTTGACGACGTCGTGTTCGTCGATGGCTTCGCTGTGCGACGACATGTCAGACCGCCCATCCGGTGTCGGAGCCGAGGGTGAGCCTCAGCTTCTGAAGGCATCGGCCGCGAGTCGGGCCGATGCTGCCGACCGGCATCCCGAGCGACGTGGCGAGTGCCGCGTAGTCGGGTCGGTCGGCGAACGCAATGACCCGGATCAGCTCCTGGCATCGCGGTGAGAGACTGGAGATGTGCTGCCACAGCACGCGCTGACGCTCGGTGAGGATCGTCTGCGCCTCGGGATCGAGCTGCTGGGTCGGGGCCTCGGGCACGTCCTCGACACCGATCTCGCGGCGCGACCCGCGCGCCAGCCGCCAGGTCTCGCGCTTGACGACCACCACGAGCCAACCGAGCACGGCCGCCGGCTCGTTGATCGAGTCGGCGCGCGCGACGAGCTGGAGGAAGGCGGTCTGCATGGCGTCCTCGCACGTCGCCGGGCTGGCGCCCTGCGAACGGGCGGCGTTCCAGAGCACCGGGGTGACGATGTCGACCAGCTCGGAGAGCCGCTGGCGGTCACCGCGCACGTAGGCCGCGAACGCCTGCCCCGCCAGGGTGCCGAGCCCATCGGATGCGGTCGGGGTGGGCGTCATGAGCGGACCTTCCCGATACAGGCACGCAGCGCACGGATGGCGCGCCCGCGCATCGCCCGGGCGCTGACGTCGGTGAGGTCACCCTGGTCGATGAGGGCGACCGCGAGCTCGGCGGCGAACACGGGAGTGGCGAAGGAGGTACCGCTCCACACCCCGAACCCACCGGTGTAGTCGTCGGGGTCGACGGTGCCGCGCACGGTTCCGTCGACCGCGATCTTGGTGCTCGGCTGACCCATCCCGTTCGTGAGGGGCAGGGTGCTGACGACCGAGACGCCGAGGCGCACGGCACTGACGACGGCGAGGTTGTTCGAGAAGAGCGCCACGGTGGTGCCGTCGGGGTTGCAGGCCCCCACGCTGGCCAACGGCGGGTTCGACCTGGGCAGGATTCGCTTGGGCGGCTCGGCCGCGAGCGCGGCCGGCACGAACGGCGAGCTCGTTCCGTCGTTGCCCACTCCGGCGACGACCGCGACACCGCTCTCGGCGAAGCGGTGGAGCATGTCGGCCACCGGCCCAGAGGTGTAGGAGGAGTCCTCGGCGTAGTAGCCGAGCGAGAGCGAGAGAACGTCGACGACGTCGCTGGCCGGGCCCTGCTCCTGACCGTGGACGTGCCGGTCGAGCAGGGCCTGGAGCACGTCGAGCATGACGCCCTCGTCGACGATGCCGTCGTCTCCCATGACCGGGATCGACACGATGGTCGCCTCGGGGCAACCCTGCCGGATCAGGCCCGCTATGAAGGTGGCGTGGCCCTGGAGCAGGCCGGGCGGGTCAGCCTGCGCAGAGGGGTCGTCGGATGGGAGCTCGCTGGTCGGCAGGGTGGAGGACGCGCCGGTCTCACCGAGCGAGTCGGCCGTCACGAGCCGGCCGTTCTTCATGCGTAGCCGCACGACCCTGGCGCTGTCCTTGAACCACGGGTGCTTGGCGATCTCGGTGTCGGGAACGACGATGACGGG
>JBBSTU010000244.1:0-5149 GCA_038235595.1 Actinomycetales bacterium | reverse complement strand
GTCAGACCACCATTGCGACAGCAGGTAGCCGTAGCGCTCGCCCACCGACCGGGCGCAGACGGCCAGGGCGAAGGTGGTGGCCACGGCGCCGAGAAGCACACCGGCCTCCCCTCGGACCAGCAGCCAGCAGAGCGCGCCGAGAACTCCGGCGGTCAGCCCGACGACGATGATCACGAGGGTGACGAGGTTGCCCTGCCCGAGACCGGCATCGACGTTCCCGCTCACCGTGACCGACCTGCCCCAGCTCCACGACTCGGTGACCACGTCAGGGCCGGGGTAGTCGGGCCCGAAGGCGTTCTCTGCTTGCATCGGAAACGTGAAACGCAACACGGGCCACACGGTCGTGGGCAGCCAGCACAGCACCCCGAGCAGGGCGAGAGCCCCTGCAGGTGGCCGCCCCGCGACCAGCGGAAAACGGGCGACGAACGCTCGGATCTGCCCAACCACAGCACTCACAAGGCCCCTCCATAGTGCCAACGCCCCGATGGCTCTCACCATGGCACACCGACGGGTGTGCCATCAGCAGAATGGTGTTGGTGACTGGAGCTGGGAGCAGACCGCTTCAGTCGAGCTCTCGCGAGCGGCCCCCCGTGGCGCGCTCATCGTCGGAGAAACCCACGGAGGGCCGGTCGTCGTGCAGCTGAGCTCTTCCCCGACCGCCGGGCTCCCGCATCGCTGCCGTGCCGAGCTGCGAAGCCTTCGGGCCGTCGGCCGGCACCGGGGTCGCCTCGGTTCGGCGACCCGCCCCGTAGGTCTGCCACGCCGGGCCCAGCAGCGACCACACCGGTCTCCACACCATGAAGGCAACGGCCACCACGAGAATCACAGCAGATGCGATCTGCAGCCAACCGGCCGCCCTCACATCGATCCCGATGCCGTTGTCGCCGTCGTAGAAGCCGCTCAGCTGCTGCCCGGCCCACTGTGAGAGCGAGGTGAGCTGGGCTGCGGCAGCCAGGCAGGTGCCGGCCAGGCCGAGCGCCTCGCCCGGAGGCCCGTCGACGACCGCCCACGCCAGCGTCGAACCCACGCCGACGACGAGCAACAGGATGAGGCAGACCAGGCCCACAGTGTTCGACATCTCGAAGACCGAGCCGTTCGTCTCCGCACCGAGCTGGCTGTACTTTCCCCAGCTCCAGATGCCCTGACCGAAGGGAGAGCCGGAATAGCCCCCCTCGTCGGGAGTGGCGTAGCCGATGATGACAACCGGCCAGATGACCGTCGGTACCGCGAGCAACACGCCCACGGCCGCGAGCAGAGCGCCGGGCCACCGCCCCGGAACGAGGGTGGGCCTCATGCCGGGGGCTCGAAACGGTGATCGGGCCGGTGGTCAGGTCGTTCTTCTGGCTTGGGCACCTCGTCGGTGAAGGCGGTGGATTGGCCGGCCGGTGTGGCGCGACCCGTTCCGGGGGTCGTGCCGTCATGCCCTTCCCGGATGCCGCTGGGCTCGGTCAGCACGGGCCCGGAAGCCAGAGCGATCGCCAGCATTCCCGCCAGCGCGAGCAGCAGCAGCACAGCCGCGATCGTCTCGGTCACGGCCGCCGCCTGCAGGTAGGAGCGCACGTCGAGCGCCGTGTTCGCGTAGGCCTCGACCTGCGTGTCGCCCAGGCGCTCGGCCACCGAGGTCAGCACGCGAACCGTGGCGACGTTCAGCCCCAGCACACCGAGCAGGACGCCCACCCGCCCGGGGCGCCAGGCCCACCAGAGCACGGCGAGCAGACCGAGAACGAGACTCAGCACGAAGAGCACGAGACCCGGCGCGTTCGGGAACGCTCTCTCGAACGAGTCGCCAGATCGTACGACGACCTGCCCCCAGCTCCACGACGACTCGTCACTGATGACCGAACCGCGCCCGGGGTCGGAGATCACCAACCGCGAGGTGGCCGACCCGATCGAGGGCACGCTCAGCGCCAGGCCCAGCACGGCAACCGCCACGACCGTCAGCTGCGCCACCGACACGGGGCGGCCAAGCACAACCGCCGAGGAGCCGAGCACCGACCTGAGAGAGCGTGACCCGGTCATGGTCGGGTCAGCGCGAGCCGAAGGACTCGGCAACCTCGAGAAGCCTGGAGTTGCCCTCGGTCTCGCCGATGGTGACGCGCACCCCCTCGTCGCCGTAGCGGCGCACCATGATGCAGGCCTCCTCACACGCACGGGCGAAGTCGGCCGACTCCGTACCGAGCGGGAAGAACACGAAGTTCGCGTCGGACGCCGGCAGCTTCCAGCCCTGGTCGGCGAGGGCCTGGGTCACTCGGTCACGCTCGGCCACCAGCGACTCGACCCGGTCGTTCAGCTCGGCGAAGGCATCAAGAGAGGCGATGGCCGCCACCTGGGCGATCGAGCTCACGCCGAACGGGGTGGCCGTCTTGCGCAGCGCGGCGGCGACCGGGGGGTGGGCCACCGCGTAGCCCACCCGCAGGCCGGCCAGGCCGTAGGCCTTGGAGAAGGTGCGCAGCACGACGACGTTGGGGCGCTCGCGCCACAGCTCGAGGCCCCTGACGGCATCCGGGTCGCGCACGAACTCGACGTAGGCCTCGTCGACGACGACGATGACGTCATCGGGCACCCGATCGAGAAAGCGGGTGAGCTCGGAGGTGTGCACGCACGGGCCGGTCGGGTTGTTGGGGGTGCACACGAGCACGACCCGGGTGCGGTCGTTCACGGCGGCCGCCATCGCGTCGAGGCGGTGCCGCTGCTGCTCGTCGAGCCCGACCATGACGGGTTTGGCGCCCGCCAGCTGGGTGACGATCGGGTAGGCCTCGAACGAGCGCCAGGCGAAGACCACCTCGTCGCCCTCGTCGCAGGCCGCTGCGACGATCTGGGCCAGCACGGCGACCGAGCCGGTGCCGAAGGCCAGGCAGTCGGCCGGCACACCGAGCGCCAGCGAGAGGCGCTCGGTGAGGGCCGTGACCGCCATGTCGGGGTAGCGGTTGACAGTGGTCGCCCCCTGCTCGATGGCGCTGAGCACCGATGGCAGGGGACCGTAGGGGTTCTCGTTCGAGCTGAGCTTGTAGGCCGTCACCCCCGCGGGAGCCGCGGCGGGCTTGCCCGGCACGTAGTCGGGCAGCTGCGACAGCACGTGGCGGAGGCGTACCGGGTTGTCGGTGGGCTCACTCATCTCGTCGTCAGGGGTGGCGCGGCCCCGAAGGCCAGGCACCCCTCCCCCTCTCCGCTCGTTCTCGTAATTGTGGTTGTGATTGTGGTTGTGGTTGTGGTCTCAAGGAGACTGAACTTACGGCCCGGCTGACCGAAGGGGAAGCGGGCCCGGGGTTCACGCCACCGCGACACCGTCAGGCGACGAGTCGCAGGGCCCAGGCGCTCAAGCACATCAGGCCCACCAGGCCGGGCCCGAGGATGAGGGCGAGCAGGGGCGAGTGGGATGCCGTAGACCTCGCACCGGAGGGGGCGGCCGGGTTCACCAGCTCGTCCTGCGGCTGGCGCCACATGACCACGACCTCGGCCAGCAGGGCCGCGAGGCCCACAGCTGCCACGACCGCGACCGGCAGCGTGGTCACCACTGCGGGCAGCGCCAGCAGAGCGCCGACCAAGACCGCGATGAGCACCGGGGCGATGAGCAGGGCCGCCCACCGGTGGTCGACGAGAAAGGTGAGCACCGCCCGCGAGGCGGTGAACAACACGACGCAGAGCGCGGCGAGCAGGGCCACCATGACGAGGTCGCCGACCGAGACCGATACCGCTCGCCCATCGAGCCAGTCGCCGAGCGCGCGCGGGACCAGTGCGATCGCGACCAGACCGAGCACCGACCCGAGGATCGTTCTGGAGTCGATGGTGACGGCGTCGCGACCGTTGACCTCCGCTACCTGTCGGGAGTACTCGCGGGCGTCGCCGAAGGCCGCAACGGCCGTCTCGCCAGACTCGGCCACGTGCGACTCGACGGTGGCCAGGGCGTCGCCGATCTGCTCGCCGGTCACGCCCAGCAGCCGTTGCTCGATGACGAAGGTCTCGGCCCAGGCGGGGTCGACGTGCGGAGCCAGGACGCCCAGGTCGGTGCTTCGCGACGTCGCCCGCCGTGGGGCCTGAGCGCGGTCGGTCGTCTCGTTCATCGGTGTTCCCCTCGAGCGAGCGCGCCGTCGGTCAGCGCGCGGGTGGTGGTGCTGAACCGGGCCCAGTGCTCAGCGAGCGACCGAGCGTGCTGGCGGCCCTGCGCGGTGAGGGCGAAGAACTTCCGCCCCGGCCCCGCGTCACCGGGCCGCCATTCGACCTCAACCTGCCCCGACTGCTCGAGCCGGCCCAGGAGGGGGTAGAGCGTGCCGCCCTTCACCTCGCCCAGCCCGGCCGCAGCGAGCGACTGGGTCAGGGCGTAGCCATAGCTCGGGCCATCGAGCAGGATCCGCAGTACGCAGACCTCGAGCACACCGCGCAGCCACTCGCTGGGCCAGGTCTCGGTGCTCATGACTATATTGTCAGTCTTACTAGTCAGATATGTCAACTAGTTCGATTGCCAACACCTAACGGCCGCCCGTCTCACGAACCGGGCGCCTCGCTGGGCGAGAACCTGACGGCATCCGGGCGAGTGGCTAGGCTCACATCGTCGCGCCATGGCCGTCTCGACACCGTCAGCTCGCCAACCCACGGAAAGAACGTCGCAATGCGCATCGGCATCCTCACCGGGGGCGGTGACTGCCCCGGGCTCAACGCCGTCCTTCGTGGTGCGGTCCGCGCCTCCGAGGTCACCTACGACAGCACGGTCATCGGCTTCCGTAACGCGTGGGCGGGGGTGATGCAAGACGACTACGAGATCCTCGACGTCGACCGCTGCCGCGGCATCCTGCCCCTCGGCGGCACCATTCTCGGCACCAGCCGTGACCAGCCCTTCGCCCACGAGGACGGCCTCAAGCGGGTACGCAAGGCCTACGACCGGCACGGGCTCGATGCCATCATCGCGATCGGCGGCGAGGGATCGATGCACGTGGTGAGCCGCCTGCACGAGAACGGCTTCCCGGTCATCGGTGTGCCCAAGACGATCGACAACGACATCAGCCTCACCGAGATGACGTTCGGGTTCCAGACGGCCGTGCAGATCTGCACCGACGCCATCGACCGCCTGCACACTACGGCTGAGTCCCACCACCGGGTGCTCGTGGTGGAGGTGATGGGCCGGCACGTCGGGCACATCGCGATCTGGTCGGGT
>JBBSTU010000243.1:0-5220 GCA_038235595.1 Actinomycetales bacterium | reverse complement strand
GGATGGTCATGAGTCGACGCCCTCCTTCGGGCGGGGTTGCAGGCTCGCCACGGGCTGGCGCTGCAGGAGGGAGCGCACCTGCCGGGCTCGGTAGGTCACGCCCCACCTGGTGACACTGGTGAGGGCCTCACGGATGATGTCCTTGCCCATCTTCGAGACTCCGATCTCACGCTCGACGAAGGTGATGGGCACCTCTACGACCGTCAGTCCGGCGCGAACGGCCCGCACGGTGAGGTCGATCTGGAAGCAGTAGCCCTGCGACTCGACGCCCTGCAGGCCCATGGTGCGTAGGGCATCGGCCCGGTAGGCCCGGTAGCCCGCCGTGGCGTCGTTGACGCGCATCCCCAACATCAGCTTGGTATAGACGTTGGCGCCGACGGAGAGCACCTTGCGGTGGGCCGGCCAGTTCTCGACGGCGCCGCCCTGCACCCAACGCGCGCCGATGGCGAGGTCTGCCTCGTCGAGCGCCGCGAGCAGCCCGGGCAGCTGCTCGGGCTGGTGCGACCCGTCGGCGTCCATCTCGACCAGCACGTCGTACCCACGCTCCATGGCCCACGCGAAGCCGGCGAGGTAGGCCCGGCCGAGGCCCTGCTTGCTGGAGCGGTGCAGCACGTGAACCTGGTCATCGGCCCGGGCCAGCTCGTCGGCGACGATACCGGTGCCGTCGGGCGACCCGTCGTCGAGCACGAGCACGTCGGCGGCCGGCACGGCAGAGCGCAGACGCCCGACGATGAGCGGGAGGTTCTCGCGCTCGTTGTAGGTCGGGATGAGCACGATGGCCTTGCCCACCGGCTCACGTGTCGTCTTCGTCATTGCTGCCCTTCGTCGAGTCTTCGGCCGTGGTCCGCCCGGGCCCTGCCTGTTCCGTGGTGGTCCGAGCACCCCTGCTGGTGAAGAGCGACATCCCGAGCATCACGATCAGTGCGGCGGCGGCGGCCCATTCGGGTGCCTCACCCACCCGGGTGGCCATGGTCGTGCTGTCCCGCAATGGTAGAGCCCCGCGAACCACTGCCTGTGTGAACAACGACGTGACCTGGTGCGCGGTTCCGTCGGGCGTGATCAGGGCGCTCTGGCCCACGGTCGACACGTGCACGACGCTGCGCCCGAACTCCATGGCGCGCAGACGGCTGATGGCCAGCTGCTGCGGCGACTCCGCCGTGTAGCCGAACGTCGCGTTGTTCGTCTGCACGACGAGCACGTTGGCTCCCGCCTCGACGGCATCACGCATGATGTCGTCGTAGGCCACCTCGAAGCAGATCGCGAGGCCGGCTCTGATCTGCTGGCCCTGGGTGCCCGTCACGGTGAACAGGCCAGGAGCGGTGCCCGCCACGAAGTCGCGCGAGACGAGGTCGACCTCCTTGCTGAAGAGGCGCCAGAACGACCGGTTCGGGATGTACTCGGCGAAAGGTACCGGATGCCGCTTGACGTACTCGTCGGTGAGCCCCTTGCCGGGTTCGAACAGCAGGCTCACGTTCGACAGCTGACCCGGTGGTTGCTCGAGCAGACCGCCGACGATCAAGGGCCGCTTCAAGGCATCGACGGTCTCGAGGATCAGTGACTTGGCATCCTCGTTGCGCAGCGGGTCGATGTCGGAGGCGTTCTCGGGCCAGACCACGAGGTCGGGCACCGGCGCCCGACCGTCGGTGACGGCTTCGTTCGCCTTGAGGGTGGCCGTGACGTGGTTGTCGAGCACCGCCCGACGTTCAGCGTTGAACTCCAGGCCGGGGCGCGCCACGTTGCCCTGCACGCCGAGAAACTGGGCCGGCGGCCCGTCTGTCGGGATCGGCACCGCCAGGCCGATGACGCCGAGGGCGAGCGCCGCCACCGCCGGCGCAGCGACCATCGCGACGGCGCCCAGCGGCATCCGAGATGACGCCCGAACGGCCCGGCCGTGCGCGGCCAGGCCCACGCCGCGGGTTACCGCCAGGGCGAGCAGTCCCCCGCACAGGGCGATGACGAAGGCCACGAGAGGCGGGCCTCCAAGGGCGACGAGGCGCCCGAAGGGCGAGTCGGCCTGGCCGAACGCGAGCTTGACCCACGGGAACCCCCCGTAGGGGAGCCTGGCCCGCAGACCCTCGGCGACGACCCAAGCGAGGGCGAAGGCCAGTGGGCGGATGCCGGCCGGCCCCCCGCGCGCGTGGTCGCGCGGGCGGGCGTGGCTCAGCCAGCCGTAGGCGGCCCCCAGCACGCCGAAGAACATCGCCTGCAACCCGGAGAGAGCCAACCACGGCAGGGCCCCGACGTAGATGCCCGACCACGACAGGGTCGGCACGAAGAACGCCAGCCCGGCCAGCAGTCCGAGCCCGAAGCCGCGCCGTGCCCCGGCCCCGGTGAGCGTCCAGGCCAGCAGGGCCAAGGAGAGCGGGGCGGCCACCCAGATGTCGTGGGTCGGGAAAGCGAGACACAGCACTCCACCGCTGGCCAGGGCCGCCACGACTCGAGTGACGGAACGGAGAGACGGGCGCACGGGCTCACCGTATGCCCCAGCCTCTCGGGTCGAGAGGGCCGTTCGCGCTACGGCCTCTTTACGGGTGGTGGTCAGGGGATGACGACGGTGCCGCGGGCGGTGGTGGCCACGACGGGAGGGTCGAGCATCTCGGCCGAGCTGGCGCCGCGCTCAGGAACACCGCGGCCGACGACGAGCACCTCGAACCGCAGCTCGCGTGAGCGGCCGCCTACCCGCACGATCTCCGCGCTGATCTCGATGACGTCGCCGGCCTGAACCCGCCCGGAGAACTGCACATCGCTGTACGAGGCGAACAACCCTTCGTCGCCGTCGGTGATGATGCACATCTCGGTCGCAACGTCGCCGAACGCGGCCAGCGAGTAGGCCCCGTCGACGAGGTTGCCGGCGTAGTGGGCATGGTCGTAGGACACGTAGCGCCGGTGCACCACCCGCAACCCGACCTCGGCCCGGGTCGGTGGTCTGGTTGGCGCGGTCATAGGTGCTTTCCCTTCCTCGTCGTCATCTCGTGCACGAGGTAGCTGGCCACCTCGCCCGGGGTCGTTCCCCGCCCGAAGATGCGGTCGACACCGAGCGCGGCCTCCGACCCGTCTTCGAACCGGGGGCCACCGGCGATCAGCACCGGCACGGTTCCCGCCGGGTAGGCCTCGCGGAAGGCCGCCGACATCTGCGTGGTGTTGTGGATGTGCGCGTCCTTCTGGGTGACGACCTGGCTGACCAGCACCGCGTCGGCCTTCTCGGCCCGCGCCTGCTCGACGAGCTCGGGTACGAGCACCTGCGCGCCGAGGTTGACGACCGTGATCTCGCGGTAGTACTCCAGCCCCTTCTCGCCCGCGAACCCCTTGATGTTGAGGATCGCGTCGATGCCGACGGTGTGCGCGTCGGTGCCGATACAGGCCCCGACCACCACGAGCCTGCGACGCAGCGTCTTCTTGATGGCGAGGTTCACGTCTTTCGCCGACAACAGGGGGTACTCACGCGGGGTGACGTGCACGTCGTCGAGGTTGACCAGATGGGTCGAGCTGCCGTAGACGACGAAGAAGGTGAAGCCCCCTCCCATCGCCTTGGCGTGCACAAGCATCGCCGGCTCGAGCCCCATCTTGCGGGCCAGCTGCAGGGCCGCCCCCTCGGCCTTCTTGTCGTGCGGGATCGGCAGCGTGAACGAGACCTGCACCATGCCATCGCCGGTCGTGTCGCCGTACGGGCGAATGATGTTGCTGCTCATGGGCGGTCCGCCTTTGCGGCCGGGGTCGGCACTCCGGCGTCCAGGGCGGTGATCGCCGGGTTGTCGTAGTCGGGAGCCCGTTCGACCACACCGTCAAGGCCCTTGCCCTTGTGGGCGGGCCGTTTCATCAGCCCGAACGTTCCGTCACCGATCGCCGTGAGCAGAGGCGCGCCCGCGGTGTGACCCGTTCCGGATGCAGCGTCGCTCACGATGCGGTCGAGCAGGTCGACGGCCTCCGAGAGCACCTGCCGCGCCCGCGTCTGGATGAAGCCGTCACGGGGCGGGTGGAAGTCCTCGGTCAACCCGCTGGCGGCGTTCATGACGTAGCGAACGTTCTGGAGCGCGAGGTCGCGGTCGGACAGGAAGGGGGTGACGACCGCCTCGGTCATCATCCCGACGAGCAGGATGCCCTGGCCGGTCATCGCCCCGACGAGGTTGAAGAAGCCGTCGAGCAGGTAGCCGCGGAACACATCACCCGTCATGTGCTTGGTCGGTGGCATCCACTTCAGCGGCGCGTTCGGGAACAGCCGCCGGGCGAGCATGGCGTGGGCCAGCTCCATCCGGAAGCTGTCGGGCAGGTCGGGGTTGATCTCGAAGGCGTGCCCCAGGCCGAGCTGCCAGTCCGCCAGACCGGCCTCCTTGGCGAACCGCTCGTTGAGCAGCTGGCTCACGGTGACCGTGTGCGCGGCCTCGACGGCATCCGCAGTGGTGAGGTAGTTGTCTTCACCCGTGTTGATGATGATGCCGGCCCGCGCGTGCACCTGACGCGAGAACCGTTGATCGACAAAGGTCCTCACCGGGTTGATGTCTCGAAAGAGGATGCCGTACATCGAGTCGTTGAGCATCATGTCGAGCCGCTCCATGCCCGCCAGCACCGCGATCTCCGGCATGCACAGGCCGGAGGCGTAGTTGGTCAGGCGGACGTAGCGGCCGAGCTCCTTGCTCACGTCGTCGAGGGCGGCGCGCATCAGCCTGAAGTTCTCCTGGGTCGCGTAGGTGCCCGCGAAGCCCTCGCGGGTCGCTCCCTCCGGCACGTAGTCGAGCAGCGACTGACCCGTGGAGCGGATGACGGCAATCACGTCGGCGCCCGCGCGGGCTGCGGCCTGCGCCTGCGGGATGTCCTCGAAGATGTCGCCCGTCGCGACGATGAGGTAGATCCACGGCGTGGTCTTGGGGTCACCGAGGCGCTTGACGAGCCGCTCTCTCGTTCGGCGGGAGGCATCGATCGTGCGGAGGCCGACTCCGACTCCCTTGGCGGCCGCTCGACGAGCCGCAACCGCTTCTCGCCCGGTGGGAAGCCGGAATGCGGCGTTGCCACTGGCGGCCTTGTGCGCCAACGTGACCAGGTCGGGCGCCTCGCCTCGCCGCAGGGCGTCGTAGACCGGGCTGGTCACACCGTGTTCCAGACCGACCTCGAGGCGCACGGCATCGACCAGGTGGTTGACCCACGGCACGCGTTCGTGGTCGGCGCCCGAGAGCCCAGCCAGGCGAAGCGTGGCCCGCTCGACCGACACGGTGGTGTGGCTCCTGG
>JBBSTU010000242.1:0-5268 GCA_038235595.1 Actinomycetales bacterium | reverse complement strand
GGCCTGTCAGGGCTGTGATGAGCTCGGCCATCGGCTTCGAGCCGAGCAGCTCGCTCGGGTTGGGCGGGACCGGCCCGGCGCCCAGCACCTCAAGGCCTGAGGCGCCAATCGGTTGCAGAACGTCGGCCACCTCGACCCGGCCGATGAGCACGTCGGTGAGCCCCACGGCGCCCTCGAGGCCGAGGTAGTCGAGCAGCCGGGGGCGACGCAGGTCGCCCTCGATCACGACGACCCGCTTGCCTGTCTCGGCGAGGCTGAGGGCCAGGTTGGCGGTGGTCGTCGACTTTCCCTCGCCGGGCACCGACGAGGTGACCACGATCGACTTCGGCGGGTGGTCGACGTCGACGAACTGCAGGTTGGTGCGCACCGACCGGAACGACTCGGCGCGTTGCGACCGGGGGTCGACCTGCACGATGAGGGGGTGCTCGGGCGCGTCAGCGTCGAAGCCGATGCCGCCGACCACCGTCTTGTCGGTGATCGCCTTGAGGTCGCGCTCGCCCTTGACAGAGGTGTCGAGCAGGTCGCGCAGCAGGGCCGCGCCGAAGCCGAGGAGCAGCCCGAGCACGAGCCCCAGCGCGATGTTGCGCAGCGGCTTGGGGCTGATCGGGGTGGGTTCGACCGAGGCGCCCTTGGTGACGGTCACCTTGACGGGGCTGGGGTCGCCCGACTTGATCTGCTCGATCGTCTCGATGGTCTGAGGAAAGGTCTTGGCGATCGAGCCGGCGATGTTCGCGGCCTGTTGCGCACTGGGGTCGGTAACCGTCACCTCGATGATGACGGTGTCGAGCGGGATCGTCGAGGTGACCTTCTCGGCCAGCTTTTCCGGCGTCAGGTCGAGACCGAGGTCGGCGATCACGGGGCTGAGCACCTTGGGCGACTCAAGCAGCTGAGAGTACGACTTCACCCGGGCCTGGGTGAAGGTGTTGCCCTGCTGGAGCGCCGAGACGTTGTCGCCGCCAGAGGTGGACACGAAGAACTGGGTGCTAGCGGCGTACGTCTTCGTCGTGGCCATCGTGATGCCGGCTGCGAGAGCGACCACGATGAGCGTCACGAACGAGATCACGCGCCACCGCTTGCGCAGCACCCGGAGGTAGTCCTGAAGTTCCACAGATGCTTCTCTCTCGTCTGCTGCCGTTGGCGTGTTTTGCCGTTCTTGTCCGCTAGCCTGCCGGTCATGGTAACGCGGATGGTCGTCACTGCACGTTATGACCGCCCCGGCTCTTGACGGGGCCTCGGTTCAGCCGAGGTCAGTCGTAGAGGGTCAGCGTGTCGGTGCGCACCGCGAACCCGAGATCCGTCATGCGTTTGGTGTCGACGACATCGATCGACTGGCCGTCGGGGCTCGTGCCGAAACCGGTGAACGGGGCCGTGATGAAACGAATGTCTGCCCCTCGCAGGCCGCGCAGGGCGAACGCCTCGGAACGCATGGTGCCGACGTCGAGACGCTGGTCGACGGTCAGGTTGCTGGTGCCAGCCTCGATGAAGTCCTTGAGGCGCAGTGGGTTGGCCAACACGTCTTTGCTCAACGTCTTGAGCATGAGCCCCTTGATGAAGGCCTGCTGACGCCGCCCACGTGAGATGTCGCCCTCGCTCAGCTGCTTGCGTTCGCGCACGAAGGCAAGCGCCATGTCGCCGTTCATGTGGGTCACGCCAGGGGTGAACGTGTACGGGGGAGTGGAGCTGCCTTCTTCGACGTTGACGTCCACCCCGCCCACTGCGTCGGTCATCGCCTTGAAGCCCTCAAAGCCCACCTTGGCCACGTGATCGATCTTCACGCCGAGCATGTTCTGCATCGTCGTGACGAGAAGGGGAGCGCCGCCGTAGGCGAAGGCCGCGTTGAGCTTGCCCTTGCCGCGACCGGGGATCGAGACCCACAGGTCGCGAGGGAAGTGGATCAGGGTGACGGCGCCGTGGTCTTCGGCGACGTGCGCCAACACCATGACGTCGGAACGGGAGCCCTCCCGGCCCGGCCCGGCGTCGGTGCCGATGACGAGATAGTTGGCGCCGTTGCCGGCGGGCTGCGTGGCGACCTTGCCGGCGCTGTCGAGCGGGTTGCTACCCGGCCCGTCGGGCAGCAGCAGCTCGTTCTTGATATTGGTCGTCACGATGTGGTTCAACCACGCCACGTAACCGCCCACGGCCAACACGGGCACCACGAGCAGCACGAGTGCGGCAACGAGCACCTTGCGGTTACGGCGTCGTTCTCGGCGCACCTGGTGCGTGTCGTCCGGATCGACGCCTTCCTGCCCTGCGACGACGTCGTCGAGGGGGTCGCTCTCTCGCGGGGCGGCAATCACTCACCGAGTGTAGGGGAGGGGGGTGCAGGCCGGACAAATCGGCCGGAGGGGGCGACGCGGGCGCTTCGCCAACGACACGTCCCGGATGCTGCGACCCGTGCCAGCCGGCCGTGCTCCATTCGATACGGTCTGTTGTGTGACTCACGAGCGGCCGACGACGATCGGTGTATCGATCCCGGTACCGCCACCACACGGGGAGTTCCTCCAGTCGCGCCGGGCCGACTTCGGAGACCAGTCGGCCTGGCAGATCCCGGCCCACATCACCCTGCTCCCGCCGACCGAGGTCGACGCCACCACGTACTCGGCGTTCCTCGACCACTGCGCCGCGGTCGCGGCCGCCATGCCCGCCTTCGACGTGGTGCTGCGCGGCACCGGCACGTTCCGACCGCTCTCAGACGTCGTCTTCATCCAGGTCGCCCAGGGGGTCTCGGCGTGCGAGGCCCTGGAGATGTCGCTGCGCTCCGGCCCCGTCATGCGCGCCCTCGACTTCTACTACCACCCGCACGTCACGGTCGCCCACGGCGTGTCGTCGGCCCAGCTCGACCGGGCGTTCGACGAGCTGGCCGGCTTCTCGGTGACCTTCGAGGTGACCGCCTTTCACCTGTACGAGCTCGGCGCCGATGGGGTCTGGCGCCCCGAGCATGACTTCGAGCTCGACCGGTGCAACCCGTCATGACGGCCCTGAAGAAGCTGTGGCAGACCATCACGAGGCACCGCCCCTACACCGCCTACATGCGCTACGGAGAGGCCAACGGCAACCTGCTCGCCTCGGGGGTGGCCTACTACTCCTTCTTCTCGGTGTTCCCGGCCATCGCGTTGGCGTTCACCGTCTTCGGCTTCGTGCTTCAAGGGCGGCCCGACCTGCTCAACGCGATCGCCGACCAGCTGAACAACACGTTCCCGAACATGATCAAGACGACGAGCAACCCAGACGGCTTCATCGGCATCTCGACGCCGACCACCACCGCGCTGACGATCACCGGGCTCGTAGCGCTCGTCACGCTGCTGCTGGCCGGCCTCGGCTGGATCGGAGCGTTGCGCACCGGCATCCGAGCCGTCTTCGGGCTCGACTCCTCGCCGGGCAACGCGGTGCTGACCAAGCTGCGCGACCTGGCCGTGCTCGCTGCGCTCGGCGTCGGCATCGCTGTCTCGGCCGGCGTCTCGAGCGTCGCCGGCGGTCTCACCACCCAGGTTGCGGATGCCGTTGGCCTGGGCGGGGCCGCCTGGCTCGTCACCGTCGTGGGCCTGCTGGTCGGGCTGGTCTTCGACGCCGGCCTCATGGTGCTGATGATCCGGGTGCTCTCGGGCGTGCCGCTTCCCTGGCACAACGTGCGCGACGGCGCCATCTTCGGCGCCGTGCTGCTCGGCCTGCTGAAGTACTTCGGGTCGGCCCTCATCGCCAACGCCACCAAGAACCCGCTGCTCGGCGCGGTCGCGGTTGCGGTCGGTCTGCTCTTCTGGCTCAACCTGATGGCCCGGGTGATCCTGCTGTCAGCGGCTTGGGCCGCTACCCATCTCGACATCGCGACAATCGTCAGCGGAGACGCAGTCAACCCTTTCGCCCGCGTCGTGCGCCCGGCCTTCGTGGCGCCGCTGACGGCGACGGCCGACACCGCTCTGGTGCCATACGCCGGTGGACCACCGCGCGTCGACCCGGCCTCCCTACCCGCAGTGCGTGGCACGACCTCCGAACACGAGCCGAGCCGAGCCGGTGATCGGGTGAGCATGGCGGCCGGCGCGGTTCTCGGGGCCGTGGGAGCCCTCGGCCTCTCGGCACTGCGCCACCTGCGGCGTCGCTGACCGCGGGGCGCTGGCCGATCAAACGGGAGTCAGGTATAGAAATAGTAAAATAGATAAAGAGGTCGTAAAGAAATACATATTATCGGGATAATGTCCCGCAAAGACTGACAACCTTCTCCTATCGCCACAGTCGTCCGGATCTCATCCTCGGCCTCCCCCTAGGCCTCGACATGGCGGCGCCGTTCCCCCAACGGCTGCTGGTCGTTTGGGGGGGACGAATGGCACACCCCCGCCCTCGTCCCCCCAAACGGAACTGAGACGGAACTGAGACGGATCAAGGGTCAACCGGGTCCGGGCCTGCGTGACGTCGTCGCCGGGTCGTCAGGCGTCGCGCCAGCAGGACGACCCCCGCAAGCACGCCGAACCAGGCGGTACCCATCACGACCGCGACGACGGTCTTCGAGGCTGCGACCGACTCCGTCTCACCGGGAGGGTGTGCGGCATCCACGGCCAGCGCCAGCGGCGCCGGCCCGCGGGTGATGTCGCTCGGCGACACGGATGGGGTGGTGCTCAGCCGGTCGGGGGCCGGCGATGGGCTGGTCGCGGAGCTTGGGGACACTGCGGTGCCCGGCGCTACCAGCTGCCCCACCGGCCTGACCATCCCCGCGTTGGCGAAGCCCCAGTCGAGCAGGGCCGCAGTCGGCTGCCAGGCACCGGTGACACTGCCCATCTGCGTCACGATGAGGCTCCGCCCTCCGCGCGTCGCAGCACCGATGAAGGTGTGCTGGGCCCGGTCGGTGCGGCCGGGTTTGACCCCGATCGCTCCCGGGTAGTGCGCGAGCAACGGGTTGATGTTGTCGATCTGGAACGCCGGCCAGACCTTCTTGGCGGGGTCGGTACCGCCGGGGAACATCGCGGTGCGCTTCACCACGGTCTGGCGGAACCTCGGCAGCTTCATCGCGGCCCGCCCGATCAACGTCAGGTCGTAGGCGCTCGAGCGCTGGTTGCCCTCGTCGAGCCCGCTCGGGTCGACGGTGATGGTGTCGAAGGCTCCAATCTGCTTCGCCTGCGCGTTCATGAGCTCGACCGTGCGGTCGTAGCCGCCGGCGGCATCGGCCAGGGCGTAGACCGCGTCGTTGGCCGAGAACATCAGCATCGCGTCGACGAGGTCGCCCACGGGGTAGGGGTTGCCCGCGATGATGCCGACCCTGGTTCCGGCAGCGGCCTGGGC
>JBBSTU010000241.1:0-5273 GCA_038235595.1 Actinomycetales bacterium | reverse complement strand
CGCCGCCGCCACCACCCCAGCCGGCGCAGGCCGAGAGGCTCGCGACGAGCCCACCCGTGAGCGCCACGGCGCCGGCCATCTTGGCCCGTCGCCTTGTTGCGTGTCTGCTTCGTCGCACGTCGCCCTCCTCATCGAGGCCCGCTCACTTGAGCGAGGCATTGCACGTATGAGTAAAGTGACTCAGGTCACTGGTGTCAACCGTTGGGTCAAAAACCGGCGAGCGACCACGAACGGCGCGATGGGGCGTCAGAATCGGGGCGTGAGGGCAATGGCGAAAGAGAGCCGCGGGCCGGCCGAGCTCGTGCGCGCCGCCGCCGTGGCGCGGCGCCACTACCTCGAGGGCCAGTCGAAGATCGAGATCGCCGGCGACCTGGGCATCAGCCGGTTCAAGGTCGCCCGGTTGCTCGACCTGGCCCACGAGCGGGGCATGGTGCACATCGAGATCGTCGCCGACGGTGAGATCGACCTCGACCGGTCGGCGCGGCTGCAGGAGGCGTTCGGGCTGCGCCACGCCGTGGTGATCGACGGCACGGGCCTCGACTTCCACACCCTGAGCGAGCACCTGGGCGAGGCGACGGCCGCGCTGCTCGCCGAGATCCTCAACGAGGGAGACGTGCTGGGCCTGCCCTGGGCCCGGTCGATCGACATCATGACCCGCTCTCTGGGCCAGCTGCCGCGGGTCGACGTGGTGCAGCTCTCGGGAGCGATGGAGATCCCGGGCGTCGACAGCAGCGCCGTCGACATCGTGCGTCGAGCCGCCCGGCTCACGGGCGGTGCATCGTCGATCTTCCACGCCCCGCTGCTGCTCGACGACGTCGTGGCCGCCCAGACCCTTCGTCGAGACGGCGCCGTGATGCGGGGCCTCGCCGAGGCGTCACGGGTCACGACAGCGGTGATGGGGATCGGTTCGTGGTCGGCTGGGCTGTCAACGGTCTACGACGCCGCCACCGCCGACGACCGTGAGCAGGCGCGAGCCGCCGGTGTCGTCGGCGAGATCGCCGGGCAGTTCTTCGACGGCGACGGACACCTTGTCGAGCCTCCCCTCGCGGAGCGCATCGTCACCATCGGCGCCGACGAGCTGCGCGGCATCCCCGAGGTGATCGGCCTCGTGTCAGGTCGACCGAAGGCGCGCGCCGTCGGCGCGGCGCTGCGCGGTGGTCTGGTCAACGCGCTCGTCGTCGACACGGTGCACGCCGACGCACTGCTCGAAGACGTCCCGAGCTCGACCCGGCTGTTCGACGTGCAGGCAGCGACGGCGGGCTGACCGACAGGCCCCACCGCTGTCTTCCACCGGTCGGGGACGCGCTGTGATTCTGGCGTCTCCCGGGCGAGGATCGAGGCGCGGTGACATAGGTTCGTCACGCACCCCCCGTCGTCCCGTCGTCCGGTCAAAGGAGCCCGCTGTGCAGATCGGTGTCCCCCGCGAGAGCCGCGCCCGTGAGACGCGCGTCGCTGCCACCCCCAAGACCGTGAGCCAGCTCGTCGGTCTCGGCTACGACGTCGTGATCGAGTCGCAGGCTGGTCTCGCAGCCAGCTTCGACGACGAGGCGTATGCCGCTGCCGGCGCCCGGGTGGCGCCCGCCATCGAGGTCTGGGGGTCTGACGTCGTGCACAAGGTCAACCCTCCCGACGACGACGAGATCGCCCGGCTGCGCTCGGGAACCACGCTGGTCAGCCTGATGGCGCCGGCCCTGCACCCCGAGCTGCTCGAGCGGCTTCGCGTCGCAGGTGTGACGGCCATGGCCATGGATGCCGTGCCGCGCATCAGCCGAGCCCAGTCGCTCGACGTGCTCAGCTCGATGGCCAACATCGCGGGCTACCGGGCGGTCGTCGAGGCCGCCCACGAGTTCGGGTCGTTCTTCACCGGTCAGGTGACGGCCGCGGGCAAGGTGCCACCGGCCAAGGTGCTCGTCGTCGGCGCGGGCGTCGCCGGGCTGGCCGCGATCGGCACGGCGCGCTCGCTGGGGGCGATCGTTCGAGCGACCGACGCCCGGGCCGAGGTGGCCGAGCAGGTCGAGTCGATGGGGGCCGACTTCCTGGCCGTGCAGGCCGCCGACGCCACCGACGCCGTGTCGTCTGACGGCTACGCCAAGGAGATGGGCGATGACTACAACGCGCGAGCCGCCCAGCTCTACGCCGCCCAGGCGCCCGACGTCGACATCATCATCACGACCGCGCTCATCCCAGGACGCCCGGCACCACGGCTCATCACCGGTGAGATGGTCGCCACCATGAAGCCCGGGTCGGTCATCGTCGACATGGCGGCGGCGAACGGCGGCAACGTCGAGGGCGCCGTGGCCGACCAGATGGTCGTCTCGGCGAACGGGGTGAAGATCATCGGCTACACCGACCTTCCGGCCCGGTTGCCCACCCAGGCCAGCCAGCTCTACGGCACCAACCTGGTCAACCTGATGAAGCTGCTCACGCCCGCCAAGGACGGGCAGCTCGTGCTCGAGCTCGGCGATGTCGTGCAGCGGGGCATGACGGTCGCGCGTGACGGCGAGCTGCTCTGGCCGCCGCCGGCTGTGCAGGTGTCGGCCGCGCCGGCGAGCCCAGCGGCATCCGCTGCCCTGGTGAAGGAGCCACCCCGACCCCGCGACCCGCGACGACGCTACGTCGGCATGGCGATCGGCGCGGCAGTGTTCGGCCTCGTGGCCGCCTTCGCGCCCGCTGACTTCCTCGGCCACTTCACGGTCTTCGCGCTCGCCGTCGTCATCGGCTACTACGTCATCGGCAACGTGCACCACGCGCTGCACACCCCACTGATGTCGGTGACCAACGCCATCAGCGGCATCATCATCGTCGGGGCGCTGATCCAGCTCGGGGGCAGCAACCCCATGGACGGCGGGAGCCAAGCGGTCATCGTGGTACTCGCGTTCCTGGCCACGCTCATCGCGAGCATCAACATCTTCGGCGGGTTCACCGTGACCCGCCGGATGCTCACGATGTTTCGGAAGGGCTGAGTGATGGCCACCGATCTCGCCCTCATCCAGGCCGCCTACGTCGTGGCGGCGCTGCTGTTCATCATGTCGCTCGCCGGTCTGTCGAAGCACGAGAGCGCCCGCGACGGCAACGTGCTCGGCATGGTCGGCATGGCGATCGCTCTGGTCGCCACCTTGTGGCTCGCCCTACGGGGAGCGTTGTGGGGCAACGTCGTCGCCATCGTCGTCGCCATGGCGATCGGTGCCGGCATCGGCATCTGGCTTGCGCGGCGGGTCGGCATGACGCAGATGCCCGAGCTCATCGCGATGCTGCACAGCTTCGTCGGAGCCGCGGCGGTGCTCGTCGGCCTCAACACGTTTGTGGATGGCGGCCGGGGCAGCGACGGAGTGCACCTCGTCGAGATCTTTCTCGGGGTGTTCATCGGGGCCGTGACCTTGACCGGGTCGATCGTCGCGTTCCTCAAGCTGTCGGCCCGCATGTCGAGCAAGCCGCTGATGTTGCCGAACCGACACTGGCTCAACCTCGCTGCGCTCGTGGCGTCGACGGCGCTGCTGGTCTGGTTCGTCGCAGCCGCTTCGCTCGTTCCGCTGCTGCTGATGCTCGTCATCGCGCTCGCGTTCGGGTGGCACCTGGTCGCCTCCATCGGCGGCGGCGACATGCCGGTCGTGGTCTCGATGCTCAACAGCTACTCCGGCTGGGCCGCCGCGGCGGCGGGGTTCATGCTCGGCAACAACCTGCTCATCGTCACCGGGGCGCTCGTGGGCAGCTCGGGTGCCTACCTCTCCTACATCATGTGCACCGCGATGAACCGGTCGTTCGTGTCGGTCATCGCCGGCGGCTTCGGCTCCGACGGAACGGTCTCGAACGTCGACGTCGACTACGGCGAGTACCGCGAGACCTCCGCGTCCGAGGTGGCCGAGCTGCTCACCCACGCCAGCTCGGTCGTGATCACGCCTGGCTACGGGATGGCGGTGGCGCAGGCGCAGTATCCCGTTGCCGACCTCACGGCCAAGCTGCGCGAACGCGGTATCGACGTGCGGTTCGGCATCCACCCCGTCGCCGGGCGGCTGCCCGGGCACATGAACGTGCTGCTTGCCGAGGCGAAGGTGCCCTACGACATCGTGCTCGAGATGGACGAGATCAACGACGACCTGGCCGAGGTCGACGTCGTGCTCGTGATCGGCGCTAACGACACGGTCAACCCGGCCGCCAACGACGACCCCACCTCACCCATCGCGGGGATGCCGGTCATCGAGGTGTGGAAGGCCGGTGAGGTGATCGTGTTCAAGCGCTCGATGAACGCCGGTTACGCGGGAGTGCAGAATCCGCTCTTCTTCCGCGACAACACCGCCATGCTCTTCGGCGACGCCAAGGAGCGGGTCGAAGACATCATCAAGTCCCTCTGACCATCCCCCTTCCCCGCGAACGACTCGTTCGAGGTCGAACGCCGCGGTATGCCGGCTCGTTCGCTCATGAACCCGTCGTTCGAGCCGCCCGTCAGGCAGGATGCCGGTCAGCCGGCTTTCGGCTGCGACCGGCTCCGCGAGAGCGCGGCCTCGATCTTGGCGCGCACCAGGTCGGGTCGATAGAGATCTGCCCAGGTGAGGCGCACGACCTCCCAGCCGAGTGCACGGATGCCGTCTTCGCGCCTTTTCTCGGCGAAGAGCAACGCCTGGGCTTGCTCCGGGTCTGCGGCGCCGTACTTGCTCTCACCGTCGAACTCGACGAGCACGCGGGTGCCGCTGATCCGGAAGTCGGCGTACTGGGGGTTGCCGCCGGGTCCGTTGGTGCCTGGCGGAAACTGCGGCTCGAACTCGTAGTTGAGGGCGTGGAGCACGAAGGCGGTCAGTGACTCACCCGGTGACTCGTGCCGTGCGTCGCACAGCCCGAGGGCCGCTCGCACTCGCGTCATGCCACGCTGCCCCTTCGATGCGGAGCAGGCTGTCGCCAGATCGGTCTGCTCGATCATCCCCGCTCGCATCCCGGCATCCGCGGCGACGACCAGTGCTCGGGGGTCGGCCTGGCCGGCTTGGACGACGGCCAGTGCGGGGTGGACGGTTCGATCCTGAAGGGGTAGGCCAGGTTCCAGGACGGTCTCGTGGATGCGGGTTCGGCTGAAGGCCTGATACGGCTTCTTCGGGTCGACCCACATCAGGTGCACGGTGCCGAAGTCGATCGCCTCGGTGGGAAGCCCCAGCTGCACCACCGCCGATCCGTGCGAGGCCACGACCTGCCCGGCGTATTCCTGAAGCAGGGCAGCGGTGCGCCGTCGATGGTGCTCCCTGGCGTTGCGAGGCCGGTCTACGGCGTACCACCCGCGGTGAAGCGGG
>JBBSTU010000240.1:0-5324 GCA_038235595.1 Actinomycetales bacterium | reverse complement strand
TCAGCCACGGCACGGCCGTGCTGGTGCGGCCCGGGCCAGAACGAGAGGAGATCGACGCCCACTGGAGCGCGCACTACGGCAGCAGCCCCTGGTCGTGGGGCCACGACATCCGCCTGTACCGCCTGCAGATGAGCTGGGTCATCGCCTACGCCGCCCACCGCGATCGTCTGCCGGCCTCCCGGCACGTGACCACCTGAGCGGGCCGACCTGAGGTGCTGGGCTACGGCCGGAAGGTCGTGACGACCGGGGTAGACCTGCGTCTTCAATAAGGGTAGAATCGAACACATGATCGAATCCACAGGAAGAGTATCGAGTCAGGGCTTGCTGGCCCTGGTCGTCACTCTTGCGGCGGTCGATCCTTTCGTGTCGGATGCCGAGCGGGTCGATCAGCTCGCGGCGTTGGAGCGGGTCAAGGGGGCATGCGCTGCGGCGCAGGCCGCGGTCACCGCCGCGTTCGTGGCCTCGCAGGAACAGGAACAGGCCGAACGCAGGCAGGAGCGAGCCGGGCTTGAGGGAGGACGTGCGGCGTCGGCGGCATCCGGGGCGCGGCGGGGGCATCTGGGTCGGGGGATCGCGGGGCAGGTCGCGCTGGCCCGGCGGGAGTCGCCCGCCAGAGGGTCTCAGCACGTGAAGCTCGCGCTCGCGTTGGTGCATGAGATGCCGAACACGTTCGCGGCATTGAGGTCGGGGCTGCTGAGTGAGGCCCGGGCCGAGATCATCGTCCGTGAGAGCGCGCACCTGTCCGGAGACCAGCGCGCCGGCCTGGACGCTGAGCTGGTCGTCATCGCCCGCCTCGACGCCACCAGCACCGAGGAGGGTGACGCTGACGATGAAGCGGTTGACGGAACATTCCACGGGTCTGGCGTAGCCGGGATCGGGTCTCTCGGTGACCGGGAGCTGACCCGACGCGTACGGGCGCTGGCCTATCGGGCCGACCCTGCCGCAGCGGCGGAGCGGTGCGCGAAAGCAGCTCTGGAGCGTCGGGTCGAGCTGCGCCACGCCGCCGACGCGATGTGTCGCTTGACCGCGCACCTGCCGCTGACTCAGGCCCTGGCCGCGCAAGCGGCGTTGACCGCGGCCGCTGACACCGCGCGCGCGGGTGGTGACCTCCGGCGCAAGGGCCAGGTGATGGCCGACACCCTCGTGGAACGCATCACCGGCCAAGAGCGCGCCGACGCGGTGCCGGTCGAGGTGCAGCTGGTCATCACCACAGAGTCGTTGTTCGACGTCGGAGACACCCCGGCTCAGGTCCCCGGCTACGGCACCGTGCCCGCCGCCTGGGCTCGAGACCTCCTCGCCCACGACACCGACCCGCACCATGACCAGCCTGTCGCCACCCCGAACGCGCGCTCGGGGAGCCACCGCAGTGACCCTCCCGGCGACGCGGACGCCGAGATGCTCGATGCGTACGGCGGGCCTGCCACGGGCGAGGACGAGTTCGGCAGCTTTCTGAACAGCGGCAGTGACACCCGGCCACTCCGACGGCCGTTCCCCTTGTCATCTCCCACCGGTCGTACCGCATCGACCAGGCGATCCCCCGAGGGTGCTGTCCACGCAGCCAGGGGGAACGAGAAGATCACAGAACGCGCTCGGGTCTGGCTGCGGCGGCTGTACGCCCACCCGAAGACCGGCCAGCTCGTGGCGATGGACTCCACCCGCCGCGCCTTCGACGGCAACCTGCGCCGTTTCCTCATCGCGCGCGACGCAGCCACCTGCCGCACCCCTTGGTGCGGTGCCCCCATCCGCCACCTCGACCACATCCGAGACTTTGCCGACGGCGGGCCCACGAGCGCAGCGAACGGGCAGGGCCTCTGCGCGCTGCAACCACACCAAGAACCTCCCCGACTGGCAGGCCCGAGCCCTCACCGCCCAGGACGGCAGTCAGCACACCACCCTGACCACCACCCCGACCGGGCATATTTACCGCTCCAACCCACCACCCCTGGTTCCAACCGCCCGAACATCCGCCGCTCTGGCATCCGCGGCCGCTGCGCCGCTCAGTGCCTTCGAGCGCTGTCTCGCCGAACGGATCGCCGGCTGAGCGGGCCGGCACCCGAGTGAGGGAGGATGCAGAGCATGAGCGCACCCGCCCACCAACAGCTCCGCCGCCGCCGTGTCATCCTGCTCGGCTCAACCGGTTCGATCGGTACCCAGGCCCTCGACATCGCCCAGCGAAACCCCGACCGGTTCGAGATCGTCGGCCTCTCCGCGGGCACCAACCTCGAGCTGCTGGCGAGGCAGGCCGTCGCGCTGCGAGTCCCCGTGGTGGCTGCGGCATCCGGCACGACCGACGACCTCACCGCGGCGATCGCCCGCGCCGCCGACGGTTCGACCGACGGTTCAGCCAACGGGTCGGCCGTTACCGGATATGACCCCGAGCTGCTCACCGGTCCCGATGCCAGCACCAGCCTGGCCGTGCGGGAGGCCGACGTCGTGGTCAACGGCATCACCGGAGCCATCGGCCTGGCCCCGACGCTTGCCACTCTGCGCGCCGGCACCACCTTGGCCCTGGCCAACAAGGAGTCGCTCATCATCGGCGGCCCCCTCGTCAGACGCGCGGCCCGGCCCGGCCAGCTCGTGCCCGTCGACAGCGAGCACTCGGCGATCGCCCAGTGCCTGCGCGGTGGCACGGCCGAGGAGGTGCGCAAGCTCGTGATCACCGCCAGCGGTGGGCCGTTCCGAGGCTGCAGTCGGGGCGAGCTCGAGTCGGTCACGGTCGAACAGGCGCTGACTCACCCGAACTTCGCGATGGGCCCCGTGATCAGCACGAACTCGGCGACTTTGGTCAACAAGGGGCTCGAGGTGATCGAGGCTCACCTGCTCTTCGACGTGCCGTTCGACCGCATCGAGGTGGTCGTGCACCCACAGCAGCTCATCCATTCGATGGTCGAGTTCACCGACGGCTCCACGATGGCGCAGGCCGGCCCCCCGTCGATGCTCGTGCCGATCGCGCTGGGCATGGCCTGGCCCAACCGGGTGCCCGACGCCGGTCCGTCGATCGACTGGACCCGCGCTGCCACGTGGAGCTTCGAACCACTCGACCACGAGGCCTTTCCCGCGGTTGCGCTCGCCAAGCGCGTGGGGGAGGCGGGCGGCACGTGGCCGGCCGTCTACAACGCCGCCAACGAGGTATGCGTTCAGGCGTTCTTCGACGGCGTCCTGCGTTTCGTCGACATCGTCGACACCGTGGCCACGGTCGTCGAGCGGTATGCCGCGCAGCCAGCCGGATCGGTAGGCGACCTCACCCTCGAACAGGTGCTCGCCGCCGACACCTGGGCCCGCAGCGCGGCATCCTCGCTCGTCGCGCCCTGATTCGGCCATCGGGCCCTTCCGCCGTCAGGTCGGTTTCACAGGGGGCGGGTGTGACAATGGAGTGTGCTGTTCATCCTTGGGGTTCTGGTCATCGTCGTCGGCGTGGCGCTGAGCATCGCGCTGCACGAGATCGGCCACCTCCTGCCCGCCAAGAAGTTCGGGGTGAAGGTCACCCAGTACATGGTCGGCTTCGGCCCGACGGTGTGGTCGCGTAAACGCGGAGAGACCGAGTACGGCATCAAGGCGATCCCGCTGGGCGGCTACGTGCGCATGATCGGCATGCTCCCGCCGCGGCCGGGTGACAAGCCCGGCGAGCTGCGTACCCTCTCCACCGGCCGGTTCAGCCAGATGGTCGACCAGGCCCGGGCCGACTCCCTCGAGGAGGTGGCACCCGGCGACGAAGACCGGGTCTTCTACAAGCTGCATCCGGCCAAGAAGATCGTCATCATGCTCGGCGGGCCGATGGTGAACCTCGTCATCGCCGCGGTGCTGCTGACCGGGGTGATTACCCTCTACGGGCTGCCCCAGGTCGTACCCAAGGTCGGTCTGCTCTCTCCGTGCGTGCCGACGGCGGCGCCAACCCTGGCGCTGCCCCAGCCCGCGTGCGCCCCGGGTGACCCGCAGGCGCCGAGCGTGGCCGGCGGTCTGCAGGAGAACGACCGCATCCTCTCGGTCGACGCCGCACCGGTCACCACCTGGGACCAGGTGACCGCCGCCATCCGCGACCACGGCGGTCAGCCGTTGCCGATGGTCGTGCAGCGGGGCGACCAGCAGGTGCCGATCACCGTCACCCCCACCAACCTTGAGCGGGCCACGTACGACGCGGAGGGCAAGCCCGTCACCAAGAACGGGCAGCTCGTGCTGGCCAAGACGGGCTTCCTGGGAGTCACCCCCGGTCAGGACCTCGTCAAGACCCCGATCTGGGATGCGCCGCAGTTCGTCTGGAAGCAGACCGTCCAAACGGCCTCCATCATCGTGAAGATCCCTCAGAAGATGGCCGGCGTCATGCAGGCCGCGTTCGGTTCGGGCGAACGCGACCCGAACGGCCCGATCTCGGTCGTCGGGGTGGGACGCATCGGCGGTGAGGTGGCCGCCGCCGACATCCCGGCCGACGAGGGCGGCAACTGGCTCAAGCTCATCCAGCTCGTGCTGCTCGTCGCCTCGCTCAACCTGGCGCTCTTCGTGTTCAACCTCGTGCCGCTGCTGCCGCTCGACGGCGGGCACGTGGCCGGCGCCATCTGGGAGTCGATCAAGCGAGCGGTCGCGCGCCTGCGCAAGCGCCCAGATCCGGGCTACGTCGACGTCGCCAAGGGCCTGCCCATCGCCTACGGCATGTCGCTCGTGCTGATCACCATGTCGGTCCTGCTCATTTACGCCGACATCGTCAAGCCCATCCGCCTCTTCGGCTGACGGGGGCTCAGCGCCCCCTCACCCTGTCACCGCGCCCGCGCGTGAACCCCGACCTCCAGCGCGGGACATAATGGGAGCATGACGATCTCGCTCGGCATGCCGTCTGCGCCCCCTCCCGTTCTCGCCCCACGGCGCAAGACCCGCCAGATCAAGGTCGGGAAGGTGGGGGTGGGCAGCGACTCGACGATCTCGGTGCAGTCGATGACCACGACGCCGACCACCGACATCAACGGCACGCTGCAGCAGATCGCCGAGCTCACGGCGACCGGCTGCGACATCGTGCGGGTCGCGTGCCCGAGCCAGGACGACGCCGACGCCCTGCCGGCCATTGCCCGCAAGAGCCAGATCCCGGTCATCGCCGACATCCACTTCCAGCCGAAGTACGTCTTCGCCGCCATCGACGCCGGGTGCGCTGCCGTTCGCGTGAACCCGGGCAACATCCGCAAGTTCGACGACCAGGTCAAGGCGATCGCCAAGGCGGCCAAGGACGCCGGAGTCTCCATCCGCATCGGCGTCAACGCCGGCAGCCTCGACCAGCGCATCATGGAGAAGTACGGCAAGGCGACCCCCGAGGCGCTCGTCGAGTCGGCCGTCTGGGAGGC
>JBBSTU010000239.1:0-5397 GCA_038235595.1 Actinomycetales bacterium | reverse complement strand
GGCGACGGTCGGCCCGTTCACCTCGTCGAGGTCACCGATGACGACCTTGGCCCCCTCCTGCGCGAAGCGCCGAACGGTGGCGAGCCCGATGCCCGAACACCCTCCGGTGACCACCGCCACCTTGCCCTCGAGCCTGCCCTCCCGGTTACCTGCCATGCGAAACCCCTTTCAGGTCTGTGAAGCCCACCATCATTCGGTGGCGATGAACACGTTCTTGACGTCGGTGAACGAGTCGAGGGCGTCGGGCCCCAGCTCGCGCCCGAGCCCGCTCTGCTTGAAGCCACCGAAGGGGGTGGAGTACCGCACACTGCTGTGGCTGTTGACCGAGAGGTTGCCCGCCTCGACGCCGCGCGCGACGCGCAGTGCACGTCCGATGTCGCGTGTCCAGATCGAGCCCGACAGGCCGTACGCCGTGTCGTTGGCCTTCTCGATCGCGTCGGCCTCGTCGTCGAACGGCAGCACGGCGACCACTGGTCCGAAGACCTCCTCGCGCCATACGCGGTCGCGCGTCGTGCGGGGCGTGACCACCGTGGCCGGGTACCAGTAGCCCGGCCCGTCGGGCACCTCACCCCGGAACGCCACCTCGACCGGCTCGGTGGCGTTCTCGACGTAGGAGCGCACCGTCTCGCGCTGACCCGCACTGATGAGGGGACCCATCTGCGCGGCATCCTCGCTCGGGTCGGTCACGACGACCCCTCGCACGGCCGTCTCGAAGTGCTCCATGAACGTGTCGTAGGCGCTGCGCTCGACGAGGATGCGGCTGCGTGCACAGCAGTCCTGGCCGGCGTTGTCGAAGACGGCGTAGGGCGCCTGCGCGGCCGCGAGCTCGAGGTCGCTGTCGGCGAAGATGATGTTCGCGCTCTTGCCCCCCAGCTCGAGCGTGACCCGCTTGACCTGGTCGGCCGCCCCACGCATGATCTGCTGGCCCACCGCCGTCGAGCCGGTGAAGCAGACCTTGCGCACCGCCGCATGGGTGACGAACCGCTCCCCCACGACCGTTCCCTTGCCCGGCACGACCGTGAAGACTCCCTCGGGCAGGCCGGCCTCGAGCGCCAGCTCACCGAGCCGCATCGCCGTCAGCGGCGTGAGCTCGGCGGGCTTGAGCACGACGGTGTTGCCGGCCGCCAGCGCCGGCGCGAAACCCCAGCCGGCGATCGGCATCGGGAAGTTCCAGGGCACGATGATCCCGACGACTCCCAGCGGCTCCTTGAAGGTGACGTCGATACCCCCGGCGACCGGGATCTGGCGGCCGAAGTTGCGCTCGGGTGCGGCCGAGAAGTACGCGAGCACATCGCGCACGTTGCCGGCCTCCCAGCGGGCGTTGCCGATGGTGTGGCCCGAGTTCTCGACCTCGAGCCGGGCCAGCTCTTCCTGGTGGCCACCGACGAGGTCGGAGAAGCGGCGCAGCAGCAACCCTCGATCGGCCGGAGACACCGCCCTCCAGCCGGACGTCGCTGCGCTGGCCCGCGCGATGGCCTCGTCGGTCTGCTCCACCGTCGCCAGCTCGACCGTGCGCACGACCTGCTCGGTGGCCGGGTTGACGACCTCGTGCAGGTCAGAGGCGTTCGAAGCCACGGCGGCGCTCCCAGTCGGTGACGAAGGCGTCGAACGCCGCGATCTCGACGTCGGCGGCGTTGACGTAGTGGTCGATGACCTCGTCACCCAGCAGGCGCCGGGCGAGGGTCGAGGCGTCGAGCAGGTCGCGCGCCTCGTGCAGAGTCGTGGGCACCCGCACCTTGTCGGAGGTGTAGGCGTTGCCCTCGAACGGGGGCTCGAGCTCGAGCTCTTCCTCGATGCCGTGCATCCCCCCGGCCATCATGGCCGCGACCGCGAGGTAGGGGTTGACGTCGCCGCCGCCGAGCCGGTTCTCGACCCGCAGGCCGGCACCGTGGCCGACCACCCGCAGCGCGCAGGTGCGGTTGTCGTGGCCCCACGCCACCGCGGTCGGGGCGAACGAGCCGTCGGCAAACCGCTTGTAGGAGTTGATGTTCGGCGCGTAGAAGTAGGTGAACTCGCGCATCGTGGCGAGGATGCCGGCGATGAAGTGGTCGAACATCGCGCTGTGACCGTGCTCGCCCGCGTCGTCGTGGAAGGAGGTCGACCCGTCGGCGCCTCGTAGCGACAGGTGGATGTGGCACGAGCTGCCCTCTCGCTGGTCGAACTTGGCCATGAAGGTGATCGACTGGCCGTGGCGGGCAGCGATCTCCTTGGCGGCGTTGCGATAGATGACGTGGTTGTCACAGGTGGGCACCACCTCGTCGAAGAGAAAGCCGATCTCGTGCTGCCCGAGGTTGCACTCCCCCTTGGCGCTCTCGACCACAGCGCCGGCGGTGTACATCTCGTTGCGGATCTCACGCAGCAGCGGCTCGACCCGGTCACCGCCGAGGATCGAGTAGTCGACGTTGTAGCGGTTCGCGGGGGTCAGCCCGACGTAGCCGCGGTCCCACGCGTCGTCGAAGGAGTTCTCGAACACCATGAACTCGAGCTCGGTGCCGCACTGGGCCACCTGCCCCAGCTCGGCCGCCTTGGCCACCTGGGCCTTGAGCACCGCCCGCGGCGACTGTACGACCGGCCCCTTGCCGTCGGGCCAGACGAGGTCGCACTGGATGGTGGCAGAGTGCGGGGCGCCGGGGGTGCGTCGCAGCGTCGCCATATCCATCTCGAAGACCATGTCGCCGTACCCGTGCTCCCACGAGGTCATGGCGTAGCCGTCGACGGTGTTCATCTCGACGTCCACCGTGAGCAGGTAGTTGCAGCCCTCGGTGTTCTGCTCGAGGGCGTAGTCGAGGAAGTAGTGGCCGTGCAGGCGCTTGCCCTGCAACCGGCCTTGCATATCGGTGAAGGCAACGACAACCGTGTCGACCACGCCCGACTCGATGTCGGCGCGCAGTGCTTCGATGGTCAGCCGTGGTGGTGGGGCCATGGGTGTCCTTTCCTAACCGATGAGTCCGCGGAGCAGGGCGGAGGTCGCGTCACAGTGCTCCTCCATGACGGTGCGCGCCCGTGCGGCGTCGCCGCCGAGGATCGCGGCGACGATCTGCTGGTGCTGCAGGTCGGAGTGGTCGATGTTCGGTCGCAGCACCGGAATCGCCGTCAGCATGTCGTGCAGCGCGGCCTGCGACCGCGTGACGGCGTCGATGAGCATGGGTGATCCCGCGAGCGTGGCGATGGCGAGGTGGAGGCGCGAGTCGGCCACGCGGTGCGCTGCCGGGTCAGGCGCTCTGTCGACCTCTCGCAGGCTGTCGGAGAGCCAGGCCCGCTGGTCTCCCGCCAGCGACTGGGTGGCCGCCTGCCAGGCCGCCCCCGGCTCCACGACCCGGCGGAAGGTGAGGGCATCGCTCAGCGACGCTCCGCTGCGCGTCACCCCGCCGGCTGCCGGCGTCTGGCCGGTGTAGGTCACGCGGGTGCCACCACCCCGGCCGCGACGGGTAGACACCAGTCCGCTCTCACGCAGAGCAGCGATGGCTTCGCGGAGGGTGTTGCGGCTGACGCCGACCCTTTCGGCGAGCTCGCGTTCGGGCGGTAGCAGCTCACCGTCAGCCAGCACCCCGAGCCGGACCGCCGTGGCGAGCTGTTCGACGGTGTTCTCGAAGGCGTTCCCGGGGGCCGGCCTGAGCACGGCCTCGGGCAGCGAGGTCACCCGGTTGACGGCTAGCACCCCTTGATCCAATACCCCGCCCGACGTCACGTCAATGGTATGTGTTTGAACCATTGTCAGCCCCTGGCCTGTGGTCTAAGGCGGAGCCCCGTGGGGTCGTACGGGGGCCGGGTCCCGACCGAGATCGCGTACCGTGCGCCGGCCACGTCGATCGACCAGGACCCCGAACGGGCCCACCCGAGGGAGGCGCGACCGGTCTCTCGGTCGCCGACGAGGGCCAGACCCACGACGGCGCCGACGGTGGCTCCCCACGACGCGCTCGTCACCTGCCCCACCGGTCGCCCGTCGCGCAGCACCAGCTCGCCACCCCACGCGAAGTCCAGCGCGTCGTCGGCCACGAAGGAGAGGACGCGTCGAGCCGGCCCCGACGCCCGTACCCGTTCGACGGCATCCCGACCGAGAAAGTCGAGGCCGGAGTCGAGCTTGCACGCGAACGTCAGGCCCGCGGTGACGGGGTCGACGTCGCTGGTCAGCTCGCGGCCGAAGGCCCGATAGCCCTTCTCGAGTCGCAACGCCTCGATCGTGTAGTAGCCGGCCGGCCGCACCCCGAGATCGTATCCCGCTTCGAAGAGCAGGTCGTAGACCCCACTGGCCAGCTCGGTGGGAACGTAGAGCTCCCAGCCGAGCTCGCCGACGTAGGTGATCCGGGTGGCCCGCACGAGTGCCTGGCCGAGCCACACCTCGCGGCTGGTTGCGAACGGGAACGACACGTCGTCGAACGCGTCGGGCGAGACCCGGCTCAGCAGCTCCCGTGACCGCGGCCCCATCACCCCGAACACGGCGTACGAGCTCGTGAGGTCGACGACGCTGACCTGGTCTCCTGGCGGCACATGACGGCGGATCCAGTCGAGGTCACGCACCGTGGTCGCCGCGCTGCTGACGACCAGAAACTCATCGTCGGCCACCCGGGTGACCGTCACGTCGGCCTCGTAGGTGCCGCGCCCGTTCAGGATGCCGGTGTAGACGCAGGCGCCGACCGGCCCGCCGACGTCTGCCGAACAGATCCACTGCAGGGCGTGTTCTGCCCCCGCCCCGACGACGAGGTACTTCGAGAACGAGGTCTGGTCGAAGACGGTGACCTCGTTTCGTGTCGCCCGTTGTTCCTCTGCCGACCAGGCGAGCCAGGCGGGCCTCTCCCAGGTGTAGTCGATGACGGGTGGGGCCCCCACGGACGCAAAGACGTTCGCACGCTCCCAGTGGTTACGACTGCCCAGACAGGCTCCTTGGGCCACGAGGCGGTCGTGCACCGGGGAGAGGCGCAACGGCCGGCCGGTCACGAGCTCACGGTTCGGATACGGCACCGCGTAGTGCAGCCCGAGCACCTCGCCGACCCTCGCCCGCAACCAGGCGTGGTTGCCGGAGAGCGGCGAGAAGCGCCGGATGTCGGCACTCGCGAGGTCGGTGCTCGCTGCTCCCTGCACGATCCACTCGGCCAGGGCGAGCCCGGCGCCCCCTGCCGAGGCGATCCCCACCGAGTTGAAACCGGCTCCGACGAAGAAGCCCGGCAGCTCGGGCGCCTCACCCACGATGAACTGGTTGTCGGGCGTGAAGCTCTCGGGCCCGTTGTAGAACTTTCGGATGCCGGTCTCACCGAGCACCGGGAGCCGGTGCACGGCGCTGTCCATGATGACCGAGAAGTGCTCCCAGTCCTCTTCCAACAGTGCGAACTCGAAGGGGTACGGAATCGCGTCGGGTGAGACCCAGGGTTTGGCCTCCGGCTCGAACCCACCGACGAGCAG
>JBBSTU010000238.1:0-5405 GCA_038235595.1 Actinomycetales bacterium | reverse complement strand
CGGCGGGAGGCATCGATCGTGCGGAGGCCGACTCCGACTCCCTTGGCGGCCGCTCGACGAGCCGCAACCGCTTCTCGCCCGGTGGGAAGCCGGAATGCGGCGTTGCCACTGGCGGCCTTCTGCGCCAACGTGACCAGGTCGGGCGCCTCGCCTCGCCGCAGGGCGTCGTAGACCGGGCTGGTCACACCGTGTTCCAGACCGACCTCGAGGCGCACGGCATCCACCAGGTGGTTGACCCACGGCACGCGTTCGTGGTCGGCGCCCGAGAGCCCAGCCAGGCGAAGCGTGGCCCGCTCGACCGACACGGTGGTGTGGCTCCTGGCGATGCGCACCACCGGGGCAGCGGCCCGCCGCGCGAGTGACCGTGCCCGGCTCACGACCGCCGGGTCGAGCTCGAGGGTGGCCGGCTTCGTGGTGCTCACGTGTCTGATCCTCCCGCAGCACGCCCTGCCTCGCTGCCCGCTACCGCCCACACACCGGGTAGTCGCAAAGCCCCCCCGGCTACACCTGCCTCGGTTGCCGGGTTCTCGGTGTGTTGCGGGGGCGCGTCGGCCGCCGACGGCTGCTGCGTCAACCGCGCCTCGAACAGGGCTCGGACCCCCGACACCTCGCGCAGCAGCGACAACGCAAGATCGGCGTGCCCCGGCGCGTAGCCGTTGCCAATGATCATGCGCACGTCGGCAGCCAGACCCTCGGCCCCGAGCGCGGCGGCCGCAAAGCTGGTCGCCATGCTGAAGAAGATGATCGTGCCGCCCTGAGCGGTGGCGAGGATCGCGGGCTGCTCACACCCTGGGGCGTCGACGCACACCACCGTCACGTCGGCCGGGCCGCCCGCCGCCTCGACGGCGGCGCTCAGACCGAGCGGTGAACGGGCATCGGCCAGCACGACGGCATCGGCCAGGCCGGTCGGCTCGAGCAGCGCGACCTCCCGCTCGACCGGCACGACTGCGATGATGCGATGAGCACCAGCACGACGGGCCGCTGCGAGCGACAGACTGCCCGACTTACCGGCACCTCCGAGCACCAGCACCGTCGGCGCCGCAACAGCAGCGGCGGTCTCGGCCACGACCCGTTCGACGAGGGCTGGGGCTCCGCACACGTCCATCACCATGAGCGAGAGCCGGGGGTCGAGGTCGTCGGGCAGACGCGCCGCGATGCTGCGGCCGAAGAGAATGGCATGCCCTTGTGCCGGCACCCGCTCATCGAGCCCGTCCCAGCGCGATAGTCCATCGGTGATGACCAGCGGCGTCAGCGACAACGACACCAGAGTGGCCACCCGGTCGCCGACGGCCAGCCCGAGTGGGCTCTCGGGCCCGACCTCATCGACGGTCCCGATGAGCATGCCGCCCGACCCCGTCACCGGGTTCTGCATCTTGCCGCGGGCAGCGACGATCTCGAGCACCTCCGCACGAACGGCGGCGCCGTCGAAGTGATGCTTCTCCGAGAGCTGGCGAAAGCTGGCCGCGTCGAGGTTGAGGGTATCGACGGCGATCCTCACCTCGTCGGTCCACAGCTCGGCGCGCGAGTCGAGACGGAGAGCGGCCTGGGGCAACGGCACGGCATCGCCGTCAGCTGTTGGTCGGTCGAGCACCCGGTGCAGCCCGACCGGCGAGGACCCTCGGGGGCGTAGGGACGCAGTGGGGGCGGGTACGACCGGGTGTGACACGTTCGCAGATCCTTCTGTTGGGGCAGCTCGGAACCGGAAATGCTCCGCCAGCCTAGGGTGGCCAGCGCATGAACGGCGTGAAACTGGGGGTGCGAGATGATTGAGCTACCTCATGCCTACCGTTAGCCTGACGGAATGAGCAAGGTGCAGCAGCCCTATGCCTACCGACGCCGCGAGCTCGTCGAACCCGACTGGACCCGGTTGCCGGGCTGGCGTGCGGTGACCGCTGCGAACTGGGACAGCGCCCAGTGGCAACGCGTCAACTGTGTCAAGAACATCAAGGCACTTCGGGTGCTCATGGGCGACCTGCTCGACGACCGCTTCTACGCCGACCTCGAACGAGACCAGGCCGAGCGGGCCACCATGTCGATGCTCGTCACCCCTCAGATGCTCAACACGATGGTCGACGGCGTGCGGGCGCCGATGCCGGCCGCCGGTCACGACTTCACCGAGGCCTTCTACGCCGACCCGGTGCGTCGTTACATGCTGCCGGTGTTCAGCGACCGTCGCACCGACTGGCCCTCACATCCGCACTCCTCACGCGACTCGCTGCACGAGCACGACATGTGGGTGGCCGAGGGGCTGACGCATCGCTACCCCACCAAGGTGCTCGCTGAGCTGTTGCCGACGTGCCCTCAGTACTGCGGCCACTGCACGCGCATGGACCTGGTCGGCAACTCCACGCCCCAGGTGACCAAGCTCAGGTTCGACCACAAGCCCGTCGACCGCCAGGCCTCCATGCTCGACTACCTGCGTCGCACGCCCACGGTTCGCGACGTCGTGGTGTCGGGTGGCGACGTGGCGAACATGCCCTGGAAGAACCTCGAGGCGTTTCTCGACCAGCTGCTCGAGATCGACACCGTGCGCGACATCCGGCTCGCCACCAAGGCGCTGATGGGTCTGCCGCAGCACTGGTACGCGCCCGACGTCGTCGACGGTGTCGGCCGGGTGGCCACCAGAGCACGCCAGCGCGGCGTGTCGCTCGCCATCCACACCCACGTCAACGCGGCGGCCTCCATCACGCCGGCCGTGCAGCGGGCCTCGCGCGCGATGCTCGAGGCAGGGGTCCGCGACGTGCGCAACCAGGGTGTGCTGATGCGCGGCGTCAACGACTCGGTCGAGGCACTGCTCGATCTCTGCTTCGCGCTCACCGACGGCGCCTCGATCAGCCCGTACTACTTCTACATGTGCGACATGATCCCGTTCGCAGAGCACTGGCGGCTCTCGCTCGCCGAGGCGCAGCACCTGCAGCACTCCATGATGGGCTACCTCCCCGGGTTCGCCACGCCGCGCATCGTCTGCGACGTGCCGTTCGTCGGCAAACGGTGGGTGCACCAGCAGGACCAGTACGACACCGAGCGCGGCATCTCCTACTGGCGCAAGAACTACCGCACGTCGATCGAGGGCGACGACACCGATGCGCTCTCACGTGACTACGTCTACTACGACCCGATCTATACCTTGCCCGAGTCGGGTCAACGCTGGTGGCGTGAGACGACCGACCACGATGCCCTGCTGTTCGAGTCCTCGGCGCGCGCCGGGCAGAGCCGCGCCGTGGCCGCGTCTCAGCTCGCCTGACGCCGGCACGACAAGGAGGCGGCGGCTCATGGGCTCGCACGGGTGAACGCCCCCGCCCCGGGGTCGTCCCGAGCGTCGTCTGACGGTGCGGGCCCGGCCACCCCCGCGACGCTCGCCCTCGACCGGGCCGGCGTGCCGTACAGGCGGCACGTCTACCAGCACGATCCCCACGCCAAGAGCTTCGGGCTCGAGGCCGCCGACGTGCTCGGGGTCGATCCGGACCGCGTGTTCAAGACCCTGCTGGTCGACACAGGTGCTGCTGGTGCGCGTCGCCTCGCTGTGGCGGTGGTGCCCGTTACCGGTCAGCTCGACCTCAAGGCCGCCGCCGCCGCGCTCGGAGCCAAGACGGTGTCGATGGCGGGGCCCGAGGCCGCCGAGCGAAGCTCGGGCTACGTCATCGGCGGCATCTCGCCGATCGGACAGCGACGCGCGCTCGCGACGGTCCTCGACGAGAGCGCCTTCGACTTCGAGACGGTCTACGTCTCGGGTGGCCGCCGGGGCTTCGACGTCGAGCTGGCCGCGGGCGACCTGCTCGCACTGACGCGTGGCTCCCGGGCTTCCCTCCGTCGTTCCTGACGGGCTACGGCCGCGCCGCGCCCGCCGGCAACGGTCCGCGCGGACATTGTCGGCCGGATGCCGCTGGCACCCTGCCGCGGGCCGGTCTGCGCGAACGGGGTCAGGTGAGCTGGTGCGGCGGACTCGGTTCAGACGACGAGGCCCGGCGTCCCTCCCACGGCGTGGAGAGCACGACGGTCGTGTGGGTGGAGACGCTGGCCGCGGCCCGGATGCGCGCGAGCAGGTCCTCGAGGTTGCCCGGCGTCGCGACCCGCACCTTGAGGATGTAGCTCTCGACACCGGCCACCGAGTAGCAGTCCTCGATCTCGGTGATGTGCGCCAGCCGTTGCGGCACATCGTCGGGCGCGCTGGCTTCGAAGGGTGCGACCGAGATCAGCGCCGCCAGCGGGAGTCCAAGTGCCTCAGGCGAGACGGTGGCCGTGTAACCGGTGATGATGCCGCGCTCCTCGAGCCGACGCACTCGCTGGTGCACCGCCGAGGTGGAGAGCCCGGTCGCCTTGCCCAGATCGGTGTAGCTCATCCGCCCGTCCGACAGGAGCAGGCCCACCAGGCGACGATCGAGATCTTCCATGGCCGAAGGCTAGACCAGCGCTCGCCTCGCACGGGGAGATTTCTCAGTGGGAACGTTCAGAGACCGGACACACTCGGGCTTCGCGGTGCAAGAGCGGGCCTTCCGACGGTGGACGGGCCGCGCCGGGGGTATCGTCAGAGCCCCAGCAGCCGCGGTAAGACGCCCTCCGCGCCTGACCTGAGGGAGCGACACCGTCGTTGAACGCCCTGTCCTGTCGGCAGGTTGCGGAGCGGCCGGCCGTCGCGCCGGTGAGCAGACAGCGGGTGACCGCACGGTCAGCACACGAGCTCTTGAGCAGCGCGGTGTGACCGTAGCCGTTGACCGTGAGCACGTCGGCCCGAGGGAAGACAGGTTGCCCCCGACCGAGGCGTAGTCATCGACCCGTCTGGCCCCGGGTGGCTGCTCTCCGCGCGCCTGCTCGCCGTAGACGGTGTTCGTGCGGGCCAGGGCCCCGAGCACCCTGCCCTCGTCGGGGCTCGGCGCCGAGAGAGCGGCCAGCAGGTCGGACAGGTCGGCCCAGCCGGCCGGGTCGTAGAGGGCGGAGAAGGTGATCGACACCGCAGCCTGTTGGTTGATGACGAGGGGGCCGGCCGGTGTCGCAACGGTCACCGGGCTGACGGCCAGCCGGTCGAAGGTGCGCTGGGCGACGGCGACGGGGTCTCCGAGCGCGACCAAGGAGCAGCCCGCCGGCCCAGCCGCGCGACAGAGCCGTCCGAACTCGGTGAAGGTCTCCGTGGCCCCCACCCCCTGACGCGGCCGGATGCCGAACGGCACGCGGCCGGCCGCGTCGCCGAGCCCGTGCCCGACCAGGCGAGTACCCGGCGTAGTTCAGCTTCGCGTCGCCGACAGCTCGACGCAGCAGCTCCAGGTCACGGGCCACGTCGGCAGTAGACGCGTGTCGGAAACGACTGGGCGAGGTCGAGGTGCACTGCCGACCGAACGAGACGGCATCCGCGATGTACGTCCGCCCCTCGGGCCGGGTCAGGGGGTAGGCAGTCTGCAGCAGGGGTGCGG
>JBBSTU010000237.1:0-5473 GCA_038235595.1 Actinomycetales bacterium | reverse complement strand
GTGAACGCGGTCTCGGCCACGATCGTCAGATAGATGCTGGCGGCGGTGATCGCGTCACCGGTGATGAAGCCCTCGGCGAACTGGCGGCCGATCGTGCCGCAGTAGTCGTTCTGAAAGTTCTTCAGGCTGCTGTTGAAGCCGGCCGGGTCGATGTAGTTGTTCATGTAGAGGCGCTTGAGGTTCTGCTGGATCGTCGAGTGACGCACCTCGTCGATCATCTGGATCGCCTGGCCGTTATGCAGCTCGGGGTTCGGCACGTTGCGGAACAGCAGCGGCATGGCGCGGGCGGCCGAGATCTCGGGCAGCGGGATGATGCTGAGGAACAGCTTCTGCCACTCCAGCCAGCGCTCCTCGACCTGGCGGAACATGTTGCCGCGAATCGCTCCGTCGGCTGCACCGTAGACGCGGTGGTCCTTCTCCTCCTGCATGGGGAAGTACGACCTCAGCACCTGCTTGAGGGGGTCCTTCTTCTTCGCCTTGGCGAAGGTGTAGTCCGTCCCGTACTGGGAGACCGGCTCGTGGTAGAGCGGCTCCCACGCAAGCTCTTGGATCTTCTCGTGAGCCTTCGCAATGCTCTGGCGACTCATCGACACTCCTTCGGGTCCGTGGAAGACGACGACCTTCGGGGTGGCCGTCCGAGTCTTAGTGAACCCATCCCCGACGGCATCCGCGGTCTCACTCTGAGACGGGCAGCGGTCAGGTCACGGTGTCTCGAAAACGGCGGCACGCAGCTCGTCCAGCTGAGCATGCACTCGCTTCATGACCTCTCGGTTGCCCTCGGCCCGTGGCTCGATCCCCAGTGCTGCCAGTAGTTCTCGTGCGGGAGCACCAGGGTCGCCGCTCTCACCGAGCACCGGGTGCAGACCTTGGTCGACGAGATGTTCGAAGACGAGGCTGACCACGCTCCAGGGGTTGTACGTCTCGTTGTGCACCACGGCCTGAGCCTGGGTACCGACCGGGTCGGCCTTCGGCTCGGACTCCGCAAAACGATCGATCCGCTCATTCACGACAGCCTCCAGGACGTGTTCGTCAGGTTCGTGGGCCAGCTCCGACGGGTCCACCACCACGGTGGCATCGGTCTACCGCAGCGGTGAGGGGACGCCGTCTCACTTTGAGACACTGGCGCAATCCGGCGGGTGCGTACCATTGCCCAAGGATCACGACAGCGCTCGTCGTGGGGGCGTGGCGGGGGCGCCCCGAACAGTGACCCGGCCGGGTCGCGGAGGTGAAGCCACATGATGCGTTCTCCTGCAAAAGACCGACCCATCGATCGCGACCGTGCCGACCGCGGCGACCTCGTCGCCCGCGACCGCCAGCGGTTCCTCGCGGGCGAGCCCCTCGACCCGGCTCGCGTACGCGGTGACATCCTCGCCTCGTGGCGGCGGTCGCGTGAGCAGGACGTCGCGGCTGACCGCGTGGTGCACACCTTCCAGGACGACATCGACCCCGAGATGGGCCTCACCCGCAGCGCCCGGCCCGTGCTCCGTGCACTGCGTGAGCAGATGGAAGGACAGGCCGTCAGCATCATCCTGTCTGACCACACGGGGCTGGTCCTATCGCGCAGCAGTGGCGAGCCCGAGCTCGACCGCTACCTCGACATGGTCGAGCTGGCTCCGGGCTTTTGCTACGGCGAGGACAGTGTCGGAACGAACGGCATCGGCACTGCCCTCGAGATGGGCGGTCCCGTCGCTGTTCTCGGGCACGAGCACTACGTCGAGAACCTCGAGCGCCTTTCGTGCGTGGCGGTTCCGATCAAGCACCCGGTGACCGGTCGCACGGTCGGGGTGCTCAACCTGACCTGCTGGACCCGTGACGCCGGCCCCCTGTTGCTGAGCCTCGCGAAGAATGCTGTGGCCCAGATCCGACAGGAGCTGACCGCGGGCGCCGGCGACGGCCAGCTCAAGCTGCTCCAGGCCTACCTGCGCGCTTCGCGCCGTTCGTCTGGCATCGTCTTCGCAGTGACGGGTGACACCGTGATCCTCGGTGACAGCGTTCGCACCCGACTCTCCCCCGACGACCAGTCGGCGATGGTGACGCACGCCCTCGAGTCGCTCGTGAACGGCAAGCGCAGGCAGATCGACATCGACCTGCCTTCTGGTACTCGGGCCCGCCTGCAGGCGCAGTCGGTGGGCGAGGACGAGAAGGGGACGGTCGTCAGCGTCAGCCTCGCCGAAGCGTGGACCGGTCGGGGTCCGAACATCGAGCACTCCTCGGAGGCCGGCCTGCCCGGCATCGTGGGCACCGATCCGGTGTGGGCACACTGCTGTCGTGAGGTCGAGACGGCCGCCCGCAACGGCGAGTGGCTCGTCGTGCGCGGCGAAAGGGGCGTCGGCAAGCTCGCGGTGCTGCGCGCGGTCCATCTCCGTCTTCACCCCGGCAGCCAGGTCACGGTGCTTGACGCCGCAGCCGAGCACACGGCATCCGCCTGGGCCAGAGAGCTGGCCGCTGCCCTCGATGGCAGCTGCACCGGGGTCGTCATCACTCACGTGGAGGCCCTCGACGTCAACCGGCTATACGCGACCGCCGAGGCACTCCAGGTCGCCCGGGCCCGGCCCGACAGTGACTTACGTTGGGTGGCAGCGACACTCGGGAATGGTGCTGACGAGCTCAACCTGCTCCCCCTGCTCGATCTCTTTCCCCGCACGGTCGACGTGCCGCCGCTGCGGCTCCACCTGCGAGACCTGCCCCTGCTCGTCCCCCACCTGTTGCGGCGGATCGACCCGCACGGGCACCTGACCTACTCGGCGGACGTGATCGCGACCATGGTGAGGGGGAGCTGGACCGGCAACGTGACCGAGCTCGACGGCGTGCTCCGCGAGATCGCTGCACACCGACGCTCGGGCGAGATCGTGCTCGAAGACCTACCGCCTGCTGCCCGCACCGTCAGTCGGCGACGCTTGACGCACATCGAGGCGCTCGAGCGCGACGCGGTGGTCGCGGCGCTTCAGCAGGCTCACGGCGACAAGACCCGGGCGGCGAAGGCCCTGGGCATGTCTCGCGCCACGATCTACCGCAAGATCCGCGACTACGGCATCCTGGCACCGGTCCGTCCGCTCAGTCAGGGGTAGCGGGGCGGCTCCGTCGCTGGCGCCGTCGCTGTCGCGGGGTGTCGTGGGGGGCGTCGTCGGATGTCGCAAGGTGAGACGTCGACCGGCTCTGACCGCGAGCCAGACTGTTCCATGACCGACTCACAGACCTTCCGGCTGATGTACCGCAGTCGCGACCGCATCTCTCCCGACGAGCGCAAGGTCGCACTGGGCGCACTGTTCACAAAGGCCCGCTCGAACAACAAGGCTCTCGGCGTGACCGGGGCACTGCTCGTGGACGGTGACCAGTTCGTGCAGACCCTCGAAGGCGACGAGCCCGAGGTGAGGACGCTGTTCGACCGCATCAAGGCGGATCCGCGCCACGACAGCGTCGAGCTGATCAGCACCGAGATGGTGCCCGAACGAGTCTTCGCACGCTGGTCGATGGCGCGCGTCGGGCACGACGGGGAGCCCGACATCGCGCTCATCGCCCACACCGACGGCATCTCGCCCGCCTCGAGCCGCGGTGGCACTCCTGGTCAGGTCGGGGTGCTCGAGGCCATGCGGCGCGCTGCCGTGCGTGCCGACGAACAGGTGTTCTGAACAGCCCCGGTCAGGCGGTCAGGCGGCAGGCGCTGCCGAACGCCTCCCGAGGCGGGCCAGCACCTTGGCCTGGCGCTCGGCGCCGTCGGGCACGTCGACCGCGGGCTTGCAGACGCCCTCGCCGTAGAGATGCTCGCCGAAACCGTCGGCCGACCTTTCGATCGTGTCGAGCTCAGCGGCATCCAGAATCTCGTCGTGCCCGGCCGCCTGGGCGAGGTCCCATCGGTGCACGATCAGGTCAAACCCGTAGAACGTGGTGATCGCCACCCCGATCGTCGAGCGTCCGAAGACCCCGTCGTACTCGAGGTCGGCCACGGCAGGGTCGGCCAGCAGTTCCCGGAGGTGGCGGTCGTGCGCGTGCCAGGCCTGCGCCGGGTCGACCGTCGCCGCGATGCTGCTGCCGGCGTCGACGCCGTGCTGGGCGAGGAAGTCGCGCTGGGTGCTCATCACATGGTCGAGCACGTCGCTGGCCGCCCACCCTTCGCAGGGTGAAGCGTCCCCCCAGTCGGTCGGGGTCAGGGAGTCGACGACGGCGCCGAAGCGGTCGGCGAGCTGGGCGTAGCGGTCGGACGTGTCGGTCATGTGTCTGCTCCTTCGATGGCTTCCGTCTCGAGGGTAGGCACCCGTCCACGCGCCGGTCTTGATAGTTTCCGACACATGCTGATGGCGGGTTCCCGGGTTCGCGACGACGTCGAGCGCGCCCACCTGGTCGACCCGACCGACCTGCGCTACTCGATCGATCGGGCCAGCGTGTCCCCCGACCTGGCCGGTTTGGCTCGCCGCTTCTGGATTCCGGTCTGGGGCGTGCCACCTGGGCAGAGCTCGCCTCAGAGCGTGCTTCAGTACCCGGTCTGCCTCATCGTCATCTCGAACACCTACGCCCGCTTCTACGGGGTGGCGTCGGGCTTGTCCCACACCGTGCTCGAAGGTCGCGGTTGGGCGGTAGGCCTGATGCTGGCGCCCGCCGCCGGTTACCTGCTCACGGCGCAGCCGGTACGGCGGATGACCGACCACCACGTCGACCTGTCGACAGTGCCAGGGCTCGACGGTGACGAGCTGACGTTGCGGGTGCGCGCGTTGATGAGCGACGACCCGGAGTCACCGGCGGCTCAGGAACAGGCGCGCGAGGCGGTCGAGGACGCTCTACGGCCCCGGTTGCCGGTTGACGATGAGGGTCAGCTCGTCAACGCCGTCGTCGAGCTGGTCGAGACCTCAACCGACCTGCTGCGCGTAGACGACCTCTGCGACCGGTTCGACATCTCCGAGCGCACCCTGCAACGACTGCTGCACAAGCGCATCGGCCTGTCGCCCAAGTGGCTGATCCGTCGCCGTCGGCTCCAGGAGGGGGCCGACCGTCTGCGCGACAGTGACGCCGACCTGTCCACCGTGGCCGCCGAGCTGGGATACGCCGACCAGGCGCATTTCACCCGCGACTTCCGGATGTCCACTGGCATCACGCCAGGCCAGTTCGCGGCTCGGTTTCGCTGAGTCGGAGCCCCAAGCGGGCGCCCGGCGCCGTCACCTGTCCTGCCTCAGCCGGCGATGAGGTCGGTGAGGTAGCGCTCGAACGGGCTGAGCGGCGGATCACCTGCGGGTGCCATGATTCTTCGCGGTTCGGGACAGGGCGTCTTCCCTGGGATGAGCGGCGGCGGTGTGGAGTGGTAGGTATGGCCGGTGGGGGTGGTCAGCTCGACGAGGTGTGGTGCCCCGGGTTGTCGCGACTCCGGCTGGAGGGTGCGGGCGGTGAAGCCGGGGAGCTGTTTGGTGTGGTTGCACCGCACGCAGAGGCCTTGGCCGTTCTGTTCTGTGGTGGGCCCGCCTTGGGCGTGGTCGTGGATGTGGTC
>JBBSTU010000236.1:0-5555 GCA_038235595.1 Actinomycetales bacterium | reverse complement strand
CGAGCTGGCCGAGCTGTTCAAGCCGATCACGAAGCAGGCGCCCCGCCCGACCTGGCTCTCGAGCCAGACGCGCCAGCTCAGCAACCGGCCCCCGGTGCTCACCCCGGCCGAGATCGCCGCCACGCGCAACGGGCACGGCCCGACGCAGAACGGTCACCTACCTCCCCCTGTCGCCCCCGACCGGAGCATGGAGGCAAAGATCGACGAGGCAGCCTCGGTGGGAGCGCACCCCCTGGCTGAGGAGCACCCCCCGGCCGAGATCATCGAGGTGCCGGACGACCGGCCCGTCAACCCGGGCGAGCGGGGCTAAGACATGGCCGTTGACCAGGCGCGTGCCGAGGCAGCTGTGCGCGAGCTGCTGCTGGCCGTCGGGGAGGATCCTGACCGTGAGGGTCTGGTCGACACGCCGGGTCGGGTGGCGCGGGCCTACAGCGAGATCTTCGCCGGTCTCGACATGACCGCCGACCAGGTGCTCGACAAGACCTTCGAGATCGACCACCAGGAACTCGTCATCGTGCGCGACATCGAGCTCTACAGCACCTGTGAGCACCACCTGGTGCCGTTCCACGGGGTGGCCCACGTGGGCTACATCCCGAACCAGAGCGGCCGGGTCACCGGCCTGTCCAAGCTGGCCCGCCTCGTCGACGTCTACGCACGCCGGCCCCAGGTGCAGGAGCGGCTCACCTCGCAGATCGCGGACGCCCTTGTCGAGCACCTCGACGTGCAGGGGGTCATCGTCGTCATCCAGGCCGAGCACCTCTGCATGTCGATGCGCGGCATCCGCAAGAGTGGCGCCAGCACGATCACGTCGGCGGTGCGCGGTCAGCTGCGCGACCCGGCCACTCGAGCGGAAGCCATGTCGCTGATGCTCGAGGGAAACCGGTGACCGCCAGCGCTGCCGAGCTGCTCGCCCAGCGTGACCGCACCCTCGTCATGGGGGTCGTCAACGTCACCCCCGACTCCTTCAGCGACGGAGGCGAGTGGTTCGACCCGCTCGCCGCGCTGGGTCACGGTCGTGAGGTCTTCGAGGCCGGCGCCGACATCGTCGATGTCGGCGGGGAGTCGACCCGCCCCGGTGCCGAGCGCCCCTCCGTCGAGGAAGAGCTGCGCCGGGTGGCTCCCGTCGTGTCCGACCTCGTCGAGCGCGGTGCGGTCGTGTCGATCGACACGATGCGGGCCGAGGTGGCTCGCGCGGCCGTCGACCTGGGTGCGGCCATCGTCAACGACGTGTCCGGCGGCCTTGCCGACCCGCAGATGGTGCCCTGGGTCGCGCAGGCAGGCGTGCCCTACATCGCCATGCACTGGCGCGGCCACAGCACGCACATGCAGTCGCGCGCGGTCTACACCGACGTTGTCGGTGAGGTGCTCTACGAGCTGGGGGTGCGCCGCGACGAGCTGCTGGCCGCGGGGCTCGACGCCGAACGGCTCGTGCTCGACCCCGGTCTTGGGTTCGCGAAGAACGCCGAGCACAACTGGGCCCTGATGGCCGCCCTTCCAGAGCTGCACGACCTCGGCCAGCCGATCCTGCTGGGCGCCTCCCGCAAGACCTTCCTGGGCCGGTTGGGGCGGGCCGGGCACGACGCACCGAGGCCGGCGCCCGAGCGCGATCTCGAGACGACGGCGACATCAGTGATGGCGGCCATGGCCGGCCTGTGGTGTGTACGAGTGCACGACGTCGCCTCGACCCTTCGCGCCCTGGCGGTCGTCGAGGCGGCCCTGCGCCACCTTCCCGACGAGGATGCCGCCCAGTGACAGGCTCGGCCCGCACCACCGATCGCATTCTGCTCCAGGGCGTCTCGGCGTTCGGTCACCATGGGGTGCTCGACTTCGAGAAGCGCGACGGCCAGACCTTCGTCGTCGACGTCGCGATGACGCTCGACCTCGCCCCGGCCGGCCGCTCCGACGCGCTCGAGACCACCGTCAGCTACGCCGAGGTCGCGACGTCGGTCGTCGAGCGCATCACCGGGCCGTCGTTCGACCTCATCGAGCGGCTGGCTGAGGTGATCGCCGACGACGTGCTCACCCACGCCCTCGTGGATGCCGTCGAGGTCGCAGTGCACAAGCCGCAGGCTCCCGTCGGACATCCCTTCACCGACGTGCAGGTTCGGATCGAGCGCTTGAACGCGCCCGCTGTGGTGATCGCCCTCGGCTCGAACCTCGGCGACCGCGGCGAGACGCTGGCGGCAGCGGTCGGGTCGCTGAGGGGGCTCGAGGGGCTCACGGTCACGCGCGTCTCGCCGCTCGTCGAGACCGACCCCGTCGGCGGGCCCGAGCAACCGCCCTACCTGAACGCCGTGGTCGTCGGCCGGTCGACCCTGGCTCCTGCTGCCCTCCTGGCGGCACTGCACGGCATCGAGCACGACCACGGCCGAACACGCGACATCCGCTGGGGCGCACGAACCCTCGACCTCGACCTGATCGCGTTCGGACGACCGGGTTCCTCTCACGAGGTGGTGAGCGACGACCCGGCCCTGACGCTGCCGCATCCGCGGGCGGTCGAGCGGGCCTTCGTGCTCGTGCCGTGGCGCGAGGCAGACCCCTTGGCGACTCTCCGGACCGCACCCGGCGCCGACGGCATCCGCCCGGTGGGCAGCCTCGTCGCGCAGCTCGACCGCTCGGGTGTTCGCGCCGGCCCCGTGTGGGAGCAGCCGTGAACCCGCACGCCGGCGTCCGCGTCACCACGCTCGTGCTCGCGGGCCTGGCCACGACAGTCGTCGCCTGGCTCGGGCTGCGCATGCTCGCCGGCTCCGGCGTTCCCGAGCCGGGCTGGGTGGGCCTCGCGGCGATGCTCTTCCTCGGTGGCGGTCTGCTCGCGGCGGGCTGGCAGGTGCGTCAGGTTCGCGACGGACGGGGCCCGGCCCACGTGACCCCGCTGCGGGCCGCTCGAACCCTTGTGCTGGGTCAGGCCGGAGCCCTCACCGGCGCCGTGCTGGTCGGCTGGTACGCAGCGAACGTGCTCATGCTGCTGCCCGACAGCGACGTCGAGTCGCAACGCCTGCGGCTATGGCTCTATACGGCGCATGTCGTGGTGGCGCTGCTGCTGGCGGTCAGCGGGATGCTCGTGCAGCGGTGGTGTCGCCTGCGTCGGCGCGACGACGACGACGAGAACCTGGCCTGAGACGCCCTCTCGGGGGTCGACCATGCCCGGCCGCGCGCACGGGTGCGTGACGAGCGGTCGACCCACCGAGCCTTCACGAGCCGAGCTGGTCGAGCCCCTTCTCGAACCGGGCGACGGCCGCGTCGACGTCGGTCAGCTTGTCGAGGCCGAACAGCCCGATGCGAACCGTGGAGTAGTCGGCGGGCTCTCCGCAGTGCAACGGCACACCGGCCGCCACCTGGAGCCCGACCGGCTTGAACGCGGCACCGCTCTTGACCGCCGGGTCGTCGGTGTGTACGACGACCACGCTCGCGGCGGCGACGTCGGCGGCCGCCACCGAGGGCAGGCCCCTGTCGGCGAGGAGGGAGCGCACCCGGCGGCCCAGCTCGAGCTGGGCGTCTCGCGCCGTGTCGAGACCCAGGTCGAAGGTCTCCCGCATGGCCATCGCGTTGTGGGCGAGAGCGTCGGTGGGCAGGGTTGCGTGGTAGGTCGCCTTGCCCTCCAGGTAGGCCTCGGCGACCCCCAGCCACACCTTGAGGTCGGCAGCGAAGCTCGACGACCGAGAGGTCTGCACGGCCTCCCGGGCCGCCGAGCCCAGCATCACGTACCCGGCCGCCGGCGAGCCGCTCCAGCCCTTCTGGGGCGCGCTTACCAGCACGTCGACGCCGAGCTCGGCCATGTCGACCCAGAGGGCGCCCGACGCGATGCAGTCGAGCACCAGCAGGCCGCCGACCTCGTGCACGGCCTCCGCGAGCGCCCGCACGTAGTCGTCGGTGAGCAGCATCCCGGCCGAGGTCTCCACGTGTGGCGCGAAGACGACCGCCGGTCGCTCTGACCGAATCGCGGCAGCGACCTCCTCGACGGGCGCCGGAGCCCAGGCCGACTGGTGCCCGGTGTCGACGGGACGGGCCTGGCACACGGTCGTCGACTTCGCGATCGCTCCGGCATCGAGGATCTGGGTCCAGCGGTAGCTGAACAGGCCGTTGCGCACGATGAGGCAGTGCTGGTCGGTGGCCAGCTGGCGTGCGACCGCCTCCATCGCGAACGTGCCACCCCCGGGCACAACGGCCACGGTCTCGGCGCCGTAGGCGGTCTTCAGCATGCCCAGCAGGTCGTGCATGACGCCCACGAAGCGCGCCGACATGTGGTTCAGGGATCGGTCGGTGAACACGACGGAGTACTCGAGCAGGCCATCGGGGTCGATCTCGTCGCGAGGAAGGTCCATGGGCCCAGCGTTTCACAGTGCCGCGAGGGCTGCGACGGTTGCCGCCGCTCGGACGAGGGCGCGGAACGCCCGGCGATCGCCGACTGACGGACCCCGAATGGCCATTTCGACTCGCGACGAGATCGAACCCCCGTCCGCAACGCGGTGGAGCACCCCGCGGCACGGTGGCTGACCTCACGTCCGACCGGCCGCACGTCAAGTAGACGTCACGAGCTTTCGAGTGGGTGGTCACGTCCTCCTTACCTGACTACCGTTCTTCACCGTCATCACACCTGTCACGCCTCGGGGTGGCCGGTGCGGTGAGGCGGGGGCCGCCAGCCGTTGCGAGTTGAGTCCGTGGCGTTGGTGTGCGACGACACCGGTGAGCGTGTCCTGCAGACGTAGGCGCGGTCACCGCGTGATCCTTCGAGTGAACATCTCACAGCCTGACGGATGGGGACTTTTGAGACGGCGCTAACCGGGAAGCTCACGCTCTCCGCGGATGGTCGGACGTCGTCCGACGAGCGGCATGAGCGTGCGACGGGGCCAGGACACGCCTGAGCGCCGGCTCCGCCCGGACCGCCGTCCCGCTCACACCCGTTCGACGCGGTCGGCCTGTGGTCCTCGATCGCTCTGTCGCACCTGGTACCGAACCCGATCGCCCTGGTGCAGCGCCTCGGCGCCTCTGATGACCGACACGTGCACGAACAGGTCTGCGCCTCCCGCGTCCGGGGCGATGAAGCCGAACCCCCGCTCCGCGTCGTAGCGCGCGACCACTCCTTCACCTCCGCGGGCCGGGACGTCGGATGCCTCCCGGTGTCCCGACCGCGCGCGGGTCGTCGACGTCGCGGGCGCCCCCCGCGGTGTCGAGCTGTGCGCGAGGCGCGCCTCGCGAGCCTGCGGGCCCTTCTCGCTCACGACGATGTCGTACCTCACCCGGTCCCCCTCGAACAGCTCGGGGAGCCCGTCGGCCAGCGCCCGGACGTGGACGAAGACATCGGGGCCGCCCGACTCGGGGGTGATGAACCCGAAGCCCTTGTCCGCGTCGTACCAGGACACGGTGCCGTCCGCCCCGTCGGATGCCACGTCCTGCTGTACGGCCTGGGTTCCCAAGGGGAGCAGATGGTCAGCCTGCGGTCCCGTCTCCCCGTCGACGACGAGGAACGCCACCCGCTGCCCCTCCGAGAGCACGCCGCCCCCCACGATGGCCGAACTGTGCACGAAGATCTCGGCACCACCGCCGTCGGGCGTGAT
>JBBSTU010000235.1:0-5586 GCA_038235595.1 Actinomycetales bacterium | reverse complement strand
GGCCGTCGATCAGCTGCGACTCGTGCAGGTGCAGCATCCCGGGCAGCAGCTTGCGCCTCGCGAGGTCACCGGTGGCTCCGAACAGAACGACGGTCGTGGCTGGCATGGGTTCACCCTGTCGCACTTCGGCGCCCGGTGCGACCGCTGGGACTCGCCGATCTCGGCCGGTGACCGGGGCCCAGTGACGACGGATGCCGCTGACGGGCGTCGTCAGCGGCATCCGGTGGAGTGTCGCGACGGCCGCCTACGGTCGATGGGTTACTTGGCGAGCACCCCCGAGGCCGCCTTGACACCCGGCGCCGCGCAGACCGTGCTGGGCTGTCCACCGTTCTGGGCGCAGATCTGGGCCGTCATGACGTTGATCGCGGGCCCGACGCTCTTGCCGATCGCCGAGGTGGGGTCGAGGATGCCGGCCATGATCTGGTCGTAGGTCTTGCCCGCAAAGGCGTTCGAGTCGACGGTGGGCCCGGTGGTGGCGCGGGTGCCGCCGTAGTTGATCCAGGGGATGCTGCCCTTGGGGTTGTACTTCTGCACCAGCGCCGCATCGTCACCCTCGAGCGTCTGCAGGGGCTGGCCGTTCCGGTCTTGGGTCTCGACGGCCTTGAAGACGACGTGGTCGCTGGTGAAGCTCGACTTCACGAACGAGAAGGTCGGAGTGTCGGGCAGCGCGTCGGTGCTGCTGCTCGTGGTCTCGGTCAGGCCACTGAACGTGCCGAACCGCGACAGGGCGCCGATGAGGGCCCAGCGTTCCACGGCGCAGTAGGGGCAGAACTCGGCGCCGACGTAGAGCACGACGGGCTTGCCGTCGGTCGCGCGGGCGGTGGCGCCGTCGAGCTTGGTCGGTGCCTGCTGGGCCGTCGGCACGGGCGCCCGGTCGAGGATCGCGGCCGGGATCGTCGTCAGCTTCGTCAGGGCGGCGGCGCCACTCCCTCCCACCGGAGCGGGTCCCGGCCGGTTCGCGATGACGATGCCGACGGCGACGGCGATCACGATGATGACCACTCCGACACCGGCCGCGACCAGCTGGGTGCGTTGACGTTCCTTGCGGGCGTGTGCCTCGCGCGCCTCCCTGGCTCGTTGCTTCGCCGCCGTTCTCGTGCTCTTGGCCATGGCTCAGGACAGTAGCGCCTGCCCGAGCGTTTTCCTGACCCGGCTCCGGGGAGCACCTCGTAGACGCTGCTGCCGATCGGCGTGGTCTCAATGTTCGTCAGGTCGGCCTCAGCCAGCCGTCGCTGGATCGACACGAACTGGCGAACGGGGTCGGCCCGGACGGCCACGAAGACCAGACCGGTGTTCGTACGGGCCGGGCCGACCGGCGGCTCGTCGGCCCCGTTGGTGGCCGGTTGCCCGGTTGCGTCGATCTGCCCGAACTGGTTGCGGAACGGTAGACCGGCGCCGACGAGACTCAGCCGGCTCAGAGGGCGTCGATGCTCACGTGACCGTCACGCACGTTCCAGCGATGGGTCAGCCGGATGCCGCGCAGCAGGCTCTCGTCGTGGCTGACCACGAGCACGGTGCCGGTGAAGGCGGCGGCCGCCGCCTCCAGCTGCTCGATGGCGTTGACGTCGAGGTGGTTCGTCGGCTCGTCGAGCACCAGCAGGTTGACCTCCCGCCCCTGGAAGATCGCCATCAGCGCCCGAGTGCGCTCGCCCATCGAAAGGCTGCTCGCTGGACGCCGGACGTGCTCGGCGCCCAGCCCGAACTTGGCGAGCAGCGTCCGCACGGCGGCCGGGTCCCACTCGGTCGAGGTCGCTGGATCAGTTCCGAGAGCAGCCCGGGCAACCTCCGACAGCGGCCCACCCACCTCGAGCAGGTCACGTCGTTGGTCGATGACGCCGACGGCGACCCGGGTGCCGAGCGACTGGCGTCCGCTCGCCAGAGGGAGCTCGCCGAGCAGGGCCCCGATGAGCGTGGTCTTGCCGCTCCCGTTGTCGCCGGTGACGGCGACGCGGTCGCCCCGACCGAGGGCGAGGCTCGCGGGCCCGAGGGTGAGCTCCCCTCGCACGACGACAGCGTGGCTGAGGGTGGCTACCACATCGGACGAGGGCCGTCCCTCGGCGATGGTGTAGCGCAGGTGCCACTCCTTGCGGGGCTGTTCGACGCCGTCGAGTCGTGCGGCCGCGCGTTCGAGCCGGGCGCCCTTCGCGCCCTGACGGTCGGCCCGGGCTCGATGCTTCTCGCGGATGTGCTTGTCGGGCTCGTTGCCCTGAGCGACGTTGCGCCTGCCCCGGTCGGCCCACTCGTGGCGCTGCCGGCTCTGGGCCCGGAGGGAGTCGCGTTCGGCGGCGTACTCGCCGTAGGCCTCCCAGGCCTGAGCGCGGGCGAGCGTGCGTTGGGCCACGAAGTCGCGGTAGCCGCCGGTGTAGTGGGCGATCCGCTGTTGCGGTAGGTCGAGCTCGACGACGCTGGTCGTCACCTCGTCGAGCCAGTCACGGTCGTGGCTCGCTACGAGCACCGGGCCGGGCCGACCGTGCACGAAGTCGGCCATCAGGCGCAGCCCTCGGGCGTCGAGGTTGTTCGTGGGTTCGTCGAGCAGCAGCACGTCGAACTGGCTGAGCAGCACCGCGACCAGTGCGGCCCGGGCGGCCTGACCCCCTGAGAGCGAACCGAGGGCCCGACCGGGGTCGACGGTGAGGCCCACGGCGGCGGCGACCTCGGGCAGTCGCTGGTCTACGTCGGCCGCGCCCAGCGACAGCCAACGGTGCAGGGCGAGGGAGTAGCGGTCGTTGGCTCCCCGCTCGCCGGAAGCGATGGCGGCAGAGGCGAGCCCGAGCTCTCGGTCAGCCTCTTCGACCCCGGTGCGGCGGCGGCAGTAGGCCAGCAGCGTCTCCTCGTCGTCGGGCGCGACCTGAGGAAGCCAGGCGATGGTCGCGTCGGGCGGAGCGAGGGTGATCGAACCCGACTCGATCGGCAGCTCGCCGACGATGGTGCGCATCAGGGTGGACTTGCCCGACCCGTTCGGGCCGACGATCGCCGTCACGTCGCCGTCGGCGAGGGTCAGGTCGAGCCCGGAGAAGATCACGCGGGCCCCGAAGCCGACGTGAAGACCCGACACGGTGAGGGTGGCAGACATGAGATTCCTGGCAGGCGAGTAGTAGCGAGACTGCGGGTGGTCGCGAGGTCGTCAGGAGATGTCCACTCACCGAGGGTAGGCCGACGCCACGCATGGCCTCAACCCGTTTGTCTCAGGCCCCTGCCGGCCCGCCACTGCCAGCCACCGGCCGAGAGGTCCCTGGCCCGTTCAGCCGCTGGTGCCACCCGGGCGCTGGACCAGGTCCAGGTAGCTCTTGTTGTCCCAGAGGTGGGTGAAGCCGGGGTCGGGCCAGCGCCAACCCGGGCCGTAGACCTTCTCGAGGTAGACGAACGGGCTTCTGGGCAGCGGCACGGTGACCCCGTGCAGCTTGGCCTGCGAGGTCGGGAACATGGTGGCCCGGTCGAGACTGCCCCGTCGGCCGGGATACCACGAGATGGTGTCACCCTCGAAGAGCCCGGCGAAGACGTCGATCATCTTGCCGTTCTGCCACTGCACGTGTCGGTGAGCGGTGAAGCTGCCCTTCACCGTGAAGCCGCGCGAGCGCAGGAACTCCTCGATGAGTCGGAGTGCGTCGGGGAGGTTCGCGGCCTCCTCGGGCTCGAAGCCGACAATGAGGTCGAGGTCGTCGTCGTGCGGGATCAGGTCACCGTCGCGAACCACTGCGAGGGCAGCGCCGAAGCCGAAGCACACATTGGGCGTCAGCTCGGACAGGGTGTCGGCCACCCGCGCCGTCAGCCTGGTGTAGGCGGCCTTCTCGTAGTCGGACCAGAATCGGAAGCTGCGCTGGGTTCCGTGGCTCGTCCACTCCATCGACCGCTGCGTGAGCAGCTCTGAGCTCATCAGCTTGCGGAACCCCTTCTTGGTGTCGGCATCCACCTCGACGGCGTCGAGGGCCAACCGACCGTTGCGGTACTCCCCCCGCATGGTCATGGCGACGATAGGCACGAAGGGCATCAGCTCGGCAGCCCCGGTTCGCCGGCTCACCGCGTTGGTCAGGGTCGCCTCGAAGGCAGCCGCGCTCTCGGCGCCGTCGAACACAACCTCGGAGCAGTCGACCCGCTCGATGGTCACGCGCAGGAGCCGGGCCCGAAGGCAGTTGTTGCCCTCGACGTTGCGCAACCGCAGCGACCTGACGTCGATGGGGTGGTCGAAGACGATCGAGATCCACTCGTCGCCGGCATTGGTGGTGTGGACGGCCGTGGTGCGGGTGTCTGACTCGAAGTCGAAGAATGCCCTGGCGTCGAACCGGGTGTCGAAGTCCTTGTACCAGCTGCTCACCGACACGGTGGCGATCGTTGAGACCTGCTCCGTACCAGGTGCGTCGACGTCGATCGACTGCAGGTGCAGGAACTGTGCGGGCGGCAGGTCGATCCTGATCGACCGGACCTCAGACCATGGGCCGTTGAGAGCGAGCACGCCGCCGGAGGTCAGGAAGGAGAGCTCGGGAGTGAGTGTCACGGCCGCAGAGACGAGCTCGGAGAGCTGGCTCATGACCACTGAGGGGGTCATCGCTTCGTGTAGATCGCTCGAGCCACGTACGCATCGTCCTGCTTGTACTTCGCGAAGCCGAACCCCTCGACGGAGTAAGTCTCCTCGAAGGAACGGGCGAGCGTGTTCGCCTGGAACGCCGCCGGTGACACGAAGCGGCGGTAGTGAGCGCCGGTGACCTTGGAGCCACTCTGGTCACGAACCGTGCGGTACTCGACGGCCAGCCGGTCGCCCGGCCGTGTCAGGGCCGCCGCCAGGTCGAGGAACGTCAGCTCCTCGCGGTCGGTGATGGCGTGGACGAAGAAACGGGCGTACACGATGAGCGGCGCGGCAGTCTCGACGTGGAGGCGTTCGACCAGATCGGACTCGTCGATGCGGGCGGCCATGAACGTGGACCGCTCACCGAGCGCCCGGGCGAGGGCCTCGCACGCCTCGACCGCGGCCTGGGAGGCGTCGACACCCACGACGTCATGGCCGTAGGAGGAGAAGAACAGCGAGTCGCGTCCGCCACCACAGCCGAACTCCAGCACGCGGTGCGGCCCGCTGAGCTCGCCGGCCACGAAGGTCGCGAACTGCGACGGCAGCGGTCGTTGGGCCGCGATGTCTGATGCGTAGTAGTCGTTCCAGTACCCGGATCGATCGTTCGTGGCCACGTCTGGGCTGTTGCTGCTCATGAGTCCTTCGCCGTGTCATCGGTCGCCCTCAGCCGCGGTGCTCAGGCGCTGCGCACGACTATAGGGGACCCCACCCCCTGCGTACGGGAGTCCCGGGCGGGTCAGCGCTGATCGGCGTCGTGCACGGTGATCGCGACCTGCACCCGGTTTTCGGCGCCGAGCTTTGCCAGCACCCTGGACACGTGCGCCTTGACCGTCGGGACGCTGAGGTAGAGCTCTCGAGAGATGTCGGCGTTGGACAGGCCGCGACCAATGGCGAGAGCCACTTCGTGCTCCCGCTCGGTGAGAGCCGTGAGCCGCTCGCTCGCTTCACGACGTCGGGCATCGGTCGCGCCACCGTCACGGTCGGCCACGTGCGACATCAGCTGGGCCACGACGCTGGGGGAGAGG
>JBBSTU010000234.1:0-5634 GCA_038235595.1 Actinomycetales bacterium | reverse complement strand
GTCGACGCCGTTCTCCTTCCAGATCTTGGCGCCGAGCAGGCCGATCATGCCGTAGAGCACGACGGTGATGCCGCCGAGTACCCCACCGGGGGTGGCCGCGACCAGCGCGCCGAACTTGGGCGAGAGCCCGAAGACGATGGCGACGACGGCAGCGACGTAGTAGGCCGCCGTCGAGTAGACGCGGGTGGCGGCCATCACCCCGATGTTCTCGGCGTAGGTCGTCGTCGGCGAACCGCCCACGGCGGAAGCGAGCATGGTGCCGACACCGTCAGCCCCGATGGCTCGGCCCATGTAGGGGTCGAGGTTGGTCTTGGTCATCTCGGCCACGGCCTTGACGTGGCCGGTGTTCTCGGCGATCAGAGCGATCACGGCCGGGAGCACGAGCAGGATCGCCGCCACCGAGAAGCTCGGTAGGTGTGCTCCCACGATCTCTTTGCCGTTCGGGCCGATGGAGCTCACGGGCGGGAACCCGAACCAGGGCGCGGAGTTGAAGGCGTCGAGGTTGACCCGGAAATGGTCGGTGACCTTGCCGGTACCGTCGGAGGCAGTGATCATGCCGAAGATCCCGTCGAAGACCCACGAGAGCAGAAAACCGAAGACGAGGGCGAGGAAGATCGCGATGCGCCCGATGAACCCACGGAAGGCGACGGCGCACACGATGGCGAACGTCATCACGCACAGGGCGACCCACTGGTCCTGCGGCCAGTAGACGTTGGCCACGACCGGGGCGAGGTTGAACCCGATGAGCATCACCACGGCGCCGGTGACGACCGGCGGGAGCACCTGGTGCAGCAGCCTCGAGCCCAAGAAGTGGATCGCGACGCCAACGAGGGTGAGCACGAAGCCGGCCACGAGGATGGCGCCTGTCACGGTGGCCGACGTCGCGCCCTCCTGGCTCCGGATCGCCGCGGCCGCGCCGACGAACGCTGCCGAGGTGCCGAGGTAGCTCGGCACCTTGCCATTGACGATGAGCAGGAAGCAGATGGTCGCGATGCCGCTCATCATGATCGCGAGCTGGGCGTTGAGGCCCATCAGCAGCGGGAAGACGAAGGTCGCGCCGAACATCGCGACCACGTGCTGTGCCCCGAGGCCCACGGTCCGCCCCCACGAGAGCCGTTCGTCGGGGGCCACGACCTCGTCAGGCCCGAGCGTCTTGCCGTCGCCGTGCAGTTTCCAGCCCAGTGCCATGAACGACTCCCGTCGGAACAACGCAGGTTCGCCCGCGCGGTCGGTGCTCAGACCCGTGCCGGGCACCTTGGCCCGAAAACTACTCCGAGACAGGGGGGTCGCGGTGGGCAATTGCTGCTGACGCGCCGAAGTCGGTCTGGCAGGACCTGCCCTTCAGCCCGTCTTCCCAGACGAGTGGCCACCATCGACCCGGTCGAGTGGCCACTTTCGAACGGTCGGGAGGCGGTCCCGTCACCTGGTGCCGCGGCCAGCGGCATCCGTCTCAGTCCTGCAGGCCGCGACGGATGAGTGCGACCACCTTCGCGGCGGCTCGCACATCTGCGTACGAGCGGTAGACGACGTGCAGCGTGGCGTTGTGGTCACGATCGGTGGTTGCGGCGCAGCCGTCCGCCACGAGCACCACGCGGTAGTCGAGTGTGCTGGCGTCGCGAACGCTGGCCTCGACGCAGACGTTGGTGGTCGTGCCCGTGATGATGACGGTGTCGATGTCCCGCTCGTTCAGTAGCTCGGGCAGGTCGCTGCGGCCGGGGAAGAAGGCGCTGCTGGCTGTCTTCTCGGCCACGAGGTCACCAGGGCCTACCTCGAGGCCGGCCCACAGCCGTTCGACTGGCGAACCGAGGCCTCCCGACTGTGCGTACCTCTCGGCCACCTCGTCGCCGTAGAACGCCCGAGCCCGAGCCGAGGGCTCGACAAAGCCCGGCACGACCCAAGCGACCGTTCCTCCGGCCGTGCGCAGCTCGTGGGCGAGGAGGTTCACGGTCGGCACGATGGCGCGGCAGCGAGCCGACTGCTCGACGAAGAACGGGACGAGGTCGACAACCACCAAGGCGGTACGGCACGGGTCGATGCGCTCGAACGCGTGACGCCGCCCGCGCCGCTCCTCGTGGCGGCGGTACTCCCGCTCGTCGATCGCCCAGTGGAGCGGCCTCGAGTCATGGGTCTGGCTCACGGCGACGGCTCGAGAACGGCCGCGAGCTGCCTCAGGGCGGCGCGAGCCGGCGTAGCCCGGGCGAGGGCGTCGCGCAGGCAGGCGGTCAGCGGGTTGCCGGCCTGGGCCACCCGTCCGGCCAGCCGGGAGCGCGAGACGACCTGTTCGGCGCGAGCTCTCCGTCTGCTCTCATAGGCAGCCAACGCCTCGGGAACCGAAGCCGATCCGAGCTCGTCCAGCAGCACGGCGACGTCCTCAAGCGCTTGGGCGGCCCCTTGGCCGAGGTTCGGGGTCATCGCATGGGCGGCGTCACCGACGAGCACCGTCGACCGCCGGTCGTGCCAGGAAGACAGTGCGGGGAGGTCTTGCAGGGCGAGCACGGGCGTGGTTCCCACCTGCGTTGCCCGGAGGGTCTCGATGACCGGGTCGTGCCAGCCGAAGAAGGTATCGAGCGGCCGCTCGGCCGCAGCACGGGTTCGTGTTGCGGCGAACCAGTACGTCAGCCCGCCGCGCAACGGCACCAGCCCGAACCGCTTACCCCGCCCCCAGTACTCGGTGGTCACCGCTGGCGACGTCGAACCGGTCCGGGCCACCCCGCGCGCCGCGAACTGTCCGGCAGGCCGGGGATGCACCACACCCGCCACCGTCTCGCGCACGGTCGACTCGATCCCATCGGCCCCCACGACGAGCGTCCCTGAGACAGCTCGCCCGTCGACGAGAAGCTCCCCGGATGCGGTCGTCACGTTCGAGCCGTAACGGACCGGGACCGAGAGCCGCTCGGCGAGGGTTCGGGTCAGGTCAGCGCGGTGCACGGCGATCATGGGCCCGTAGCGGGCGGTCAGCTCGGCAATCGGCAGCTCGGTGATCTTGCGACCCTGGGCGGTGCGGATCAGGGCACGGCGGGCCGGCCTGCCGATGCTGCGAACCGCATCGGCGGCTCCGACCGCGTCAAGGGATCGCATCGCGTTCGGCCACAGTGTCAGACCAGCGCCGTCGTTGTGTGGGGCGGGCGCCCGTTCGAGCATCGTCACATCCCAGCCGAGCCGCTCGAGCCCGATGGCGGTCGCGAGGCCGGCGACACCGGCTCCGACGATGGTGGCAACCGGGCACATGGCGCCAACTCTGCCTCACGTCGACCACACCGGCTGCGCAGCGGTCCGCCAGCGGCATCCGCCGTCGAACGAACGTGGCCAGCCGACTGCGGGGGGGAACGGGGCGGGGCGGGTCAGAGGCCGCGCATGCGGTGCACCTTGAGGGCCAGAGCGAGCGCCAGCCGCAGCTCGGGGTCGGTCGTGAACGGCCCCAGCAGCTTCTCCAGCTTGCCGATGCGGTAGCGCAGCGTGTTGTAGTGGAAGAAGAGGCGCCGGGCCGTCTCGGCCACGTTGAGGTTCGTGTCGAGGAGCAGGCCGAGCGTGCGGCGTAGGTCGGCGTTCTCGGGCTGGTCGTCGGTGGCGAGCGGGCCCAGCGTCTCGGCCACGAAACGCCGTAGGTCGGCTCCGTCGGGAACGAGTCCGAGCAGCCGGTAGATGCCGAGGCCGTCGACGTGGGTCAGTGCGCCATGACCGTGCAGCTGGCGGCCGACGGTGACGGCCGACTGCGCCTCGTCGTACGCCTGGGGCAGACCGGCCGGGGATGTGATCGTGCGCGAGACCCCGGCCGAGAAGCTGCGCCTCCCGCCACCTCCGTCGCCGCGCACCACGCGCACGAGATCGTGGACCGACCGCATGATTCGGTCGGTGTCGGCCTCGGCCGGCACGCCCACCAGTGCGACGACCTCACGGCTGAAGCCCATGACCGGGGAGCGGGCCTCGCGAACCGCCATGGCGTGGGTCCAGGCCCGCGCGAACCGCTCCTGCAGGAAGCGCACCTCCTCTGCGTCGCGGCTCGACCGGTCGTCGTCCTCGTCGGTCTCGGCCACCACGACCACCATGGGGCGGTCGATGTGCCAGCCGAGCGACTCTGCGTGCGCCACGGCATCGGCCACCGACCCGGCCCGCCCAGCGAGGGCGTCGCGCAGGAACTCGGCTCGGTACTTGCTCTCCACCGCGGCCACAGCCTGGTCCTTGGTTATCGCGAGGGCCGCGACGGTCGCAGCGCGCTCGAGCAGGTGCACGTCGTCGACGGTGAGGGAGCGGTGGCTGCAGAAGGCGATTAGCAGGCCGTGGTCGAACTGGCCGGCAGCGATGCGCACGGCGACTCGCCCCGCCGTGGGGCCGTCGGGGCGGGCGCCGATCGGTTCCGACTCCGTCAGCAGCCGTCCTGAACGGTCGAAGCAGGGCAGGGCTGCCGCATGGTCGCGCTCGCGCGGGGAGCCCGCCGCGGCGATGATCCGCCCGTCGGTCGTCGTCACCATTGCCGCCCCGTCGAGAAAGCCGCCCACCCGTTCGCAGAGGTCGTCGAGCGACCCACCGGCCAGGACGATCTGCACCAGAGCGCGGTCGGCGTCGTCGAGCCGACGCAGCATCGAGGTCTGGTGCTCGAGAATGGCCTCGAGTACCTCGGTGGTGAACCGGGAAAGATGCTCCTCCGGCAGCTCGATGAGGGGGAGGTGGTGGTCGCGGGCGGCCTCGCGCACGTCCGCGTCGAGGGTGGCGGTCACCGCCGGCCCGACCATGAGCCCGACCACGAGACCGACCGCGCCCGCCTCGGCCAGCCGAGCGACCAGGCGCCTCCGGTCTGAGACAGCGGCACCGGCGTCCAGGAGGGTGGCGGCGTCGGCGATGACGAGCTGGTGTCGCAGGTCGGCCAACCCGTCGTCAGGCGCCCGCAGCGGGGCAGCGCGCTCGACCGAGACCTCGAGCCCCGTGGGTGCGGCGTGCACGACGCCACCTCGACTCGCCGCCATCCCTGCGATGAGGCGGAGCGGGATGCCCGACACGTCGGAGCCGCCGACAGACGCTGGCAACTGTGCAGCACGGGAAGGGGCATCATTGGCAACATTGGCCATGCGCGCACTGTACCCAGGCTCGCTACTGTCGCCTCACGCTCGGGGTCAGGCCCGGGCCCGGTCAGACCGGAGGGCAACGTGAGCGCGCTGGTGCAGTCGCCTGCCGTCGTGTCGTGGCCGGCCGCCGTCTCGCCGCTCGTCGTGCCCACGCCGGAGGCCAGCGGTGCCTGATCACCTCGAGCTGAGATCGGGCGGCTACCACGACTCGGTGAGCCTGATGCAGGTCTCGCAGGCCGTGGCGACGGTGCCCGGTGTGCAGGCGGCGCAGGTCGCGATGGCGACCGACCTCAACCTCGAGGTGATCGCCTCGATGGGCTTCACCGTGCCTGCGGGCGCCGGGCCGAACGACCTCGTCGTCGCGCTTCGTGCTGCCGACGCCGCCACCGTCGACGCCGGCCTGCGGGCGCTCGAGTCGGCACTGGCCAACCTGCACTCGGCAGCAGCCCGGTCGACCGGTCTCGGCGCGCCACCCCGGCCCCGCACCCTCGGCGGCGCGGTGGCGGCCTCGCAGGCCAACCTCGCCCTCGTGTCGGTTCCCGGGCCGCATGCCGCCGTCGAGGCCCTCGACGCG
>JBBSTU010000233.1:0-5654 GCA_038235595.1 Actinomycetales bacterium | reverse complement strand
TGCATGCGCTGGTTCCACTGGAGCGTCGAGTACTTCGAGTCGCTCGAGAACCCGAGCAACGCCGAGCCGGTCGTGCTGCTGCGTCAGCCCGACTTTCGCTACCGGCTGGAGACCCCGTTCCGGCAGTGGAACGTGGCGGTCACCCCATCCGATCGCGAACGGTCCTCGTGGCTGTGACCCGGTAGCTCAGAGGTACTGGCCGGTCGGGCCGCTCTCACCCGGCATGGGTCCGCCGTCGGGATGCAGCCCCGGCGGGGTGCCGTACGACGAGCCGTCGGGCGTGCGCCCGGGCGGCAGGGCCCGCATCTGCTGCAGCTGCTGTTGGGCCGCCATCTGCTGGGCGACGAGGGCGGTCTGGATGCCGTGGAAGAGGCCCTCGAGCCAGCCGACGAGCTGGGCGTGCGCGATACGCAGCTCGGCGTCACTGGGGGAGGCGTCACTGAAGGGGAGCGCGATGCGGTCGAGCTCGCGCACCAGCTCGGGGGCCAGCCCGTCCTTGAGCTCCTCGAGCGAACGATGATGAATGTCGGCGAGACGACGTCGCCCGGCCTCGTCGAGCGGGGCGTTGCGCACCTCTTCGAGCAGCTGCTTGATCATTGACCCGATGCGCATGACCTTCGCCGGCTCCTCGACGAGGTCGGCGGGGTTGGTCTGCTCGCGTCTACCCCGTTCGCGCCCCTGCTCGTTGGCCGGTTCGTTGTCGCTCGAACCGGTGCCGTTGCCCGCCGTATCGGCGACCCCCATGCCGTCCTGGGTGACGACGACGATGCGACGGTCTTCGGCTGGCTGGCTCGCGTCCTGGGTCATGGGTTCCATCCTGCCTCACTGACGCGGGCCCGGCGGCTCTGCCCACCGGCGACGGGAGACGTCGCTACGATCGCCAGAATGACGACGCGGGCTCGCCCACCCATCGTGACGCGATGGCTCGCGGCCGCCGCCATCGGGGCCGGTTCCACACTGTTCGCTGCCTGCACGACCGGTGGGGCGAGCACGGCTCTGCCTCGCGGCCGCATCCAGCCCGCGACCCCCAGCCTGTCGATGACCACCCTCGGGGTCAGTGCTGCCGAGACCGGTACCGCGACCATGACGCCCGGTGGAGGGCCCGACGACGCCCGGCTGGCGGCTCCGACGCGTCGACCGAAGGAGGTGGCCCGAACGGTGTTGAGCCAGCACTCCACGCAGTCTGAGAGTGAGGTCGACTCTGGAGCATCCAGCACCCCGGTTCACCTCGTCGCGGAGGTCCGGTGTGTGGGGGTGGGCGGAGCGACCAGCGCGACCCTGCTGGTCACCACGAGCACCTACTCGGTTCTCGGCGCACCTGACCAGAGCCAGGTGCTGGCCCGACGCCAGGTGTCGTGCGACGGCAGGGTGCTGAGGCTGAACCTCGGTGCGGCGCTGAAGGGAGCCGCCGGAGTCGTGCTGGTCGATCCTGCCGACGAGCGCCTACGTGGCTACGCCCTGCTCGTCAGATCGTGAGCAGGATCTTGCCGATGTGGCCCGAGGCCTCCATCTCACGATGGGCGGCAGCGGCATCCTCGAGGGGATGGCGTGAGTGCACGATCGGGCGCACCTGACCGGCTTCGATGAGCGGCCAGACGTGTTCGCGCGCGGCGGCCACGATGGCGGCCTTCTCGGTGGCCGGCCGCGAACGCAGTCCGGTGGCGATCACGGCGCCCCGCTTGGCCAGCAACGTGCCGAGATCGAGCTCGCCCTTGCGGCCGCCCATCAGCCCGATGGTCACCAGCCGCCCGTTCGTGGCGAGCAGGTCGACGTTGCGGGCGAGGTACTTGGCGCCCATGTTGTCGAGGATGACGTCGGCCCCGTGCCCGTTCGTCATCTCGCGCACCCGTTCGACGAAGTCTTCCTCGCGGTAGTTGACGAGGTGGTCGGCTCCGAGCTCGCGGCAGAAGTCGAGCTTCTCCTGGCTGCCGGCCGTCACCGCGACGTGGGCCCCCACCGCCTTCGCGAGCTGGATGGCCATCGTGCCGATGCCCGAGCTGCCTCCGTGCACGAGCAGCACCTGCCCCGGCTGGATGTTGGCCACGAGGAACACGTTCGACCACACCGTGCAGACGACCTCCGGCAGGGCGGCGGCATCCACCAGCGACACGCCCGTCGGCACGGGGAGGCACTGGCTCGCGGGGGCGACGGCCTGGGCGGCGTAGCCACCTCCGTCGAGCAGCGCGCACACCTCGTCGCCTACCCTCCACCCCTCCACGTCGTGGCCCAGGGCGGCGATCCGACCGCTCACCTCGAGCCCGAGCAGCTCGGACGCACCGGCGGGTGGAGGGTAGGAGCCCTGCCGCGGGTTGATGTCGGCCCGGTTGACGCCCGCGGCCACGACGTCGATGAGCACCTCACCGGCGCCAGGGGTGGGGGCGGGAACGTCGTCAGGCACGAGGGAGTCGGCATCGCCGAACTCCGGAAGGGTGATGGCTCGCATGAGACGAGCCTATTGACCGGCCCTGACCCGGTGAACCTCGACCCCGCTCCTGGCCTGGTCGGGCTCGCTCCGGTCGACGCGCCAGACGCAACCCCGTCCGACGACCGCGTCACCGGGCACCAGGGCGGTGCACTCGTCGATCGCGAACCCTCCCGGGGCGAGGCCGGCCTCGACGGCTGCGACAAGACGCGAAAGGTTGCCCCACTGGGCCGCATGCACGTCGACGGCGCCGTCGACGAGGCCGATACCCGGCACCACCGTGACCGGCCCCAGCTCCTCGTTGCTGTCTTCCGGGCACACGGGCACCCCGTCGATGCGCCAGCCCCCGACGATGGCGTGCGTGGCCGCGATGGCCGCTCCGGCCGAGAAGCCTGCGTACGGCATCCCGGCTTCGACAAGCTCACGGATGCGCGGGTAGGCCGGAGCCAGCGACGCGTGATACTCGGGGGTCGGCCCGCCGCCGACGAAGAGCCCGTCGACACCGGCGAGGGTCGTGAGGTCGAAGGGTGAGCACTCGGCCACGCGCTCCATGACCAGGTCGTGCCTGCCGACGAGGCCCAGGGTCGCGACGAACTTCTCGTGGTAGGCGAGCGACTCGTCGTCGGTCCCCATGACCACGAGCAGTAGGCGGGGCCGCCCACCGGCACGACGGGCGGCCGCCTCGACGAACCCGCCGTAGAGCGTCTGCGCGAGGTCGTCCTCCCAGCCGCCGCCGACGAGATGAAGGTCCATGGGGAGACCTTAGAAGAACGGCGTACCTCAGGGCCCGTGTTTTTTCACCGGGCTGGGCCGGAGTCGTCGCGCGACGTCGTGGGCGGCTGCCCTGGTGTGCGCCACCAGGGCGGCGACGTGCTCGTCGGTGTCCTCACGCGAACGGAAGGTCACTGCGATCGCAGCCGGTGACCGCCCGGTTCGGTCGGTGATGGCCACCGCGATCGATGACAGCTCGGGCGTCACCGTGCCGTCCTCGCGGGCGTAGCCGTCGGTGCGGGTGCGGGTCAGAACGCCGCGCAGCTCGCTGAGCGACTGCGGCCCGCGCTCGTGACGCTGGGTGAAGGAGGCCCGGTCGGGGTAGAGGGCTCGCACCTGGCTGGCCGGCAGGCCGGCGAGCATGGCGAGACCGCTGGCGGTCAGGTGTGCGGGCAGGCGCACGCCCACGTCGGTGATGAGCATCGGCTGCCCCGGGGCGCGCTCCTCCAGGAGGTAGATGACATCGCGACCATCGAGGGTGGCGAAGTGGGCGTTGCGACCGCATTGGTCGACCAGACGGCGCATCGTGCCGCGAGCGAGACGCGCCAGGGGGGCTTGACGCTGGTAGGCCGACCCGAGCTCGTAGGCGGCCTGGCCGAGACCGAAGCGACGCTCCTCGACGTAATGGGTGACGTAACCACGGGCCTGGAGCACCGAGAGCAGGTGGTAAGCCGTCGAACGGGGTAGGCCGAGGTCGCGGGCGATGGAGGCGGCCGGCACCGGTTCGGCGTGGCGAGAGAGGTGCTCGAGCACGTCGAGGGCCTGCCCGGCCGCGGGTGCGTTCGACATGGTGGTTCCTCCCGCCGAGCCAACGTCTCACATCTGAGACAACTATGCTCCTTCCCCCGGTGACGCGCCACTGGTGGTCCGGTTCGATGAGTTCATGACCGCACTCACCGTCACCGTCGGGCTCGGGCCGCTGTCCATCGAGGACGTGGTCGCCGTCGCGCGACACGCCGCGACCGTCGTTCTGAGCCCCGAGTCCGAAGCCGAGATCATCCGAAGCCGCGACATCATCGAGTCGCTCGCGTCTGACCCAGCGCCCCACTACGGCGTCTCCACCGGCTTCGGCGCTCTGGCTACCCGGCACATCCCTGTCGCCCTCCGGGCCCAGCTGCAGAGATCCCTGGTGCGCTCGCATGCGGCTGGCAGTGGCCCGGAGGTCGAGCGAGAGGTGGTTCGGGCGTTGATGCTGCTGCGCCTCTCGACCCTGGCCACCGGGCGCACCGGCATCCGCCTCGAGACGGCTCGGGCCTACGCTGCGGTGCTCAGCGCCGGCATCACCCCGGTCGTGCACGAGTACGGCTCGCTCGGCTGCTCGGGCGACCTCGCCCCGCTGGCGCACTGCGCCCTCGCGGTGATGGGGGAGGGCCCGGTGCGGCTCGCCGACGGCACCTCGACCGATGCCGCGAGCGCACTGCGCGACCACGGGCTCGAGCCGGTCGTGCTCGCCGAGAAGGAGGGGCTGGCGCTCATCAACGGCACCGACGGCATGCTCGGAATGCTCGCGCTCGCCATCACCGACCTCCGGATGCTGCTCAAGGTGGCCGACATCACCGCCGCCATGAGCGTCGAGGGGCTGATGGGCACCGATGCGGTCTTCGCGGCCGATCTGCACGAGCTGAGACCACAGCAGGGGCAGGCGCTCTCGGCGGCGAACATTCGGGCTGTCATGAACGGCAGCCCGATTCGCGCCTCACACGATAACGAGGGCTGTACTCGGGTGCAGGACGCCTACTCGCTGCGGTGCGCGCCTCAGGTGGCCGGCGGCGCCCGCGACACCGTTGAGCACGCGGCCCGCGTCGCGGGGTACGAGCTGGCCTCGGCCGTCGACAACCCCGTCGTCACGAAGGACGGCCGGGTCGAGTCGAACGGCAACTTTCACGGGGCGCCGGTCGCCTACGTGCTCGACTTCCTCGCCATCGTCGCTGCGGACGTCGCGTCGATGAGCGAGCGTCGCACCGATCGGTTCCTCGACAAGGCGCGCAACCACGGCCTCAACGCCTTTCTCGCCGACGACCCCGGTGTCGACAGCGGCCACATGATCGCGCAGTACACCCAGGCGGCGATCGTCTCCGAGATGAAGCGCCTGGCCGTGCCGGCCTCGGTCGACTCGATCCCCAGCTCGGCCATGCAGGAGGACCACGTCTCGATGGGGTGGTCGGGTGCTCGCAAGCTGCGCCGATCGGTCGACGGCCTGACCCGGGTGCTGGCCGTCGAGCTGCTGACCGCGGCCCGCGGCATCGAGATGCGGGCACCGCTGCAGCCTGCGGCGGCCACCGGTGCGGTCATCGCTGAGCTGCGGCGCGAGGTCGAAGGAGTCGGCACCGACCGCTTCCTCGCCCCCGAGATCGAGGTCGCCGTCGAGCTGGTGGCCTCGGGACAGGCGCTCGCCACCGTCGAGACCGTCACCGGCCCCCTGCAATGACGCCCGGTGGCCCGGGTGCCCAGGTCGAGTGGC
>JBBSTU010000232.1:0-5696 GCA_038235595.1 Actinomycetales bacterium | reverse complement strand
TCGACCAGGCCGGCTACGGCGTCACGAGCGACATCCTCAGCCACTCGGTCGCGATGGCCCAGTTCCTGGTCGGCCCGATCTCGGAGGTGGTCGGGATGGCCAACACCACGATCTCCCGCAGGCCGCTGCCCACCGCGACGGCCGGCCACTACGGTGTCGGCCGCCCTACGGACCCGACGGGGGCCGTGGAGAACGAGGACTTCGCCGCGATGCTATGCCGCTTCTCGGGTGGCGCCACGGGAACCTTCGAGGCCAGCCGTACCGTCGTCGGTCCGGAGAGCCAGAACGCCTTCGAGGTGTACGGCACGAAGGGCTCGCTGATCTGGAACCACGAGCGGATCAACGAGCTGCAGTACTACGCGGTGACCGACTCCCCGAACTCCGGTTACACCACGATCTTCGGCGGCGAGCGCTTTCCGTTCCACGGCGCCTTCGTGCCCGGGCAGGCCAACAGCATCGGCTTCGAGGACCTCGTGACGATCCAGGACCACGTCTTCTTGGAGTCGCTGGCCACGGGCACCCGGTTCAGTCCCGGGTTCGCCGAGGCGGTGGAGGTGGCGAGCGTCCAGCAGGCCCTCATCGACTCCTGGGGGACCCGTAGCTGGCAGACCGTGGAAGTCCTGAAGGAGAGCACCCGATGAGCACCGTTCGCATCACTGCCGCGGAGGCGCTCGTGCGCTACCTGATCGCCCAGCGCACGGAGGTCGACGGCCGGGAGGTGCCGCTCTACCCGGGCGTCTTCGCGATCTTCGGCCACGGTAACGTGACCAGCCTCGGCCACGCCCTCGAGCAGCACCGTGACGAGATCCCGGTCTGGCGCGGGCAGAGCGAGGAGGGCATGGGGCTGGCGGCCGTCGCCTTCGGCAAGGCCACCCGGCGTCGGCAGGTCATGGTCTGCACGAGCTCGATCGGCCCGGGCGCCACCAACTTCGTCACGGCCGCAGGCGTCGCGATGGCCAACCGGCTCCCGGCCCTGTTCATCTCGGGGGACACCTTCACCTCCAGGCTCCCCGACCCGGTGCTGCAGCAGGTCGAGCACTTCGGCGACCCGACGACCACCGTCAACGACAGCTTCCGGCCGGTGGTCCGCTACTGGGACCGGCTCAGCCACCCCGCCCAGCTGCTCACGTCGCTGCCCCAGGTGACCAGGACCCTGCTGGACCCCGCCGACTGCGGCCCCGTCTTCGTCGGGCTGCCCCAGGACATCGCAGCGACCGCGTACGACTACCCGGCGGTCTTCTTCGAGCCGGTAGTGCACCGGGTACCCCGTCCTCGCGCCGACCGCGACGAGCTCAGGGCGGCTGCCGACGCACTGCGTGCTGCCGAACGGCCAGTAGTGGTCGCCGGCGGCGGCGTCCACTACTCCCTCGCGGAGGTGGAGCTCGCCGACTTCGCCGAGCGGCATGGCATCCCGGTCGTGGAGACCGTCGCCGGCAAGTCGTCGCTCGTTGCCGACCACCCCCGGTATGCCGGGCCGATCGGGGTCACGGGCGCCGCCGAGCCGAACGAGGCGTGCGCGGCCGCCGACGTGGTGCTGGCCGTGGGAACCCGCCTGGGCGACTTCGTCACCGGGTCGTGGACCCTCTTCGACGAACGCGCCTGCATCGTGGCCCTGAACACGGCTCGCTTCGACGCCACCAAGCATCTGGCGACGCCGGTGGTGGGCGACGCCCGCGAGAGCCTGGTCGAGCTGTCGGCCCTGCTGGGCGACTGGTCTGCGCCGCAGCTGTGGACCGACCACGGCACGGCACTGAAACAGCGGCTGCTGGAGTTCGTTGCCGGTCGGGTTGCCGATGACGGTTCGCTCCCGCTCAGCTACGCCCAGGTCGTCGGGGCGGTGCACCGCAGGGCTCGGCCCGAGGACTATGTGGTGGCGGCGGCCGGTGGCATCCCGGGCGAGGTCAACGTCAACTGGCTGAGCCGCTCGGTGGCGAGCTTCGACTGCGAGTACGGCTTCTCCTGCATGGGATACGAGATCGCCGGGGCCTGGGGCGCGGCCTTTGCCCGCGAAGCGCGTGGGGGCGAGGTGTTCGCGCTCGTCGGCGATGGCTCCTACCTCATGCTCAACAGTGAGATCTACTCCTCCGTGCTCTCGGGCAAGAAGATGGTGGTCGTCGTATGCGACAACCGCGGCTTCGCGGTCATCGAGCGCCTCCAGAAGAACCAGGGCGGCAACTCCTACAACAACATGCTGCGCGACTCCACCGGGCCAGGCTCGGACGTCAGGGTCGACTTCGTCGCGCACGCAGCCTCGCTCGGTGCCCACGCGACGAGGGCGAACTCGATCGCCGAGCTCGAGGCCGCGATCGACGCCGCGCGTGCCCACGAGCGCACCAGCGTCATCGTGGTCGACGTGCGCGAGTCCGACTGGACCGAGGGAGGCCTGTTCTGGCAGGTGGGGGTGCCCGAGGTCAGCGCGCTCGACACGGTTCGCGAGGCGCGGTCCGTTCACGAGTCGGGAACGGCGACCCAGCGACGCGGCGTCTGATGTCGGCCGAGGGTGAGGCGCAGACCGGGCGGGCGGGTCCAGAAGGGCAGGTGGCCCGCCCCACCATCCGCGACGTCGCGACGCGGGCGGGCGTCTCGAAGTCGCTGGTGTCCCTGGCCCTGCAGAACGCCCCCCGGGTCGCGCCGCACACACGGGCGGCGATCCTCGCTGCCGCCGAGGAGCTGGGCTACCGGCGCAACGCGGCTGCCCACGCGCTCGGCGCCCACCGCACGCGCACCCTCGGGGTGTTCGTCCTCGACCTGCACAACCCTCTGACCGCCGACGTAGTCGACGCGGTGCAGGCCGAGGCGCGGCGACGTGACTACCGCACCATCATGGTCGTCGGTGGCGAGGACGTAGCCGCCGAGCGAGCCGAGCTCGAGAAGCTGCTCGAGTTTCGGGTCGAAGGAGTCATCGCCGTGGGTCACCGCCTGCCCGACGGCGCTGACGCGGCGTTCACCGCCGACTGCCCCGCCGTGATCATCGGCAGCGACCATCGCTCCATCGCCCACCTCGCGTCGGTGAGCAACGACGACGTCATGGGGGCGGGGCTCGCCGTCGACCACCTCGTGTCGCTCGGCCACGAGCGGATCGTCTACGTCGACGGCGGGCCCAGCGCCGTGGCCCGAGACCGGCGTCGCGGGTACCGCGCGGCGATGCGGCGGCATGGGCTGGGCGAGGCCATCGCGGTCGTCAAGGGGTCGTTCACCGACGACGGGGGATACCGCGGTGCATCGCAGGCGCTGGATCTTCCGGAGCCGCCCACCGCCCTGTTTGTCGTCAACGACCTGGCCGCGATGGGGGCGATGGCAGCCGTGGAAGACCGTGGCCTCTCCGTGCCGGGCGACATCTCCGTCGTGGGCTACGACGGCACCCGGCTGGCCGGCATCCGACCCATCGGGCTGACCACGGTGGGTCAGCCCCTCCAGGAGATGGGCACCCGGGCGGCGGCGCGTCTGTGCGGTCAGCTCGACGGGGAGGTGCGCGGGGAGGCCCACACCCGGCTCCCCCCTTCGCTGATCGAGCGCCGGACGACGGCGCGGGCGCGCTCCACACGTAACCGGCCGGGCTCCGCGCCTACGCTGGCAGGATGAGCGACTGGAATGACAAGATCATCGCGGAGTTCCGGGCGCACGCCGGCAAGGTGGGTGGCAACTTCGAAGGCGCCCCGCTGTTGCTACTGCACAGCATCGGCGCCAAGTCAGGGCAGGGGCGCGTCAGCCCGATGATGTACCGACAGGTCGACGGCGGCTGGGCTGTGTTCGCCTCCTACGCCGGCATGGACGTCAACCCGGCCTGGTACCACAACCTCAAGGCCAACCCCGAGGCCGCGATCGAGGTCGGCAGCGACACCGTGGAAGTGACGGCACGCGAGCTGACTCCCGAGGAACGCGAGCCGGTGTGGCAGCAGCAGAAGGAGCACTATCCCGGTTTTGCCGACTACGAGCAGAAGACCGACCGCGTCATTCCCGTGATGCTGCTGACCCCACGCTGAGCCTGAGCTCAGGTCGCCAGCTCGGCCAGATCGTCGTCGCTGAGGGTCAGGTCACCGACGGCCCATGTTCTCCTCGAAGTGGACCACCGACGAGGTGCCGGGGATCAGCAGCGCGTTGTCGGCTCGAGCAAACAGCCAGGCCAGGCCAACTCGCGCAGCCGGGACTCCCTGACGGGTCGCGACCGCTCGCACGGCGGGCTGCTCGGTCACCTTCGGAAGGTGCGGGAAGGCGGGTCCAAGAGGGAAGTAGGGCACGTCGGCGATGCCGGCCTGGGTGCACCGGTCGAGCACTGCGGCATCCCCCTGGTCGACCAGGCTGAAGGCGTTTTGCACGCACACGATGCCGGCCGGCTTGATCGCCTGGTCGACCAGCGACGCAGAGACGACCCCGACCCCGACGCCGGCGATCTTGCCCTCGTCTCGCAGCTTCACCATCTCGGCCAGCTGGTCGTCGAACGCCACGTCGCCGGCAGCCTCGTGCTCGTCCATCCGGCGCAGGTTGACTGCGGTGAGGTGGTCGATGCCCAGGGCGGCCAGGTTCGCCTCCACGTCAGCGCGCAGCTCGGAGGGTGTCTGCGCCGGCACCCACCCTCCGTCGTCGGTACGGCGGACGCCGACCTTCGAGACGATAGCGAGGCCGTCGGCATACGGTGGTCGCGGGGCGGGACCACCACTCCCGGGCCGCGGAGCTGCATGGCACCGAACCCGATACGACGAACGACACGATCGCCCAAGGGGAACGTCTGCCTCATGCTTCGGACGCCAGCCCTGAGGACGCGCTCGAAGACCAGCGCCGGCGTGGAACAGCTCGCGTATGACCGCGCCAACCGCAGGGTGGCCGGATGCGGGTCAGCCCTCGAGCGCCCCGGCCCAACGCCAGTCCCCTTCGGGCCCGAGGTACTCGACACGGTTGACTCCTTCAGGGGTCTCCTCCTCGTCGCGGGCCCAAGCCAGAGCGTCGGCATGGGAGGCGTGGTCTGCCTCGGCCGCGACGTCGCCCATGCCGTCGAGAAAGCGGTAGCGGGTCATGCCCGCGATGGTAGACCGACCCCAACCGGAGGATGCCGCTCGCCGGCGCTGCCCGTCGCAGCGGCACGGTCTGGCGAACGCCACGCGCACGGTCTGGCGAACGCTACGCGCGGTCTGGCGAACGCTACGCGCGCGGCCGGGACGCCAACCGCGACGACGGTCGTATCTAAGCCACGGCGATGCCGCCCCGCAGAAGACCTCCAGAGGCGACATCGTCAGGAGTCGATCAGCCAGGTGGGCGGCTGAGCATGTCCTGCAGCATCTGCCGGTGCTGCGGGTGCGCCCAGGGCAGTCCATCCAGCTCGTCGGCGCCTAACCACGCGATGCGGTGGTGTTCATCCTTCTGCAGGTTGCTGGGCTGACCCGTCCACGTTCTGATGCGCCAGGTGCTCAGGTGTAGCTCTGCGCTGGGCTCACCGGCGGTGAGGTGCAGGCGGGAGGTGGGCACCTCGTCGTAGGCGAGGACGTCGATGCCGAGCTCCTCGCGCAGCTCTCGTCGAAGAGCCTCGGTCTCGGGCTCGCCCGGCTCAACGTCCCCTCCGGGCAGAGCCCAGGTGCTGGGGTAGGCGCGACGTTCCGCGCTTCGTAGCGTGAGCAGCACCCGATCTTCCGAGATGAGAATTCCTGCGACCACGGTGTGCACCAGCGAAGCAAAGCAGGCGACCCTGACATCACCGACCCTGA
>JBBSTU010000231.1:0-5764 GCA_038235595.1 Actinomycetales bacterium | reverse complement strand
GTCGTTGCTGTTGGGGATGTTGGCAAAGTCCTCGTCGGGGCTGTCGCCGGCCGACTCCACGTGAAGAGAACCGGCGTTGATGACGCGGTCGAGCAGCGTCTGCTGGAAGCTCACGTCGGTGATCTTCGAGAGCGTGATGTCCTTGCCCGACTTGCTGACGATGCCGCGCCGCACCATCACGCGATGGCTGGTCACGACGTAGTGGGTGGTGCGCCAGCGCAGAAAGGGCACCACCACCAGCCACACGGCCAGCACGAGCAGCACGACCACCGCGATGAGCTGGATGCGGTTGCCCGTGCTGTCATCGGGCGTCACGATGGCGACCAAGATGGCCGCGGCGGCCAGCAGCACCCCGACGACCGTCGGTAGCGCCACGGTCAGCCAGTGCGGGTGGATGCTGCGCTCGACGCGCTCACCCTTGGCCAGCACGTTCTCGGGAAACCCCACTGCGAACTCCTCGTCGGTCGATGGCTCGACTCTGCTCGGCACCGTCGCGACGGAGCGTCACCGGCGCAGTCAGATTCTAGAAGGTTCCTGCGGCTGTTTCAGGTGGCGCGCGGGATCAGGTGGTTCTACGTTGCTGGGTGGGCAGCGGCCGGCGGGCCGGGCTCACCCTCGCACGAAGGAGTGTGTCGTGAAGACCATCAACCGCCCCCGTCGTAGCCTGCTCACGATGGGGCTCGCCGCGCTCACGACCACCGGGCTCGGGCTGACGCTCGGCCCTCCGGCGGTAGCTGCGGCCGGTACCGGCTACGTCGCCCTCGGTGACAGCTACTCCTCGGGCACCGGCACCCGTGCGTACATCGCCGACGGCACCTCCTGCCAGCGCTCGACCTACGCCTACCCGGCGATCGACGCGGCGTCGCTCGGTCTGTCCCTGACCTTCCGGGCCTGCTCGGGGGCCACCGTGGCCGACGTGACGAACACCCAGCTGGCCGCCCTGACTGTCGACACGAGCTATGTAACGATCTCGGCCGGCGGCAACGACGCCGGCTTCTCGAACGTGCTGACCACGTGCGCCCTGCCCAGCTGGCTGAGCAACTGCAACAGGGCCGTCGACCAGGCCCAGGCCACCATCAACAACGCCGTCCCTGGGCGACTGACGAGCCTGTACGGCGCCATCCGGGCCCGAGCCCCCCACGCGAAAGTCATCGTCGTGGGCTACCCCCGTATCTTCAACGGCGACGACTGCAACGCCCTGACCTGGTTCTCACCGTCGGAGGAGTCGCGGCTCAACACGACCGCCGACCTGCTCAACTGGCGCACGGCGTCGGCTGCGGCGGCAGCAGGCTTCACCTTCGTCAACCCCACCTCGGCGTTCACCAGTCACGCGGTGTGTGACCGGGTCGAGTGGCTGAACGGCCTCTCGTACCCGGTCACCGAGAGCTACCACCCGAACCGCACCGGCCACGCGAACGGCCTTGTTCCGCTGACGCAACCGGTCTTCGGGCTGCCGGTGGCGCTCGGCAGGGCTGCCGCCGCCGCCGAGGCCCGGTCGTCTGCTCGGTCACTGGCCCGCGACGCGAAGCGCTGGGCTGCGGCCGACCGCACGGTGACCCCCAAGCCGTTCGTGGCGCCCGACCTGACCACGCCCCGGGCCCAGGCCGCTGCCCGCGCCGTCGGCATCGACCTGTCGAGCCGCGCCAGCATCGACCGCGCCGACCGGGCGTTCCAGGCGAAGCAGGATGCCGCCTGGGCCATGACCCACTGACCCACCACCCCACCAACCCAGTCGAGTGGCCACTTTCGTACACGCCCATCCGTACGGAACTGGCCACTCGACCGGGGTTTGTAGGGTGAGAGCGTGCGCTACGACGACGTGATCATCGGTGGGGGCCACAACGGACTCACCGCCGCCGCCTACCTCGCGCGAGCCGGGCGAAGGGTGCTGCTGCTCGAGCGCTCCCCCGACGTCGGGGGCGCCGCCGTCTCGGCCAGAGCCTTCGAGGGTGTCGACGCGCTGCTGTCGCGCTACTCCTACCTCGTGTCGTTGCTGCCGGGCCAGATCCTCACCGACCTCGACCTCGACCTGCGGCTCATCCGGCGGCGCTACTCCTCCTACACGCCCGTCCCCGGATCACCCGAGCGAGGCCTGTTGGTGGACCACGGCGACGAGCCCGCCACCGCAGCGGCGTTCCGAAACCTGACCGGTGGCGACGATGCGTACGCCGGCTGGTGCGACTTCTACGCGCGGATGGGCTCGCTGGCCGAGCGGATCTTCCCGACCGTGCTCGAGCCGTTGCGCTCTCGGGAGGCTGTGCGCGACCTGGTCGGCGACGATGCGCTGTTCGACGCCCTGACGACCCAGCCCGTCGACACACTGATCGGCCGGGTCACCGACGACGACACCGTGCGCGGCATCATCGCCACCGACGCCCTCATCGGCACCTTCGCGTCGCTGTCGGGCACCGACCGGCGAGCCAACGTGTGCCTGCTCTACCACCTCATCGGCGGCGGCACCGGAGACTGGGACGTACCGGTCGGCGGCATGGGCGCGCTCACCCGCTCCCTGGCCGCCGCGGCATCCGCGAGTGGCGCCACGATCGAGACGGGCGCCGAGGTCACCTCGGTCGACCCGTCGACAGGCGAGGTCCGGTGGCTCAGCGGCCACGTGACGGGCGCCAACCTGCTGTTCGGATGCGCACCCGAGGTGGCGAACCGCCTGCTCTCGGCGGCCGGCGCCGACCCCATCGACACCGAGCCCGACGTCGAGGGAGCCCAGCTCAAGGTCAACATGCTGCTGCGCCGCCTGCCTCGCCTGCGCGATGAGACGGTCGCCCCCCGGGCCGCGTTCGCCGGCACCTTTCACGTGAACGAGGGCCACGACCAGCTCGAAGCCGCGTATGCCGCTGCGTTCGCCGGGCACCTGCCCGACCTTCCCCCGTGCGAGATCTACTGCCACACACTGAGCGACCGCTCCATCCTCAGCCCCGAGCTGGCGGCCTCCGAGGCCCAGACCCTGACCCTCTTCGGCCTGCACTTCCCGGCCCGGCTGTTCCGCGCCGACAACGAGCCGGCCACCCGGCAGGCGCTCGCGGCGACTCTGCGCTCCCTCGACTCGGTGCTCGCCGAGCCGATCGAGAGCGTACTCGCCCTCGATGCCAACGGAGACCCGTGTATCGAGGTGAAGAGCCCGGTCGACCTCGAGACGGCGGTCGGCCTGCCCGGTGGCAACATCTTCCACCGTCCCCTGCAGTGGCCGTGGGCCGAGACCGACTCCGACGTGGGCACCTGGGGCGTCGAGACACGGCACGCCAACGTGCTGCTCGCGGGCGCCGGCGCCCGCCGTGGGGGCGGGGTGAGCGGCATCCCCGGTCACAACGCGGCGCGCGCCGTGTTGCAGAGCTGACCCCGACCCTCCCGACCCCCGACCCGTCCGCCCCCGTCGCGTTCCCGACAACACACCGGGCAGAGGTCAGCTCGGCCAGACGCCCGAGCTGCCCCGACGGTGGCTCACCATCAGGTGGGTGTCGACGATGCCCACCGCCTCCATCAGCGCGTACATCGTGGTCGGCCCGACGAAGGCAAAGCCCTTCTTGCGCAGCGCTTTCGAGAGGGCGACCGACTCTTGCGACGAGGTCGGCACGTCGGCGTAGGTCTGGGGGCGCGGAGTGTCGCTCGGCCGGAACGCCCAGACGAAGTCGACGAGCCCGCCCTCGTCGCGCAGGGCGAGGGTGGCCCGGGCGTTGGTGATCGCGGCCCGGATCTTGCCGCGATGGCGCACGATGCCGGCGTCACCGAGCAGGCGTTCCACGTCGCGCTCGTCGAAGGTGGCCACGAGCTCTGGATCGAAGCCGGCGAAGGCCGCCCGAAAGGCTGGTCGCTTGCGCAGGATGGTGACCCACGACAGCCCCGACTGGAAGCCCTCGAGGCAGATGCGCTCGTAGAGGCCCGCTTCGTCGCGTACCGGCATCCCCCACTCGTTGTCGTAGTAGTCGCGCAGCAGCTCGTCGGTCGCCGCCCACTGCGGTCGCGTCAGGCCGTCGTCACCCGTCACCGTCATGGCTCGACCCTAGAACCCTGCACCCCCTAACACCCTGCGACAATGCGCCATGCCCCAGACCGATCCGCCGCGCGGCGACCACGACTCGATCGGTCGGCGCGACCTCGCTCACTGGGACACCCGGCTCGGGCGATGGCTCGTGTCCCTGGTGACGGGGGTCGTTCGCGCCCTCCGTCCCGCGCTCGGTCGGGCCGCCTCGTGGTCGTCGGCCAACCTCGCCTTCGTCGTGTTCAGTGTGATCGCCCTCGGGGTCATCGCCCTGCTCGTCGACGGGGCTCAGGAGGTCTACGAAGGGGTGGTCGGGGGCAACGGGCTGACCGCTGTCGACCGGCCGGTGCTCGACGCGATGGTCTCCGTGCGCAACCCCACGCTTGACGGTGTGATGACCGCCTTCACGAACATCGGAGGCCCCGTCGGGATGCCGTTGCTCGCCACGGTCGTCGTCGCCGCCATGACCCTGCGTCGCCGACGGTGGACGCCGGTGGTCGTCACCGTCATCGCGGCGGCGGGTTCGCTGGTGATGACGGTCGTCGGCAAAGACCTCGTCGGCCGGGCCCGGCCACCGGCGTCCATGGCCGTTCCCCCGCTGGAGATCTCGCCCTCGTTCCCCAGCGGGCACACGCTCAACGCGACCGTGCTGACCACCGTCGTCGTCTACCTGGTGCTGATCGAGACGACCGCCGTGTGGCAGCGAGTCACCTCGGTCGTGGTCGGCCTGTGCTTCGTCGTCACCATGGGCCTCAGCCGGGTCTACCTGGGGCACCACTGGCTCACGGACGTGGTCGCCGGCTGGGCCATCGGGTTCGCTTGGGCGCTGGCGGTGGTCACCGCCCATCGTCTCTGGCTCACGCTGCGCGACGATGGTAGGGACACGGTTCGGTAGCCCTGACACCAGATCCTGGCCCCCTCAGCTGCCCCTGACGGCCGCGAGTCGACCGACGTCGGCTTCAGAGCTGCCTCAGCTCGCCCTCCTCGAAGGAGTAGCGGACGGCCAGGCTGCGGGCGGGAGGCAGGTTCGCCGGGTGCGTTGCGGGCGCGGGCGCGATGCGGGCAGAGAGGCCGGCGAAGGTGACTCCGGTCGAGACCTCGGCGGCCCGGGCGTCTGCGGCGCCCAGGCCTGCGGTGCCCACGAAGGCGACCGCGACGGCCGCCCCGGCCAGACCGAGGCCGCGGCGAAGAGAGGTACGAAGGGTCAGGGGGCGAGGGCTGCTGTTCATGCCTCCAGCGTCGAACCGGCTCCTGTGGGGCGTCTGTGACGACAGGAATACTCGACCGTGGCTGAACCTGCCTTCACCACAGGGCAGTCGACGTCAAAGGTTGAGCGCCTTCTCCACCGCCGACGCCACCTCCATGGCCCCCCTCGCATCCGAGCGGTCTGACTCGCCGCGCAGCCCGGCGATGACGCCGGAGCGGTCGTCGTCGCTGCGGTTCTGGCTCAGCTTGGCCTTGGCCTCGATCTTCTCGATGGTCATCTCGATGCCGACGACACTCTTCAGCTGGCCGGTCACGTACTTCTCCGGCGCGTCGCTCACAGCCCACGGAGCCGCACGCTCACCCTCGTGTCGCTCGGTGAGGCGGGTGACCGCATTGCGCACCCAGTCGACGTCGTCGTGGGTGGTTACCGGCCCCCTGAGATGCACCGCGGAGTAGTTCCAGGTGGGTACGACCCGGCCGTGCTCGGCCTTGCTGGCGTACCAGCTCGGTGAGACGTAGGCGTCGGCTCCGGTGACCACGAGCAAGGCAGGAGAGCCGTCGACGATG
>JBBSTU010000230.1:0-5777 GCA_038235595.1 Actinomycetales bacterium | reverse complement strand
GACTGCTTTGGAGGAGTGCCATGAGTTCCGATGTCACCTCGGCCTCGCCGGGTCCGTTGTCGTTCGAGGTTGCCCGTCGCGACGACCCGACCCCGCCGGAGCAGATCGCATCGGTGCTGGCCGACCCCGGCTTCGGCTCGACGTTCACCGACCACATGGTCGTGGCCACGTGGACGCCCGACAACGGGTGGCACGACGCCCAGGTGCGGCCCTACGGCCCCTTCTCGCTCGACCCCGCCGCGGCGGTGCTGCACTACGCCCAGGAGATCTTCGAGGGCATGAAGGCGTACCGACACGCTGACGGGTCGATCTGGACCTTCCGCCCCGAGGTCAACGCCGCCCGCTTCGCCCGATCGGCTCGTCGACTGGCGCTGCCCGAGCTGACTGAGGGTGACTTCATCGAGTCGTTGCGACAGCTCGTGATGGTCGACCAGCAGTGGGTCCCGGCGGGTGACGAGGGGGAGAAGAGCCTCTACCTGCGCCCGTTCATGTTCGCGTCCGAGGCCTTCCTCGGGGTCCGCCCGGCGCGTCGGATCACCTACTCGGTGATCGCCTCGCCGGCCGGCGCCTACTTCACTGGCGGTCTCAAACCGGTGAACCTGTGGATCTCCACCGACTACGCGCGAGCGGGGGAGGGCGGAACCGGAGCGGCCAAGTGCGGTGGCAACTATGCGAGCTCGCTCGCCGGGCAGCTGGAGGGCATCGAGCACGGCTGCGACCAGGCGGTCTTCCTCGACAGCGGGGCCCACACCTACATCGAAGAGCTGGGCGGCATGAACCTGTTCTTCGTGACGAAGGACGGCAAGATCGTCACGCCTGAGCTGACCGGCACCATTCTCGAGGGCGTCACGCGACGGTCGATTCTCGAGCTGGCCAAAGAGCTCGACCTTGAACCCGAGGAGCGACGCATCCCGATCGACGAGTGGAAGAGCGGCGCGGCGAGCGGCGACATCGTCGAGATCTTCGCCTGCGGAACGGCGGCCGTGGTCACCCCGGTCGGCGAGCTGCGCTGGGAGGGCGGCGCGGTCGACCACCGCGGTGAGGGCCACGCGGACCGCTACGCAGAGGCGATCCGGTCCAAGCTGCTCGACATCCAGTACGGCCGAACCGACGACGCGCACGGGTGGATGACCCGGCTCGTCTGACGCAACCGTGACACTGCCAACCTTCGACCGCTCCCGGCTGCCGCTCGCCGGGCTATCGCGGCCACGCCTGGTCGCGACCGACCTCGACGGCACCCTGCTCCGCTCCGACGGTTCCCTGTCGGAGCGCACCGGAGCGGCTCTCGTCGCAGCCGAGCAGGGCGGCATCCACGTCGTGTTCGTCACGGCGCGGCCGCCGCGATGGCTCGACCCCTTGGCGGATGCCGTCGGTGGCCACGGGACCATCATTGCCGCGAACGGGGCCTTCGACTACGACGTGGTGACGCGCCGGGTCACGGCGTCGTACCCGCTGGACCGCGACCTGGTCGACGAGCTGGTCGCCGACCTGCGGGCCGCGCTGCCAGGGATCGGGTTCTCGGCCGAGCTGGCCGACGGTGTGCACATCGAGCCGAACTACCCCGAGCTGCATCCGCGGTGGGTGCCGGAGGGACTCGTGCCTGCGCCCATGGAGTCGCTACCGCGCGATGCGGTGGTGGGCAAGCTGCTCGCCCGCACGGAGGCGCTACCCACCGACGAGGTGATCCCGCGGGTGGCCGAGATCGTCGGCGGCCGCGGCTTGGTGCAGCACTCGGGGACCGGCGGCCTGGCCGAGATCTCGGCGGCCGGCGTCACGAAGGCCTCCGGGCTGCAGCGATGGTGTGCTGCCCACGATATCGGTGCGGGAGAGCTCTGGGCCTTCGGCGACATGCCCAACGACCTGCCGATGCTGGCCTGGGCGGGGGTCGGGTTCGCCGTGGCCAACGCCCATCCCGACGTGCTGGCCGCTGCCGACCGGGTGTGCGGTTCCAACGACGATGACGGTGTCGCCGAGCTGCTCGAGCAGCTCTTCTGAACCCCTCCACCGACCACCCCCCACCACCCCACCTTGCGCGTCGCGCGGCGCGTCGCGCGGTTGGTGTCGTGAAACCGACTCTGTTCGCGTCGCGCGGTTGGTGTTGGTGGGTGGTGGATGAACCCGACAGCGGTCGAAGTCGGGGCTGGATGCATGGCTGCTGACCGAATCGTGACCCGGACACTACGGACCGAACGGTACTGATCGCACCATAGGTGCAACATCGAACCATTGACAGGGCCGGTCGCGCGGGTGTTCCATTTGGCTCAACTTCAGACCGAAGAGGAGCCCGCATGGCTGAGCAGACCGACCTCACCGACGACGAACGCCGCCTCGCAGAGCTGGGCTACAAGCAAGAGCTCGACCGGTCGTGGTCGGGTTTCTCGAACTTCGCGATCTCGTTCTCCATCATCTCGATCCTGGCCGGCTGCTTTACGACCTTCGGCCAGGGCTTCAACAACGGTGGCCCGATCGCGATCTCGTGGGGCTGGCCGATCGTCGCCGCCCTGATCCTCGTCATCGGCCTGACCATGAGCGAGCTGGTGTCGGCGTATCCGACCTCGGGCGGCATCTACTGGTGGGCCAACAAGATGGGTGGCCCGAAGGCCGGCTTCTTCACCGGTTGGCTCAACCTGATCGGCCTCATCGCCGTGACCGCCTCGGTGGCCTACGGCTGCGCGACCTTCCTCGACCTGACCCTGAGCACGTGGTCGGAGTCGTACGCCTCGGGCTACTCGCTCACCCGGGTCTTCCTGATCTTCCTCGTCGTGCTCGTGCTCGCTGCCGCGCTCAACATCTTCAGCGGACACCTGATGGCCGTGATGAACAACGTGTCGGTCTGGTGGCACGTGGTGGGGGCCGCGCTCATCATCGGGATCCTGATCATCGTGCCCGCCCAGCACCAGAGCTTCTCGTACGTGTTCACCGAGCGGTTCAACAACTCCGGCTACGCCGACGGGTCGACGAGCTCCATTACGTACTGGCTGCTCATCGTGCCCTTCGGGCTGCTGCTGACCCAGTACACGATCACCGGCTACGACGCCTCCGCTCACCTCTCGGAAGAAACGGCGACAGCGTCGAAGGCTGCTGCGCAAGGCATCTGGCGCTCGATCTTCTACTCAGCCATCGGTGGCTGGATCCTGCTGCTGTGCTTCCTCTTCGCCGTGCCCAACGGTGCTGACGGCAAGCCCGACAACGCCGGCGTCGGTGGCGGCGGGGTGGCCTACATCTTCGTGCACGCCATGGACAACAAGTGGGCCACCCTCATCCTGCTCATCTCCGCCGTCGGCCAGTTCTTCTGCACGACCGCGTGCATGACGAGCTCGTCGCGAATGACGTTCGCCTTCAGTCGCGACGGGGCGATCCCCGGCTCACGCCTGTGGGCCACGCTGACCGGCGCACGAGTCCCCGCCAACGCGGTGATGCTCGTCGCTGTCGTCTCGGCCATCATCACCCTTCCCGCCCTCGTCGAGGTCAACATCGGCACCGAGGCGGAGCCGCTCATCGTGCCGACCGCCTTCTACGCCGTCGTGTCGGTGGCCGTCATCGGGCTCTACCTCGCGTTCCTCATCCCGATCTGGCTGCGCTGGAAGATGGGCGACGCGTTCGAGCCTGGTTCGTGGAACAACGGCCAGAAGTACAAGTGGATGAACCTGGTGGCGGTCATCGAGATCGCGATCATCTCGGTCTACTTCATCCTCCCGTTCGTTCCCGGCGGCGTGCCCTTCACGGAGGACTTCGACTGGAAGTTCGTCAACTACGCGCCCATCCTCACCATCGGGTCGCTGATCGTGCTCGGCATCTGGTGGCAGGTCTCGGCCCGGCACTGGTTCAAGGGCCCGAAGAGCACCATCGACCAGGTGGTGGTCGAGACGTTCGGCGAGTGACGCCATCTCGGCATCGACGGTGCGACTGGCCGACGCCCTGGCGCGGATGCCGCAGCTCGGGCAACCGCGGGAGATCAGTGAGCTTCCCGGCGGTCTGACCAACCACAACTTCCGGGTGCGCACGGCGAGCCATGACGTCGTGGTGCGCCTGTCGTCGACGACGACCGACCTGCTGAGCGTCGACCGCGACCACGAGTGGCTCAACTCACGAGCCGCGGCGACCGCAGGAGTGGGCGCACCCGTGGTCGAGTACCTTCCGGGCCAAGGCGTACTCGTCGTGGACTTCTTGCCGGGCATCACCTACACGGCCGACGACGTCGAGGCCAACCTGCCCCGACTTGCGGCAGCGCTGAGAAGACTCCACGGGGGACCGCCCTTCGCCTCACGCTTCGACATGTTCGGCGTGCAGCGCCGCTACGCCGAGGTGGTCGCCGCGCGCCGGATGCCGTTGCCGGCCGGCTACGACGACCTCGCACCGACGGTCGCTCGGGTCGAGCAGGCCCTCCGGCTACGGCCCGAGCCCCTGGTGCCGTGCCACAACGACCTGCTGGCCGCCAACATCCTCGACGACGGTGGCGACCTGCGCATCATCGACTACGAGTACTCCGGCATGAACGAGCCGTCGTTCGAGCTGGGCAACCTGGCCTGTGAGAGCCACCTCGACCGCGAGGCGCTGAGCCAGCTCATCGCCAGCTACAGCGCGCGGGCGACCGAGGCCACCGGGGCGCTGGAGGCGCTGGTGGCGCGAGCCGAGCTGTGGGGCCTGGTGGGTCGCTATGCCTGGACGCTGTGGGGCGTCATCCAGCACACGGTCTCCGACGTCGACCACGATTTCTGGGCCTTCGCCATGGAGCGCTTCGAACCCGCTGCCGCCCTGTTGACCAGCTCACGTCTCGACACGCTTCTGAGCGCCGTGACGACGGATCCAGCATGACCTCGAGCGGTGGAGCGGCCCTGACCGTTCCCGCCGACGCCGCAGGGCTGCCCGACCGGGCGCGCATCGTCATCATCGGTGGCGGCGTCATCGGCGCGAGCGTCGCCTACCACCTGATGCACCTCGGAGAGCGCGATGTGCTGCTGCTCGAGCAGGGCTCACTGTCGGGGGGCACCACCTGGCACGCGGCGGGGCTGGTCGGCCAGCTGCGGGCCACCGAGGCGAGCACGAGTCTCGTGCAGTACTCCACCGAGCTCTACACGCGGCTCGAGGCCGAGACCGGGCTGTCGACGGGCTACCGCGTCTGCGGCGGTCTGACGGTGGCCCGCACCCCGGAACGGATGACCCAGCTGCGGCGCACCGTGGCCAACGCCGACGCGTACGACCTCGAGTGCAGCCTGCTCACCGCCGACGAAGCCCTCGAGCGCTTCCCCCTGATGCAGGTCGATGACCTGCTGGGCGCAATCTGGCTGCCGGGCGACGGACGAGCCAACCCGACCGACCTGACCCAGTCGTTGGCCCGAGGCGCCCGACAGCTCGGGGCGCGGCTGCTCGAGCGGGTGCGGGTCACCGACGTGCTCGTGCGCGAGGGGCGGGCGGCCGGTGTGCGTACGGATGCCGGTGACGTCGAGGCCGAGGTGGTGGTCAACTGCGCCGGGCAGTGGGCCAACGCCGTGGGGGCCATGGCCGGCGTGAACGTGCCGTTGCACTCGGCCGAGCACTTCTACGTGGTGACCGACCAGATCGAGGGCGTCCACCGCGACCTGCCGATCCTGCGTGACCCCGACGGGTACACGTACGTCAAGGAGGAGGTGGGCGGACTGCTCGTCGGTGGGTTCGAGCCGGAGGCCAAACCCTGGGTCTCACCCGACGCGATTCCGTACCCCTTCGAGTTCGCACTGTTGGAAGAGGACTGGGAGCACTTCTCGGTCATCATGGACAGCGCCGTGCACCGGCTCCCG
>JBBSTU010000229.1:0-5778 GCA_038235595.1 Actinomycetales bacterium | reverse complement strand
CTCGGTCGGGGTGATCAAGGTGAGTGCCCTGCCCACCCCCAAGCAGCTCGGGATCACCGGTTTCTTTCTGCCCACCGCCGAGCCAACCTTCGTCAACGGGCCGGTCTCGCTGTTCCCCGACACCGAGAACCCTGAGGTCGCACTGTCGATCTGGGAGGGCACCCTCTTCCCGGGCAATGCGCCGCAGAGCGTGTACACGCTCGACACCGACCAGATGAAGCAGGTCACCAAGGCCGACGGTTCGCCGGCCCTGGTGCGCTTGAAGCCGGGGGAGACCTACCAGATCCCCGGAGGTCGCGGGTCGATCACGTTCGAGAGCGTCAAGCGGTTCGCGGGCCTGTCGGTGCGCACCGACCCCGGCGCGCCGATCAGCCTCATCAGCGCCATCCTGGCCACGGGCGGGCTGATCCTCGGCCTCACCATCAAGCGCCGCCGGGTCTTCGTTCGGGTGCGCCCCGTCGTCGCGTCGGCGGGTGGCCCTGACGGTGACCCGGCCACACCGGCTACCGTGGTAACTATCGGCGGCCTCTCCAAGGACTCCGACGCGGGGCTCGCCTCCATCGTGGACGCCCTGCATGACCATCTGGCAGAACGGAAAGACCGATCGTGAACCTCGCCGCCAACGCGAACGTGGCCCTGTACTCGTCGATGATCGTCTACACCCTCGCCATGCTCGCGTTCAGCTGGCACCTGTCGGCGCGGGCCCCGCAGGTCGCGGCGGCCCGAACCAGGGCCCAGCAGCGCGAGGGTGTGCTCGTCGGCTCGGGTGCCCCCAACCGGGAGTCGACCATCCGCCCGGATGCTGCTGCGCTGCCCGAGCAGGAGAGCCCCAAGAGCCGTCAGCGCGGCAATATCGCGTTGATGTTGACCTACCTGGCCACGGCACTGCTCCTCGCGGCCGTGGTGATGCGTGGGCTGGCCGTGTCACGGCCCCCGTGGGGCAACATGTACGAGTTCGCGACCGCTGCGGCATCCGCCGTCGGACTGGCCTTCTGCCTGCTCGCGAAGAAGAACAACTGGCAGTGGCTGGGCGTGTTCATCGTCACCCCCATCCTGCTCGTGCTCGGCCTGGCGGTCGCGGTGCTCTATACCGACGCCGGTGACCTGATGCCCGCTCTCAAGTCGTACTGGCTCGGCATCCACGTCTCGGTCGCTTTCATCGCCGTCGCCTTCTTCACCATCGGCTTCGCGGTCGGCGTGCTCTATCTCGTGCGAGCGCGCCGTGAGCAGAACCCCGACACCAAGCCCAGCTTCATCGAGTCGTTGCCTTCGTCGGCCTCGCTCGAGCGCACCGCCTACAGCGTCAACATGGTCGGCTTCATCCTCTGGACCTTCACCCTCATCGCCGGGGCTATCTGGGCCAAGCAGGCGTGGGGCGCCTACTGGCAGTGGGACCCGAAAGAGATCTGGACCTTCGTGATCTGGACGGTCTACGCGGCCTATATGCACAGCCGCGCCACGGCCGGTGTCGACCACCGCAAGTCGATGTACCTCGCCCTGACCGGGTTCGTCTGCGTGATCGTCAACTTCACGCTGGTCAACCTCGTCTCGACCTTCGTGGGCATGCACAACTACTCGGGGATGTGACCCAGCGGTGGTCCGCTACACCGTGCTACGCCTGCTGATCTTCTTCGGCTTCGTGCTGCTCTTCTGGCTCATCGGGCTCCGGGACACCTCCGACATGGGCCGTCTCGTGCTCGTCGGATCGGCCGCGGTGGCCTCAGCGGCCGTGTCGTACGTGCTGCTGCGAGGCATGCGCGACGAGATGACGGCCAAGCTCGTCGAACGTCACGAGGCTCGCCTGCGCGCCAAAGCGGAGGGTTTCGACGACGGCGACGACGAGCTCGCCGAAGACGCAGAGATCGAGCGCGACCGCTGAGGCCTCAGCCCGCTGGGCCGTCGTAGCTCGTCAGGGCCCTGAGCCGGCGCCGTAGGGCGACCGCGCCCGACCTTCAGACGAGCTGGTGACCCAGGCCGAGGCCGAGGGCGAACAGCGCCGACCAGGCGAGCTGGAAGATGCCCGTGCCGGCCAGGGCGGGGATCAGCCCGCGGCCCTCGGCGCCGCCCAGCACCGCTCGCATCGGCCGCACGAGCAGGGGCGCGGCAAGTACGGCGAGCAAGGCAAGAGGTGACGTGAACGAGGCCAGCACCGCCATGACGAACGAGACGGCCACGAGGACCACGTAGAAGGCGCGGGTGCCCCGTTCACCCATCCGCACGGCCAGGGTCAGCTTGCTGTGCTCACGGTCGGTGGGGATGTCGCGCAGGTTGTTGGCGACCAGGATCGCGGAGGCCAGGGAACCAACCCCGATCGCTCCCCACCACCCGGCTGCGGTGAGCGGAGTCATGGTGGCCATCGTGCCGAGGGTGGCGACCAGCCCGAAGAAGACGAAGACGAACGCCTCACCGAGCCCGAGGTAGCCGTAGGGCCGGCTGCCGCCGGTGTAGTACCAGGCCGCGGCGATGGCGGCGGCGCCGATCGGTACCATCACCCACAGCTCCGACAGGGCCACGAGGGCCAGCCCCAGCAGGCCGGCGAAGAAGAAGCAGGTGAAGGCCGCGAACTTCACGGTTCGCGGGGCGGCGAGCCGCTGGCCGACGAGCCGAACCGGGCCGACCCGCACCGCGTCGGTGCCCCGGATGCCGTCGGAGTAGTCGTTGGCGTAGTTGACGCCGATCTGCAGCAGCACCGAGACCGCAAGAGCCAGGATCGCGTAGGCCCAGACCACGTGGCCGCTCTCGTAGGCTGCGCCGGTGCCGACGAGCACGGGAGAGACGGCCGCGGGCAGCGTGCGGGGGCGCGCGCCCTCGATCCACTGGTTCAAGGTGGCCATGGGTCCTTCGAGGGTCGGAGGGCTCGATCAGGCTTGAGCGGGCTCGAGGGTCAGAGCTTGCGCAGGAACTCGGGATCGTCATCGGGGCCACGAGGCCCGGGGGGCCGACGCGGCCGCTGCGGGGGTCGACCGCCGGCGGCTCCCTCTCGCTTGGCCATCAGCCAGGCGGCCGGGCCGACCACGGGCACGATCACGACGATCAGCCACACGACACGCGGCATGATGCGCACCTGCCGCCGGTCGGTCTGCAGGCAGTCGACGAAGGCATAGATGGTCGCGAACACCACGAGTGCGATGAACACGACGCGTAGCACGGGAACTCCTTCGGAAACTGCGTTGGAACAGTGGTCTCATCTTGCCACCGGGTCAGCTCAGATCGTGCATCACCCGGCGGACGGCCTCTCGGTCGGGCTTGCCGGGCCCACGCTGCGGAAGGGAAGCCAGCGCCAGCACCCGACGGGGCAGGGCAGCATCCGGCAGGATGCCGCGAAGCCGGTCGCGTACTGACCGCTCGGCCACCTGACCGGCTGGGTCGACCAGTGTGACTGCGGCGCAGACTATCTCGCCCCATTCCCGGTCAGGGAGGCCGACCACGACGACGTCGAGGATCTCGGGGAGGTGGCGCAGGATGGCGTCCTCGACCACGCCGGGCGTGATCTTGACGCCACCGCTGTTGATGACGTCGTCAGCGCGGCCGTCAACGACGAGCAGCTCGTCATCGTCGAAGTGCCCGAGGTCATCGGTGCGGAACCAGCGGACGCCGTCGGCATCGACCGCGAAGGCATCGGCTGAGCGGTCGGGGTCGCCGAGGTAGCCGTGCGCCACGGTGTCGCCGCCCAGCACGATGTGATGGTCGTTGTCGATGTGCACCCGGCTGACGGGCAGCGGGGCGCCGTCATAGACGCAGCCGCCTGCTGTCTCGCTCATGCCGTAGGTCAGTCTCACCGGGATACCGGCTCGGTGCGCCCGGTCGACCAAGGTCGCGGGGGTGGCGGCGCCGCCGACGAGCACGGCGTCGAAGCCGCACAGGGCCTCGGTGCCCTCCGGGTCGTCGAGCAGCCGCGCGAGCTGGGTGGGCACGATGGCGGTGTACCGGCGGCGCGCGGTGGTGGTCGTCGTGACCCGGGCCGCTGCAGCCGCGAAAGCGGCCGTTGAGAACCCGTCGCGCAGGTCAAGCACGACGGGCGCTGTGCCGGCGGCGATCGAGCGCATCAGCACCTGCAGACCGGCGACGTGGTGCCCGGGCATGGCGAGCAGCCACGCGCCGCTACCACCTAGTACCTGGTGGGTGGCCCAGGCAGAGCGCTCAACGGCTCCGGCCGTGAGCAGCGCGCGCTTGGGGTTTCCGGTCGAACCGGACGTCGCCACCACGACCGCCAGATCACCGGGGAGATCGACCGCGTCGCCGCTGTCGATGACCGGGCGGTGGCAGGCGGCAGCGTAGGGCAGTACGGGTGCCTGGCCGGCCAGAGCAGCCTCGAGCGCGGGCAGGATCGTCAGCAGCTCTGGCCCCGCAGGGACAGCGAGCGGTAGCAGAGCCGCACTGGTCATGGGCTCATTCTGCCTGCTGTGCCCGTTCGGTGCGTTCCCCGGTGGTCGTGGCCCTGGGCAGGGTGGGTGCTGCGCACCGCGCGCCAGGGCGTCCATCGCGGTGCCGTACCGCCGGTGGACACCGGTCAGCTCCGTGTGGTGTCGCTGCTCTGCCCTCGTGCTGGCCGCCAGACGCAGCACGGGGTCAACAGCGTGGGTGACGTCGATGGTCGCCAGGGTGCGGCGGCGCTCGTCAGCGGCGCGGCGGGCCTGCGCCGACAGGGTGCGAGCGGCGGCGATCGCGGCCTCGAGGGAGCCGGCGTACGCCGCGAGGGCCCGGCCGTCGCGAGCCCCAGGTCAGCAACCTGGCGCAGGCGACGGGCTGCGGCTCTCAGCATCTCGGGGTCGCCGTCGGGCACGGCGAGGTCGACCGTGATGGTGTCGCGTGGGATCGCGAGGCGCGGCCCGCCCCGGGAGCCTCGGCCGGCACGGGGAGCCCGCGGGAACCCAGGCTCGCCGCGTTGGCCATCTCGACGTCGAGGGTCGAGACGCCGACCCAGTCGAGGTTTCGACCCAGGGCGGAGAAGGCGAGGGCGAGGGTGGCGACCTCACGCTGGTGAGCCATGAGGAAGTCCTCGAGGGTAGAGCGCAGCACGGGCTGGCCCCGACCGACAGAACTCAGGGCCTGTCCGCCGGCATGAGCGAGCCCGGTTGCGCAGTCGCGCAGGGCCTCGCCAGTCGTGAGCACCGTCGTACCCACTGCCCGGGTGCCGTCGGTGTCGGTCGCGTACGCCATGGCACGAGAACCTAACCGGGTCGCTAAGCGAGCCCGAGCAGTTCTCCACAGCCCAGCGGCATCCGGCCGGATGCCGTTCCCGAAGCTCAGGCCGGGGCGCCGGGGGCCTCGCCACGAGATCGCGAACGCCGGGCCGTCGACGGCGCCGCCAGCTTGCGCTGCCGGGCCGCCATGACCACGGTTCCGAGCAGGCCGACAGCGCAGATCGGGAAGCCGATGTGCGGGTTGAGCGGCAGGATGATGCCCAGGGAACCGCCGACCACCCACAGGATCTGCAGCATCGTCTCACTCCAGGCGAACACCGACGCCTGCACGTTCTCGGGCACCTCGCGCTGCACGAGCGCATCGAAGCAGAGCTTCGACAGCTGGGCCGACAGTCCTTGTACGAGGCCCATGATGATCAGGGTCCACACGCCGTACCAGATCCCCGTGGCTACACACGTCGCCGTCGCGGCGAGCACGGAGACCATCGCGACCTTCTCGGGCCGATAGTCCTTGATGACGTTGCCGAGCATGCTTCCCAGCGCGTTGCCGACCCCGATACCGAGCACGAGCAGGCCGAGCACGAGCTCGCCTCGCACCCCGTCGATGGGGTGCTCCTTGGCCAGGAAAGCCATG
>JBBSTU010000228.1:0-5848 GCA_038235595.1 Actinomycetales bacterium | reverse complement strand
TTGCGCGTCGCGCCGCGCGTCGCGCAGGTGGTGTCGTGAATCCGACCTCTGTTGCGCGTCGCGCCGCGCGTCGCGCAGAAAGTGTGAGCGGGGAGGCGGCCACGGGCTCACATGAGCGACCGCAGCTCGATCGTCTCGCCCGGCCCCACGAACTGCGAGACGATCTCGTGGGCGCGCTCGGGGCTCTCGACGTCGATGATGAAGAAGCCCGCGAAGTGCTCCTTGGCCTCGGAGTAGGGCCCGTCGGTCGCCACCGTCTGGCCCGACTGCGAACGGTAGAGCCGAGCCTCGGCCGGGTCACCGAGCGCCTGACCGCCGACGAGCTCGCCGCGCTCGGCCAGCTCGGTCAGCAGCCGCTCGAAGCCGGCGTTGTTGGCATCGCGCTGCTCCTGCGGCACGTCTCGGGTCTCGGCCAGGAAGTCACCGGTGGGGTGACCCCACGGCTGCGGGTTGGAGTGGATGAGGATGACGTACTTCATGGATGTGCTCCTCCGGTTGGGATGAGGTGGCCGATTAGGCCCGTACAGGGGTGACGTCGATGCCAACTTCTTGTTCTCGACATCCAAGCGGTCCCGCTTCAACCGGGCGAACCCCGGCCCGTCACCCGCACGGGGTGAAACCCGACTTCCCGCACGCAGCACACCGGGTCAGCGATGCCGACGGTAGCTAGGATGACGCCATGATCCGGCTTGCGGTGCGAACGTTGATCTTCCTCGGGTCCGCCGCCGTCGGCCTGGGGGTAGCGGCCGCGCTTGTTGACGGCTTCTCCGTGTCCTTCGCTGGGTTCCTTTTCACCGTCGTCATCTAGGCAGCAGTCCAGAGCGTGGCGGCCCCGTTCCTGGTGAAGCTTGCTCACAGCCACGCACGGGTGCTGCTCGGGGGAATCGGGCTCGTCTCGACGTTCGTGGCGCTGCTGGCGGCAAGGCTGATCGGATCTTCGTTGCAGATCACGGGCGGGGTCAGAACGTGGGTGCTCGCCACCTTGATCGTGTGGCTGGTCACAGCCATCGCGACCCTCCTGCTGCCGGTCGCCCTCGTCAAGGCGGGCGTGCGGTCGGCCCGCCAACGACGCACCTCCACCTGAATCGACCCGCTGCCCGAGGCGCCCGCGCGCGCCTCGAGTGAGACTTGCGCAGAACTGGGGCAAGATGGGTACATCAGTAGCGGCGGGGTCCGCCACCTAGAGGAGCACAGTGAGCCCGGAGGAAAAGACAGACTTAACCCTGCACCAGGGAGCACGCCTGAAACTTCGCGAACACCACCTCCAGGGTGCCGATGCGGGTCGGTACCTCGGTGAGGCGGTCGTGGCGCTCGACTCTCGGGTCGACGCCGAGCGAACGATGGCTGGAATCGACGAGATGCTCCGATCCGTCTGCGAAGACATTGCCGCCGGGTGGTTCGACCGCGCCCCCGAGCCGGTCGACGTGCTGAGCGACGAGCTTCCGGCCACGCTGCTCAGCTGGCTGCTCCCGGCTGGTGGCAAGCGGCTGCGCCCCCTGATGTGCCACTGGGGCTGGGTGGCCTCGCACGGGCCCGCACGCGGTGGTGGCCACGACGAGATGGTGCGCGCCGGTGCTGCCCTCGAGCTGCTGCACCTGTTCGCGCTCGTGCACGACGACGTGATGGACCGTGGCGACTCGCGACGCGGTCGCCCGACTCCGCACGTCGACGCCGCCAACGCCCACGCCGACCAGGGCGCCCTCGGTGACTCGGTGCTCTTCGGCGACAGCGTGGCCATTCTGCTCGGAGACCTCGCCCTGTCGGAGGCGTCGGTGCTCATCGCCGGGGCGCCTGCCTCGCTGCAGCACCTGTGGCGCGAGATGCTGCGCGAGCTCGTGCACGGCCAGCTGCTCGACGTCACGGCGGCGGCCGCCCGTCGGCGCGACATCGGCCACGCCCGACGCGTCGCCCGGCTCAAGTCGGGTGCGTACACGATCCAGCGCCCGTTGCTGCTCGGGGCCCTCGCGGCCGGCGCCGACCCGAGCACCCTCACGGCGCTGACCGCCTACGGCGAGCACCTGGGGGAGGCCTTCGCGCTGCGCGACGACATGCTCGGCGTCTGGGGCGACCCGGCCGCGACCGGCAAACCGGTCGGCGACGACCTGCTGGCCTCGAAGGCGACCGTGCTGCTCGCGGAGGCCAGGCGGCTGCTACCACCCGAGGTGAGCGAGCGCTACCTGGGCGCGTCGGCGCAGATCACCCCCGACGACGTGCCCGTGCTGCAGCAGCTGATGGTCGAGGCCGGTGTGCGCGAGGAGGTCGAACGCCGCATCGCGCACGAGCTGGATGCCGCCCTGGCCCAGCTCGACGAGGCCGACCTGCACCCACTCGGGGTCGAGAACCTCACCGCCCTCGCCCACGCCACTGCCTGGAGAAACTCATGAGCGTCGTCGTCATCGGGGCGGGCCTGTCGGGCCTGTCCGCCGCCTGCCATCTCATCGGACAGGGCCACGAGGTGACCGTCGTCGAGCGCCACCACAAGGCCGGTGGCCGCGGTCTGCGCCTGCACCAGGACGGTTTCACCTTCGACACCGGCCCCACGGTCATGACCATGCCCGACCTGGTCAACGACGCCCTCCGCGCCATCGGAACCGACATCGCCGACGTGCTGCCGATGCGGCTGCTCGACCCGGCCTACCGGGCCTGCTACAGCGACGGCAGCCAGATCATGGTGCGCCACGGCGTCGAGGCGATGCGCCAGGAGATCTCCGACACCTGCGGCAGCGTCGACGCCGCGGCCTTTGTCGACTTCGCCGCCTGGCTGCGCCAGCTCTACCGCGTCGAGATGCCGCACTTCATCGACGCGAACTTCGACTCGCCGCTCGACCTGCTCGGCTCGCCCGGCGCCGCCGCGAAGCTGGTTCGCCTCGGCGGTTTCCGGCGCCTCGGCCCGGTCATCCGCGACTGGTTCGCCGACGAGCGGCTGCACCGGCTCTTCTCGTTCCAGGCCCTCTACGCCGGACTGTCGCCCGAGAAGGCGCTCGCGCTCTACGCGGTCATCACCTACCTGGACTCCATCGAGGGTGTCTGGTTCCCCGAGGGGGGCATGGATGCCGTGCCCGCCGCGATGGCGGCCGCCGTGGCCAAGGCGGGGGCTGACGTTCGGTACAACGCCACCGTCGACCGGTTCGCGCTCGACCGCCGGGGCGCTGTGGCCGGGGTGGTGCTCGAGGACGGTGAGCAGATCCGGGCGGATGCCGTGGTGTGCACCCTCGACCTGCCCACCGCCTACGACAAGCTGTTGCCGCAGCTCAAGGCCCCGCGGCTGGTGCGCTCGGGCAGCTACTCGCCCTCGGCCGTCGTGTGGCACATCGGGGCCAAGGGCCAGCCGGCGCCGGGCACGAGCCACCACAACATCCATTTCGGCGACGACTGGAACGGCAGCTTCCGGGCTCTCATCGACGACAAGACGCTGATGCCTGACCCCTCGCGGCTCGTCACGGTGCCGACTCTGACCGACCCGACGCTTGCCCCCTCCGGCGACTCGGTGATGTATGTGCTCGAGCCGGTGCCCAACCTGTCGAGCTCGATCGACTGGGCCAAGGAGCGGGGCCCGATGAAGGAGCGGCTGCACGGCTTCTTGGAGCGCAACGGCTACCCGACCGAGGTCGTCAGCGAGGAGTTCGTGACCCCGGTGGAGTGGGAGCAGATGGGGATGCACGAGGGAACACCGTTCGCGCTCGCGCACACCTTCTTGCAGACCGGCCCGTTCCGCCCCGGCAACGTCGAGAAGCGCGTACCGGGCCTGATGTTCGCCGGGTCGGGCACGGTTCCCGGGGTCGGGGTGCCGATGGTGCTGATCAGCGGCAAGCTGGCGGCCCAGCGGGTCAGCTCGTACCTGCCCGCGACCGGCAAGGCGCTCGCCGCGGCAACGAACGGCAGCAGGCGCAACGGCATCCGCCGGCTGACGAAGGCAGGGCGCTCGTGACGGCGATCTCGACCTCATCGGCAGCCCAGCTGGAGGAGGGCTACCGGCGTTGCGCGCGCATCACCCGCGAACACGGCACCACCTACTACTGGGGCACGTTGCTGCTGCCCCCCGAGCGACGCCGGCACGTGTACGCGGTCTACGCGCTGTGCCGGCTGGCCGATGACATCGTCGACGCGCCCGGGGCCACCGGGCCGGAGCACGTCACCGCCACCACCGCGGCGCTCGACGACTTCGCCGACCAGTTCCGGCGGGTCGCGCAGGGTGAGCCGACCGACGACCCGGTCATCGCTGCCGTCGGTCACAGCGTGCGCTCGTGTGAGATCCCCGACGAGTGCTTCGAGCGCTTCTTCGGCGCGATGGCGCAGGATCTCACCCAGACCACCTACGAGACCTGGGACGACCTGCTCGGCTACATGGACGGGTCGGCCGCCGTCATCGGCGAGATGATGCTGCCGGTGCTGCGGCCGAAGTCGTCGGCGGCCTTCGAACCGGCGCAGGCGCTGGGCCTGGCCTTCCAGCTGACCAACTTTCTGCGCGACATCGGCGAAGACCTCGAACGCGGGCGGGTCTACGTGCCTCAGGAGGACCTGCGCCGCTTCGGGGCCGACCCCTGGGCACGCACCGTGACGCGTGAGTGGCGCGAGCTGATGCGCTTCCAGCTCGAACGCAACCGCGAGCTCTACCACCGTGCCGATGCCGGCATCGCGATGCTGCCCACCTCGTCGGCCCGCTGCGTCGCGACCGCCCGCACGCTCTACGCCCGTATCCTCGAGCTCATCGAAGAGAACGACTTCGACGTGTTCAGCACGAGAGCAAGGGTGCCCACGTGGCGCAAGGCTGCGATGAGCTCACGCATCCTCGTGGCCGGTCCACCCCGCACGAAAGTGATGATCTGATGACCACCTTGCGCACCACCCCTGACGCCGCCCCCGTCGGACGGCCTGCCGGGCGCCCCGTCAACCCCTTGCGTCGGATGCCGGCCGAGCCGCGTGATCACCTGGCCGGCACGTGGCGTCAGGCCCGGCCGGCCCGCATCCGCAAGGCGTTCGAGGTCGCCCAGGGTCGCGACCCCGGCGGTTGGCACGTCGTCGGCAGCTCGCCTGACCTCGGGCTCACGCGGTCGGTGACGCGCACCGTCATGGGCCGCGAGGTGGTGCTCTGGCGCGGCGAGAACGGCGTGCTCCAGGCCGGTCCCGGTGCCTGCCCGCACCTCGGCGCCCTGCTCGACGACTGCGAGGTCATGCACGGTCAGGTCTACTGCCGCTGGCACGGGCTGGCCCTGGCTGACGGGGTGCGCCGCGACTGGCTCACCTTCCCGGCCCATGACGACGGCGTGCTGCTGTGGGTGCGCCTGCCCACGGAGGGGGAGTCGCTTGGTGATCTGCCCGTCATCACGGCCCGCCCGCCGATGCACCAGTCGTTCGCGACCGTCATCACGCTGCGCGGCCGGTGCGAGCCGCAGGACATCATCGCCAACCGCCTCGACCCCTGGCACGGCACCTGGTACCACCCCTACGCCTTCAGTGACCTGACGGTCGACGACTCCGCTTCGAGTGACAAGGTATTGACCGTCGACGTCGCCTTCCGCGTGTCGAAGCGCTGGGGCGTGCCGGTGCGGGCCGAGTTCACCTGCCCCGACGCGCGCACCATCGTCATGACGATCCTGGACGGTGAAGGCGCCGGGTCGGTGGTCGAGACCCACGCCACCGCCCTGGGCTCCGACGACCAGGGCAAGCCGGTCACGGTGATGACCGAGGCTACGATCGCGCACTCGCCCCGCAAGGGCTTCCAGGTGGCGCGGGCCGTAGCCGGCCTGATTCGCCCGGCGGTCGCCGCGACCCAGAAGCAGCTGTGGGTCGACGACATGGCCTACGCCGAGCGGCGCTGGCTGCTGCGCGACCGCGGCGAGGTCTACGG
>JBBSTU010000227.1:0-5871 GCA_038235595.1 Actinomycetales bacterium | reverse complement strand
GACCGCGACCCCAGTCCCGTTCGCGGGCCGTGCCCCTGCGGGCGCGCACGAGGTCGTGGCCGGCGACCACTTCGGCGCCTCGCACGAGCACTGACTCTGCGATGCCGTCGTCTCCGGCCACGAGGCAGAGCATCCAGTGGTTGCCGTAGGTGAAGTAGCAGTAGGTGAAGCCGGCCGGGCCGAACATGGGGCGGGTGCGTGGGGTGATGCCGCGGTAGGCGTGTGACCCCGGGTCACGGGGCCCGGCGTACGCCTCGGTCTCGGTGATGCGCACGGTCACGCCGGCGTGGGTGAGCTCGCACCCGAGCAGCTCGGGCGCCACTGCGAGCACCGAGCGCGAGAAGAACTCGCGAGGCAGCCGGTCAGCAGACTCTGCGGGGGTCACCGCTCAGACGGTAGCCGTAGTCCAGTCACGAGCCTGATCCAGTCGTGCCCGCGCCGCCCCGAGCTGCTCAGCGACGCGGACGGGGGCTGTGCCGCCGACGGCGTCACGCGAGGCCAGCGAACCTTCGACGCTCAGCACCGAGCGCACTGCGGGCGTCAGGTGCTCGCTGAGCCGGCTGAAGTCGTCGTCGGTGAGGTCCCAGAGCTCGATGCCACGTTGCTCACAGTCACGAACGCAGGCGCCGGCCACCTCGTGTGCCACCCGGAAGGCCACGCCTTGGCGTACCAGCCACTCAGCAATGTCGGTGGCCAGCGCGAAGCCTTGCGGGGCCAGCGACTCGAGACGCTCGGTGTGGAACGTCAGTGTCGCGACCATTCCCGAGAACGCCGGGAGCAGCACCTCGAGGGTGTCGACGGCGTCGAACACCGGCTCCTTGTCCTCCTGCAGGTCGCGGTTGTACGCCAGCGGCAGCGCCTTGAGCGTCGTGAGCAGGCCCGCCAGGTCGCCGACGAGGCGGCCGGCCTTGCCCCGAGCCAGCTCGGCCACGTCGGGGTTCTTCTTCTGCGGCATGATGCTCGACCCGGTGGAGTAGGAGTCGTGCAGGCTGACGAACGAGAACTCCTTCGTCGCCCAGATCACGACCTCCTCCGCGAGCCGCGAGATGTCGACGGCGGTCATCGCGCAGACGAACGAGAACTCGGCCACGAAGTCTCGCGACGCCGTGCCGTCGATGGAGTTCTCGACCGGGTGGCTGAAGCCGAGATCGCGCGCGATCGCCGACGGGTCGAGGCCGAGTGACGACCCGGCCAGAGCGCCGGACCCGTAGGGCGAGAAGTCGGTGCGAACGTCCCAGTCGCGGAGCCGGTCGACGTCGCGCAGCAGGGCCCACGCGTGCGCGAGCAGGTGGTGCGAGAGCAGCACCGGCTGAGCGTGCTGCAGGTGGGTGCGGCCGGGCATGGCGACGCCGAGATGACGATCTGCCTGTGCCACCAGGGAATCCACGACATCCAGCACCAAGCCGCCAACCAGGCGGGCGTGTTCGCGCAGGTACATCCGAAACAGGGTGGCCACCTGGTCGTTCCGCGACCGGCCGGCACGAAGGCGCCCACCCAGGTCGGGGCCGACCCGCTCGATCAACCCTCGTTCGAGCGCCGTGTGCACGTCTTCGTCGCCCTCACCCGGGAGGAAGGCCCCCGAGACGACGTCGTCGTGGAGTCGGTCGAGGCCAGCGAGCATGCCGGACAGGTGCTCGTCGGACAGCAGGCCCGCCGCGTGCAGCACCCGGGCGTGGGCGCGCGAACCGGCGATGTCGTGCCGCGCCAGCCGCCAGTCGAAGTGGGTGCTCTTCGACAGAGCCGCCAGTGCCTGGTCCGGACCGCCCGCGAATCGCCCGCCCCACAGGCTCATCCGGTCGTCGGCCGCCGGCTGCGACGTGGAAGGCTGCGACGTGGAAGGCTGCGAGGTCTCAGGTTGCGGGGCGGTGTCGGGGGTCATGGCGTCCATCTCCTGGTGCGGTAACGGTGGGCGGGCAGGGCAGTCAACGACCGCTCCGGCCGGTCAGTCGCCCGAGCCTGCTAGGTCGAGCAGGCGTACGGCGATCGCGTCCGCCTGGTCTGCTGACAGGGCGACGAGCAGGATCGTGTCGTCTCCGGCGATCGTGCCCATGATGTCGGGGTCACGAGTCTGGTCGATGGCCGAGGCGAGGTAGTTGGCGGCCCCCGGTGGGGTGCGCAGCACCACGAGGTTGACCGCCACTGCGGCAGACACGAGCAGCTCTTCGCAGGTGCGCCGCAGCCGGTCGCTCGCCGCGTCGGCAATGGACCCGGTCGACGCCACTCCTGCCGGCGCAGGGCCCTCGGCCGGCACGGCATACGCGAGGGCGCGCCCACGGCGCACCTTGACGGCCCCGACCTCGACGAGGTCTCGGGAGAGGGTGGCCTGGGTGACGTCGGTGCCCTCGGCGAGGAGCAGGTCGGCCAGCTCCCCCTGGCTGTGAACCACGTTCGCCTCGAGCAGCTCGATGATGCGTCGTTGCCGCTGGGTGCGGCTCATCAGCGACCCACCCCCTTCGCCACCTCGAGGATGGCCGGTAGCGCCGCCAGGAACGACTGCAGCTCGTCGGCCGAGATCACGAGGGGAGGCGTGAGCCGCAGCGCCGTCGGGGTGACCGCGTTGACGATGAAGCCGGCGTTCCGGGCGGCCACCATCGCGGCCGGAGCCGGGATGCCGTCGAGCTCGATCGCGCGCATCAGGCCGCGTCCGCGCGTGGTCGTCACGCCCTCGACGTCGACCTCGTCGAGCAGCGTGCCGACCGCCACCACGTGCTCCAGCAGGTTGTCCCTCTCGATGGTGTCGAGCACAGCCAGACCGGCGGCGCAGGCGAGCGGGTTGCCCCCGAACGTGGTGCCGTGCTGGCCCGGCTCGAGCAGACCGGTGACGGCGTCGCCGAAGGTCACGAGGGCGCCGATCGGAACCCCACCGGCCAGGCCCTTGGCGAGCGTCATGGCGTCGGGCACCACGCCCGACCGCTGGTGGGCGAACCAGTCACCGGTACGGCCGATGCCGCACTGGATCTCGTCGACGACGAGCAGCGCGCCCGCACTGGTGGTCAGCTCACGCGCGAGACGCAGGTAGTCGTCGGCGAGCTCGCGCACACCGGCCTCCCCCTGGATCGGCTCGAGGATGACGGCGGCGGTGGTCGCGTCGACGGCGTCACGCAGGGCCTGCTCGTCTCCGGCCGGCACGAACACCACGCCCGGCAACAGCGGCTCGAAGGGTTCGCGGTAGGCCGCCTTGTGGGTCAGGGCAAGAGCGCCGGTCGTGCGTCCGTGGAAAGAGCCCTCGAGGGCGACGATGCGGTTGCGGCCGGTGCGCCGCGACAGCTTGACGGCTGCTTCGATGGCCTCGGTGCCGCTGTTGGTGAAGAACACTCCCGAGCCGGCCGGGGCCGCCGCGATCCGCAGAATCCGTTCGGCCAGGCTGATCGCCGGCTCGGAGGTGAAGAAGTTCGAGAGGTGGATGGCGGCCTCGGCCTGCTTCGCCAGCGCCTGCACGAGCGCCGGGTGCGCGTGGCCGAGGGCGTTCACGGCGATTCCCGAGAGCAGGTCGAGGTAGCGCCGGCCGTCGACATCGGTGACCCAGCAGCCGTCACCCGAGGCCAGTACCAGCTGCGGGGTGCCGAACACCGGCACCATCGACCTCGCGTAGCGACCCAGCAGCTCGCTTCCGGCGGTCATGACGCCTCCTGCACTGTCGGTTCGGGGTCGGGTTCGGGGTCGGGAAGCACCATCGTGCCGATGCCCTCGTCGGTGAAGATCTCGAGCAGGATCGAGTGCGCCTTGCGACCGTCGACCACGTGAGCCTGGGGCACGCCGCCGTCGACGGCCCGGATGCACGCCTCGAGCTTGGGCACCATGCCGTCGTCGACCTGGCCCAGGAGCACCTTCGCCGACGTGACGTCGATGGCCGACAGCAGCGACCCCCGGTCGGGCCAGTTCGCGTAGATGCCCTCGACGTCGGTCAGCACGACCAGCTTCTCGGCTCCCAACGCGACCGCGAGCGCCCCGGCTGCGGTGTCGGCGTTGACGTTGAGCACCTGCCCCGGGGCGTCGAGGTCTGGTGCGATCGTGGAGACGACCGGCACCCGACCCGCCGCGAGGATGTCGAGCACGGCCGACGGGTTGACGCTCTCGACGTCGCCCACGAGACCGATGTCGACGGTCTCGCCGTCGACCACCGCGCCGCGGCGGCGGGCCCCGAGCAGACCGGCATCCTCGCCGGAGAGTCCCACCGCGATGGGGCCGTGCTGGTTGAGCAGCCCGACGAGCTCTCGACCGACCTGGCCGGACAGCACCATGCGCACCACCTCCATCACCTCGGGGGTCGTGACGCGTAGGCCGCCCTTGAACTCGCTGGGAAGACCGAGGCGGGTGAGCATCGCCCCGATCTGCGGGCCGCCGCCGTGCACGACGACCGGGCGCAGCCCGGCGAACCGCATGAACGCGATGTCCTGGGCCAACGCCTTCTTCAGGGTGTCGTCGACCATGGCGTTGCCGCCGTACTTGACCACGACGAGGGCCCCCCGGAAACGCTCCAGCCACGGCAGGGCCTCGACGAGGGTGGCCGCCTTGCCCGCCGCGACCCGGATCGCGGCGGCGTCGATGAGGCCGCGCAGGTGAAGGGTCTCCTGTGGGGTCATGGGGCACTCCTGTCCGGTGTCACCTCGGGTGTCATGTCGAGTACGCCGAGTTCTCGTGGACGTACTCGTGGGTCAGGTCGTTGGTGAGAACCGTCGCGGTCGCTTCGCCGGCATGGAGGTCGATGACGACGTGTACCTCGCGTGGGGTGAGGTCAACGAGTGACCGGTCGTCACCGACTCCCCCCGAGCGACACACCTGGATGCCGTTCATCGCGACGTCGAGCGTGGAAGGGTCGAAGGCCGCGCGGGTGGTGCCCACGGCGGCGAGCACCCGGCCCCAGTTGGGGTCGTTGCCGAAGACGGCGCACTTGAAGAGGTTGTTGCGCGCCACCGCCCGAGCCACCTCCAGTGCGTCATCGACAGTGGCGGCGCCTCGGGCCTCGATCGCGATGTCGTGGGAGGAACCCTCGGCGTCGGCGATCAACTGGCGGGCCAGGTCGCGGCAGACCCCGGTGAGTGCCTCGGTGAGCTCGCCTGACGCCACCGTGGCGCCCGATGCCCCCGAGGCGAGAACCGTGACGGTGTCGTTGGTCGACTGGCAGGCGTCGGAGTCGATGCGGTCGAACGTCAGGGCAGTGGCGGCCCGCAGCGATGCGTCGAGGTCGGCGGCATCGACCACGGCATCGGTCGTGATGACGACGAGCATCGTGGCCAGCGAGGGGGCGAGCATGCCCGCGCCCTTGGCCATGCCGGCCATCGACCACCCGGCACCCTCGTGGCCGGCCACCTTCGGCACGGTGTCGGTGGTCATGATCGCGGTGGCGGCCGCGAGATGGCCGTCGTCGGCGAGGGCGGCGTGGGCGGCGTCGACACCCGCGAGCAGCGTGTCCATCGGCAGCAGCTCGCCGATCAGGCCGGTGGAACAGACCAGCACATCGCCGGCCGAGACCCCCAGCGCGGCAGCAGCGTGCTCGGCGGTGCGGTGGGTGTCGAGAAAGCCTTGCGAGCCCGTGCAGGCGTTGGCGCCACCCGAGTTGAGCACGACGGCGTCGATGCGCCCGTCGCTGACCGCCTGCCGCGACCACGTCACGGGCGCGGCCTCGACGCGGTTCGAGGTGAACACGGCGGCGGCATGGTGGTCGGGCCCGTCGTTGACGACGAGGGCGACGTCACTCCGGCCGCTCACCTTGAGCCCGGCTGTCACGCCGGAGGCCCGAAAACCTTTGGGAAGACTAACGTTCGAGCTCATGGCGCCACTCCGTTCATCGGTAGTCCCAGCGTCTCGTCGAGACCGAGCGCGAGGTTCGCGCACTGCACGGCGGCGCCGGCCGTGCCCTTGGTCAGGTTG
>JBBSTU010000226.1:0-5934 GCA_038235595.1 Actinomycetales bacterium | reverse complement strand
CCCCGGGTACGGCACCGTCCCCGCCGGCTGGGTCCGCGACCTGCTCACCCCGAACGACGCTGACACCGACCAGACCGGGCCCGGCGACGTAGGTGCCGCCAACGCCACCACCGCCCGTGCTGCCACTGGTGCCGACAACTCGGGGCTGCGTGAACACGCCCGGGTCTGGGTCCGGCGCCTCTACACCCACCCCACCACCGGGCAGCTGGTCGCCATGGACTCCACCCGCCGCGTCTTCGACGGCAACCTCCGCCGATACCTGCTCGCCCGCGACGCCGGCACCTGCCGCACCCCCTGGTGCGACGCCCCGATCCGCCACCTCGACCACATCCAGGACCACGCCCTCGGCGGGCCCACCACCGCCGGCAACGGCCAAGGGTTGTGCGTGCGGTGCAACCACACCAAACAGCTCCCCGGCTTCACCGCCCGCACCCTCCAGCCGGAGTCGCGACAACCCGGCGCACCACACCTCGTCGAGCTGACCACCCCCACCGGCCATACCTACCAATCCAACCCGCCACCCCTCATCCCCGGGAAGGCGCCAGCGCAGCAGCCCAGCCCTGCAGCCAGCGGCCACCATCAGCACGCGACCGACCCACCGCTCAGCCCCTTCGAGCGCTACCTCACCGACCTCATCGCCAGCTGAGTCGCCACCACGGTCGCAGTTCCGCTCACTGCCTATTCGAGAGCTTGGCCAGCCAAGTCCCGCGGCGTCCGGCAGCAGCGCGGAATCGGATTCTCGATCGAGTCACCGCGACCGTCCTGTTCCCGAAGCCCACTCCGCCGTCGCGCGTCCAGGTGCGAAGCCGCCTCGAGAGCAGGCGGTCGCGGAGGTTGGCGTAGCGGCAGAAAGCCTGAGGGCATCGGCACGATTCGTCAGCGCAGCCCGCCCCCCGTGGCCTGGGCGCGGGAAGGGGTGCGCCACGACCACGTACGGTCTTGGCGCACCCCTTCACCGGAGCCCTGACGTCAGGGGGCCTTGGTGACCGTGAGCTTACGGGCGACCGTCTGCTCCGCACACTCGATGAGGCCGCAAGCGAACACGGTCGACGAGCTGGTGGCCCGACCGGAGGCGAAGTAGCCGTTGTCGCTCGTGGCCGTCGCCTTCCACGCGCGCACCTTGCCGTCGCAGGTCAATCCGTCGATGAAGAAGTAGCCGTTGATCTTCAGCCGCCCGGCGCGCTGAGTGGCCTGCCCTTGGATGACACTGTTGAAGGAGTCGGCGTTGGTGCACGAGTAGGTGCCGTGCACCTTGAGGCTGCCGTTCTTCGTGGCCACGGCGCCCTTGGCCACAGTCAGGGTCGCGGTCGGCGACGGGGGAGCCTCCGAGAAGGTCGCCTTCAGCTGGCCGCCGGTGACGCCGGCGGTGTCGGAGAAGGCCATGACGTAGTACGTGGTTCCGGGGGCGCCGGTGGCCGCAGCCAGGCTGGGACCGCAGGCGACGAGCGCGCCGCCTGTGGTGGGGTTGCCGGCCACGATCATGACGCCGGTGGTGTAGTTCGACGCGGACGTGTCGACGAGCAGGCCCTTGCCGCTCTTGTCGACGTACTTGAACCAGACGCTGCCGTTCGTCGCCGGCGCCCCGCAGAAGGCGTTCAGGTCACTGTCCACCGCGTCGGTCGTGGCCGAGGTGGTGTTCTGCGTGATCGTCTTCGGGGGTGAGGCGATGGTGCGCGCCCCGGAGACTGTGTCGTTGTTCGGGGCCGCGGCGACGGCGACGAGCGCCGAGGCGGGAACGAGCAGTGCGGTGGTGGCCGCTGCGACGAGAACGTGCCTGATTTTCATGTCTACCCCTTGTCATCAGGATGCTCGCCGTTGAGCACCTGCGACAAGAACTACTCCCTCGCGTCTTCGCCCGCTGGCCTAAACGCCCACTTCCTGACCAACTCTTTACGGTGTGAACGGGCGTGGTGCCGAGGAGCAATGGCAGCCCGCTCAGCGCAGCAGCTCGCCAAGCGTTCGGGCGGCTGCGAGAAGCCGGGGGCCAACCTCGGGGGCCAAGGGTTCGAACGAGACGACTCCCACCGAGGCGTCCAGCGTCGGCACCGCAGAGGTGCCAGGCGGTAACGGGCACGCAAGGCCGTGGGCCCCTGACTGCAGCTCTCCATCGGTAGCCACGACCTCGAACCTCCCGGCACGGCCGGCCAGGATGGCCCGGCCGGCGGCGCCCTGAGTGAGCGGGTGGCGGGCGCCAGACCGGTAGGCGACGTGCACATCGGTCCACGTCGGTTCGACGACGACCAGAGCGAGGGCCTGGTCGCCTTCGGCGATGGTGAGGTGCGCGGTGGCACCACAGGCATCCGCCAACCGCCGAAGCACCGGCAGGGCCTCGGTCTGGATCACTGGTGTCACCCCCGCCGCGAGACGAGTCAGACCGCCGCCCAAACGAACTCGGCCCCCATCGCGTCGCACCACTAGGCGATGCTGCTCGAGGGTCGCGACCAGTCGGTACACGACCGGTCGCCCCACCTCGAGGCCGGCGGCAAGCTGGGTGATGGTCAGGCCGGCCGTGGCGTCGGGGGTCAGCAACAGCTCGAGCAGGCGGATGCCGCGGTCGAGGGTCTTCGACGACTCCCCCGCGGCCGACGCCCCCGCTACCACCTCACCCCTCGCTGTGGATGCCGCTGGCCTGACGTGAGGCCACGCCGCCCCGGGCCCCGCCGCTGCGCGACCACGACAGCGCGTACTGCCCGTCGTCGACCGCGGACCCGCCCTCGCCGAGCTCGAGCGGTCGGAAGGTGTCGACCATGACCGCGAGCTCGTCGAAGCTGTGCACGCCGATGGAGCCCTCGGTGGCGCCGGGCTGCGGACCGTGAGCGTGGCCACCCGGGTGCACCGAGATCGAGCCTTTGCCGATACCCGAGCCCTTGCGGGCCTCGTAGTCGCCGTCGACGTAGAACATGATCTCGTCGCTGTCGACGTTCGAGTGGTAGTAGGGAACCGGGATGGCAAGTGGGTGGTAGTCGACCTGGCGCGGCACGAAGTTGCAGATCACGAAGTTCGCGCCTTCAAAGACCTGGTGGACCGGCGGTGGCTGGTGGATGCGACCGGTGATCGGCTCGAAGTCACGCACGTTGAACACGTACGGATAGAGGCAGCCGTCCCAGCCGACGACGTCGAGCGGGTGGTGCGGCAGCGTGTGCGCCGTGCCGACCACCCCGCCGGGACCGTTGCCACGGTGCTTGATGAGCACCTCGGTCGTATCGTCGGCGGAGGCTCCCACGTCTTCGGCCAGCAACGGCCCGTCGGGCAGTCGGAGGTCTCGCTCGCAGTAGGGCGAGTGCTCGAGCAGCTGACCGTACTTGCTGAGGTAGCGCTTCGGCGGCGCGATGTGGCTGTTGGCCTCGATGCAGTAGGCGCGTAGGGGGTCCTTCGTCGACCTCTTCGGGACCCACCGGTGCGTCGTGGCCCGCGGGATGACCACGTAGTCGCCCTCCCCCACGTCGAAGGCGCCGAACACCGTCTCGACCCGTGCTCGGCCGCGCTCGACGTAGACGCACTCGTCGCCGATGCCGTTGCGGTACCACGGGCTCGGCCGAGCCGCGACGGCGTATGAGATGCGCACGTCACCGTTACCGAGCACGAGGCGCCGACCAGTGACGACGTCGGTCTCGCGGATCGCCTTGGCGTCGAAGAGGTTGTGCAGTTTCAGGTGCCGCGGCACGAGCGGGTGGTTCGGGCTGGTCGACTGGTCGGGAAGCTCCCAGATGCGCGACTCGCTGATCGTCGAGGGGATGTTGCGGTGGTACAGCAGCGAGCTGTCAGAGCTGAAGCCTTCCTCGCCCATCAGCTCTTCGTAGTAAAGCTCGCCGACCTTCTTGCCCGGCGACGGGCGACGGTGCTGTGTGTGCCGCTTCGGCGGGATGCTTCCGACCGCCTGGTAGTGCGCCATGTCGCTCCTCGCTCACCTGCATGACCACGACGTCCGCTCATCGGACGTCGGCGTCTCTTGAGAGAAACACTGCGATACGCTGGCCCGCATGTCAAGGACGCCGCTGTTCGACCATCTCGTCGACGACGCCGCTGTCTTCCCGCCGGGTGACGCGGCGCTCGAGGTAGCCGTCTCCGAACACCTGACACGACGCGACGGCTCGGATGCCGCTCACCTCGGCCCGCTGCTCCTGCGCGCTTCCGACGCAGCCGGGCTGGCCCGCCTGGCGGTGGCCGACGACCGCACTGAGAAGCGCCCGCTGGAGGTCGGCCTTGTCGTGCGACCGGGCACGCCGGTCTCGCTGCTGACCGATGGCGCAGAGGTGTTGAGTCGCGAGCCCCGGGTGCGCGTCGTGGTCGTAGAGCTCGGCTGGTCGCCCGGCTGGCGCTCGGCACTCGCCCTCGACCTGCCGGTTGTCGTCGAGGTCGCTCGTGGCCCCGAGCAGGGCAGCGCCCTCGACGACATCGCCTCCGCCGTAGACGAGAACGCCACGGTGCTCGCCAAGTTCCGCACGGGGGCGACCCCGGAGTGGCCGTGGCCCGATGAGACCGCCCTGGCCGAGTTCCTCGACGCGACCATCCTGCGCGGGCTGGCGTTCAAGCTGACCGGCGGTCTGCACCACGTGGTGCGCGGCGACCACCAGGGCGAGCCCCAGCACGGCCTGCTCAACGTCATCCTCGCCACGCACGAGGCGCTCGACGGCGCCGAGGCGCAGGAGCTCGCCGAGACTCTCGGCATCCGCAACGCCGAGGTGCTGACCGACCGGGTCTCTCCACTCACCGCCGTCGAGGCGGCACGAGCCCGCGGCAGCTTCACCGCCTTCGGCTGCTGCGGTGTGCTCGACCCTCTCACCGAGCTCGAAGCGCTCGGCCTGCTCCTACGCGAAGGACGAACATCGTGAACACCTGGCTCGACGTGCCACCGGACCACCCCTTCGGCCCACAGACCCTCCCCTACGGAGTCTTCAGCACCGGGACCGACGGCCGCAGGCGGGCCGGGGTGCGCGTCGGCGACCACGTCATCGACGTATCAGCGGTAGCCGCGCTCGGTGGAGACCCGGGTGACGGGCCGAGTCTCGCTGCGGCGTGGGCTAACCCGACCCTCAACCCGTTCATCGACCTCGGGCCTGAGGTCTGGCGGATCGCGCGCGAGTGGCTCACGGAGATCGTCACGAACGACGTGCACCGCGACGCCATGCTGCCGCACGTGTACCCCTTGGGCGACGTGACACTGCACCTGCCCATCGAGGTGGCCGACTACGTCGACTTCTACGCGAGCGAGCATCACGCCAGCAACGTCGGGAAGGTCTTCCGACCCGACAACGCCGCCCTGCCCCCCAACTGGAAGCATCTGCCGATCGGCTACCACGGCCGCTCCGGTACCGTCGTCGTCTCGGGCAGCGACGTGGTGCGCCCATCCGGTCAGCGCAAGGGCCCGAACGACCCCGAGCCGGTGTTCGGGCCGAGCATCCGCCTCGACATCGAGGCCGAGCTCGGCTACGTCGTCGGTGGGGCTACCGACCTCGGCACAAGGCTCACCGTCGACGAGGCGGCCGACCACCTCTTCGGCGTCGTCATCCTCAACGACTGGAGCGCCCGAGACCTGCAGGCCTGGGAGTACGTGCCGCTCGGCCCGTTTCTGGGCAAGTCGTTCGCGACCACGATCTCGGCCTGGGTGACACCCCTGACCGCGCTGGATCCCGCTCGGGTTCCCCTCCCCGGCCAGACCGACCCCGTTCCGCTGCCCTACCTGCGCGGCGACGCTTTCGGCCTCGACGTGCACGTCGAGGTGTCTCTCAACGGCACGGTGATCTCCCGCCCCGAACACGCGGCCATGTACTGGTCTCCTTCCCAGATGTTGGCTCACCTGACGGTGAACGGCGCCTCGGCGCGCACCGGCGACCTGTTCGGCTCGGGAACCATCAGCGGGCCCACGAAAGGTTCGCGCGGAAGCCTGCTCGAGCTCACGTGGAACGGTACCGAGCCGCTCGAGCTGGCTGATGG
>JBBSTU010000225.1:0-5998 GCA_038235595.1 Actinomycetales bacterium | reverse complement strand
GTCGACCAGTGGAAACCGGCCTCCTTCAGGGCGTCGAGGGAGGCCGCGACCTGCACCTTGGAGTAACGCTCCGCGAGGTCGTTGACGATGCCCGACAGGGTCTTGCGGTCGACGGCCGTGTTGATGAACGGGTAGTCCACCGGCAGGGTCTCGTTGAACATCGCACGACCCAGCGTGCTCTCGACCGTGATGCTGGGCACGATGCCCTGCTCGTCGGCCGTGACACCCTCGGGCAGCTCGAACCCGGCGGGCGGAACGGCATCGGCCAGACGCAGCTTGACCGCCGAACCGAGCTTGATCTCGCCGCGGTCGAACGCCAGCGGCCCCAGGTGTGGGACGTGCTCGAAGAGGTCATCAACGAGCACCCCGTGCTGCTCAACCGGGCACCGACCCTGCACCGACTGGGTATCCAGGCGTTCGAGCCGCAGCTCGTCGAGGGCAAGGCCATCCAGATCCACCCGCTCGTCTGCTCGGCCTTCAACGCCGACTTCGACGGTGACCAGATGGCCGTGCACGTGCCGCTGTCCGCGGAGGCGCAGGCCGAGGCCCGCATCCTCATGCTCAGCAGCAACAACATCCTCAAGCCGGCCGACGGTCGCCCCGTGACCATGCCCACCCAGGACATGATCACCGGCATCTTCCACATGACCGACGCCGTCGACGGCGGCGGCATCGGCGCCGGTCGGGCGTTCAGCAGCCCGGCCGAGGCCCGGATGGCCTTCGACCACGGCGAGATCCTGCTCGGGTCGGCGATCAAGCTGCGCCTCACGGACACCGTCCCCCCGGCCGGTTTCGAGCTGCCCGAGGGTGTCGTGGCCAACGCCGAGGGCCTCGTCTCGAGCATGACCATCGAGTCGACCCTGGGCCGCGCGCTGTTCAACGAGACCCTGCCGGTGGACTACCCGTTCATCAACACGCCCGTCGACCGCAAGACCCTGTCGGGCATCGTCAACGACCTCGCCGAGCGCTACTCCAAGGTGCAGGTCGCGGCATCCCTCGACGCCCTGAAGGAGGCCGGTTTCCACTGGTCGACCCGATCGGGCTGCACCGTCGCCATCTCCGACGTCATCACGCCGGACAACAAGACGGAGATCCTCGAGGGTTACGAGACCAAGGCGGCCAAGGTCCAGACCCAGTACGAACGCGGTCTGATCACTGATGACGAGCGTCGCCAGGAGCTCGTCGAGATCTGGACGCAGGCGAGCAACCAGGTCGCCAAGGAGATGGAGCACAACTTCCCGCGCACGAACCCCATCTACCGGATGGTCAGCTCGGGCGCTGGTGGTAACTGGTTCCAGATCCGTCAGATCGCCGGCATGCGCGGCTTGATGGCCAACCCGAAGGGCGAGATCATCCCGCGCCCGATCAAGGCGAACTTCCGTGAAGGCCTCACGGTGCTCGAGTTCTTCATCTCGACGCACGGCGCTCGCAAGGGTCTGGCCGACACGGCGCTGCGTACGGCCGACTCGGGCTACCTCACCCGGCGCCTGGTCGACGTGAGCCAGGACGTCATCATCCGTGAGGACGACTGCGGTACCGACCGTGGCCTCAAGCTGCCGATCGCCTCGACGAACGAGCTCACCGGCACGCGCAGCCTGAACGAGGTCGTCGAGGCCTCGATCTACGCTCGCACGCTCGCGGAGGACGTCGTCGTCGACGGCCAGACGCTCGCGGTGGCCGGCATCGACCTCGGAGACGTCGTCATCGACGCGCTCTACGCGGCCGGCGTCGACGAGGTGCGGATCCGGTCGGTGCTCACCTGCGACTCCAAGGTCGGCACGTGTGCCCTCTGCTACGGGCGGTCGCTCGCGACCGGCAAGCTGGTCGACATCGGCGAGGCCGTCGGCATCATCGCGGCCCAGTCGATCGGTGAGCCCGGCACGCAGCTGACGATGCGTACCTTCCACACCGGTGGCGCCGCGGCGGCTGACGACATCACGCAGGGTCTTCCCCGCGTCGTCGAGCTGTTCGAGGCCCGCACGCCCAAGGGTGTCGCTCCCATCGCCGAGGCCACCGGGCGCGTCGAGATCGAGGACACCGACAAGGCGCGCCGGGTGCTGCTCACGCCCGACGACGGCTCCGAGCAGCACGCCTACCCGGTCAGCAAGCGTTCGCGCCTGCTGATCACCGACGGCGACCACGTCACGGTCGGCGAGAAGCTCGTGCAGGGCGCCATCGACCCGAAGCAGGTGCTGCGCATTCTCGGCCCCCGGGCCGCGCAGACGCACCTGGTCGACGAGGTGCAGCGCGTGTACCGCCAGCAGGGTGTGTCGATCCACGACAAGCACATCGAGGTCATCGTGCGGCAGATGCTGCGTCGCGTGACGATCATCGAGGCCGGCGACGCCGACCTGCTGCCCGGCGAGCTGGCCGAACGTGGCCGGTTCGAGGACGAGAACCGCAGGGTCATGGCCGAGGGTGGGCGTCCGGCTGCCGGTCGTCCCGAGCTCATGGGCATCACCAAGGCCTCGCTGGCGACTGAGTCGTGGCTCTCGGCGGCCTCCTTCCAGGAGACCACCCGGGTGCTCACGCAGGCGGCCATGGAGGCCAAGAGCGACCCGCTGCTCGGCCTCAAGGAGAACGTCATCCTCGGAAAGCTCATCCCCGCCGGTACGGGCCTGCCCCGCTACCGCAACGTCAAGGTGGAGCCGACCGAAGAGGCCAAGGCCGCGATGTACTCCCTGCCCAACTACGACGCCTACGACTACGCAGGTTTCGGCACGGGCAGCGGCGAGGCCATCCGTCTCGACGACGAGGCGCTGGGGCTCGACCAGTTCTGATCGGTTGACCGCCAGCATCCGTTCGGATGCCGCTGGGCCCGGTTCGCGCATCATGCGCGGGCCGGGCCCAGCGCTGTTCTCGCGGCGATCAGAGCCGGGCCTGAGACGTTGCGGACGAGGTTCAGCGGGCCCGTAACGAGGTGCTTCCTGTGAATGCCGTGTCAGTCAGGCCGTTGGGGTACGACGAAATCGGTCAGGCGGTAAAACTCAAGCAGGCTTCGCCGCCACCAGTGGTGTTGCGCAGACTTTGCGATGGGGGATCTCGTGCTTCGTGTCTCGACCCTTTCCGTCTCGACGAGCTCGTCGTCACCCCAGCACGCGGCCGGGCGTGGCTCCACTGCCCGGCGAGTGCGTCGCTGGCTGGGCTTGACCCTGGTCTCGACGGCGCTGGCCGCCACCTCCATGGCGCCGGCCAACGCGCGCAGTGCCGAGCAGGTCGAACCGGTCGCTCTGACCTCAGCATCCGTCGTGGGGGAGGCCAGCAACTACCTTCAGAACTCCCAGCATGATGGTCTCGCCAAGGGGGCTCCCCTACGCAGCACCATGAAGCGCGCGTGGCAGGTACGCCTCGATGACCACGTCTCCTACGCCGTCACCGCCGGTGGCCGGGTGTTCGTGGCGACGGCGACCGGAGACGCCTACGGCGGCTCGGTCTACGCGCTCGATGCGCGCACCGGTCGCCGGGTCTGGGGCCCCGTCGCGCTGGGCGGTTTTTGGCAGGTGGCTTCGCTGGCCTTCGACAACGGCAAGTTGTTGACATTGAACGCCGCGGGCCGCGTTCGCGCACTGAGCCCTGCTACCGGTGTGCAGCTGTGGTCGGCGCAGCTGCCGCAGGAGCTGACCTACGTCGAGCCTCCGACCGCCGTGTCCGGCCGGCTCTTCGTGGTCGGCGACGGCAACCAGTCAACGACCTTCGCCCTCAACGTGGCCACTGGACGTGTGCTCTGGACCAACACCGCGGATCCAGCGAGAGGAGCGGCAGTCGGAGGCGGCAAGGTCTACCTGGCCGGAGGTCTAGACCGAGCCAGAGCATTGACGCGCAACGGCGCGGCTCTGTGGAACACCATCTACTGCTGCCTGACGCCGCTCACGCCAGTGCTGCACGGCAACACCCTGTGGGTTCGCGACTGGGCTGATGCGACCTACGCCCTCTCCACCTCCGGTGGCGCCGTGAAATTCACTCTGCCCTTCTCGGCACCGCCTGCCGTCAGCGGCGACCGGGCGCTGCTCACGACGTCTGAGGGTGTTGCGGCGTACTCCGCCTCGACCGGTCGACGGCTCTGGCTGCAGCCTGCCGTGACGGGAAGCGCTCCACCCGTGATCTCAGGAAGCGGTGCTCAGGTCTTCCCTGGCGGTGGGTGGGGGCATGCTGCTCGTCCCCTCCGGTGGCACCCTGACCGCGTTCCGGTGACGACCAGGGGTGGCTGACCCCGTGGGCGGTTCTCGCCGGTCACTCCGCGCGCGTGGTCCGACGGCGGCTCGGCTGCGGTCAGGAAGACCGAACCGGCCCACGGGGGAGCTTCTCGCTCGCTGGAGGCGCTGACGCGCCCACATCGCGCAGCACTGAGGATGCCGCCCTTGGTCGGGCGACCTCGCGGTCTAGGCTGGCCGCATGAGCGAGCCCGGCGTCGAGCCCACGGACAGCACTCCCATCTCCACCTCCACCTCCACCTCAACCGATACCGACGCCTCTCACCGCGACGGGCAGGCCCGGCCGCAGCGGCCCAACGCTGCGTCGCCGGAGCACGGCAGTGACGCGGCACCGACCGTCATCGTGCTGACCGAAGAGGCGCTCAAGGCCGTTGACGTCGACAAGATCGTCGCCATGCACCTGGAGGAGGGCGCCACCTACCGGGTGCTCGTGCCGGCCGACACCGACCGCAACGTGCTCTCCAGCGTCCTCGACCACCTCAGCCTCTTCGAGATGCGTGAGGCCCTCGACTCGCTACGACCCGTTGACGGGATCGAGGCGCACGCCGACGCCGAGACCGCGCTCAGCACCACCCTGCGTGAGTTCGCGGCCCACGACGTCGCCGCCACCGGCGAGATCACCGCCGACGACCCGATGCCGACCCTCGTCGAGGAGGTCGCCAGGCTCGGCGCCCGAGAGGTCGTGGTCGTCACCGAGCCGCATGCGGTCGAGGACACCTTCCACACCGACTGGGCGTCCAAGGCCCGTGAGGCTCTCGGCCTACCGGTGCTGCACATGTATGCGGGCGACTGGCGCCTGGGCTGACCCTCGCCCCCCAGCCCCCCGCTGCGTTCACCTGGCGCAGATGGGGTCGGGGAGATGGCGTGGCTGAGACGGTGTTCCTACACCGATTTGGTAGGGACAGCGCGCCCCGGTACGCTTGAACACTGTGTCTGAGGCGCGTCCTCAGCATGCGCGATGACGGCTCCTGTGCCCTGTTCCTGCGGTTCCTCCGCCTGAGCACCACGAGTTGCCAGAGCACACCTCTTGCCGGGCAATCCACGCCCTCGATCCGTCTCGGACCGAGTGCGCGGAGAATGCGGGGGAGAGCACCGCGCACCCACCGACCACGGCGGGTCACATCAGTGACACGCCCGACTTCGGGGGTGGGCGAAATGATCAAGGAGTCGGCCAGCGGGCCGGCAGACCACCAGCAAACGTACGGAGAAACCAGGTTGCCTACCATCAACCAGCTGGTCCGAAAGGGCCGCCAGGACAAGGCCAACAAGGCCAAGACCCCGGCGCTCAAGGGCTCGCCCCAGCGTCGCGGCGTGTGCACTCGCGTCTACACCACCACCCCCAAGAAGCCGAACTCTGCCCTTCGCAAGGTTGCCCGCGTGCGCCTCTCGAGCGGTATCGAGGTCACGGCCTACATCCCGGGCGTCGGCCACAACCTGCAGGAGCACTCGATCGTGCTCGTGCGTGGCGGCCGGGTGAAGGACCTCCCCGGTGTGCGCTACAAGATCGTTCGCGGCACCCTTGACACCCAGGGCGTCAAGAACCGCAAGCAGGCTCGCAGCCTTTACGGCGCGAAGAAGGAGAAGAGCTGATGCCTCGTAAAGGACCCGCTCCGAAGCGCGTGCTCGTCGTCGACCCCGTCTACGCCAGCCCGCTCGTGACCCAGCTCGTCAACAAGATCCTCCTCGACGGTAAGAAGTCGATCGCCGAGACCATCGTCTACGGCGCCCTCGAGGGCGTTCGCGCCAAGACCGGCACCGACCCCGTCGCCACGCTCAAGCGCGGGCTC
>JBBSTU010000224.1:0-6079 GCA_038235595.1 Actinomycetales bacterium | reverse complement strand
TGCTCGAACCCGTCCGCCCCGACCTGACCGGGCATGACCACTACACACAGGGTCCACCCCGTTTCGCCGGCTGCTCCCAGGTGCCGGCAGCACGACCGCACCGGACGAACAGTTGCGGAGGTACGGTCGAGCACGCCCGCGAACAGTGCCAAGCCCACTTTCGGCGCGTGTTCCGTACAGAAGTTCCCGTCGAAACGGACGCCGCTGAACGGGGCTGAAGCCCCCCAGAACAGGCTGTCAGCGGTCTTCGCAGGTCGAAATGAGACCGCGAATGAGACTAACCCTACGAAACGCCGGCCCGCACCGAAGAGGCGTGGGCCGGCGTTTCTGCAGGTGACTGGCGGTGGCGGTGGGATTTGAACCCACGGTGGAGTCACCCCCACACACGCTTTCGAGGCGTGCTCCTTAGGCCGCTCGGACACGCCACCGAGACGAGACCTTACCCGAGCCTGCGGCCCTCGAAGAAATCAGCGAGCAGGGCAGCCGACTCCTCCACCCGCACGCCGCCGACCACCGGCACCGGGTGCATCGCGAGCGGGTCACGAGTCAGGTCCCACACCGAGCCGCAGGCGCCGGCCTTGGGGTCCCACGCGGCGAAGAGGATGCGATCGACCCGGGCCGCCATGGCCGCGCCGGCGCACATGACGCACGGCTCCAGGGTGGCGACGAGCGTGCAGCCGGTAAGCCGCCAGGTGCCGAGCGCCGAGGCCGCTTCTCGCAGAGCCAGCACCTCGGCGTGACCCGTCGGGTCGCCGAGCTTCTCGCGCACGTTCTGCCCGCGCCCGACCACGGCGCCGTCCCCGTCGATCACGACCGCGCCGACCGGTACGTCCTGAGAGCCGACCGCCGAGCGAGCGAGCGCGAAGGCCTCGTCGAGCCCAGCGGCATCTGCCTCGTCGGATGCCGTCTCGGCGCGGGCCTTGCGTTCTGCTCTCACGCGCTAAGTTTCCCTCATGGACGTTCACGTCGCCGATCACCCGCTCATTGCCCACAAGCTGACCTATCTGCGCGACAAGCGGACCGACAGCCCGACGTTCCGACGTCTGGCCGAAGAGCTGGTCACGCTGCTCGCCTACGAGGCCACCCGTGAGGTGCGCACCGAGCCGTTCGACATCGAGACGCCGGTCGCCCCGACGACGGGCATCAAGCTGGCCAACCCCAAGCCGATCATCGTGCCGATCCTGCGCGCCGGGCTGGGGATGCTCGACGGCATGGTCAAGCTGCTGCCGAGCGCCGAGGTCGGGTTTCTGGGGATGATCCGCAACGAGGAGACGCTCGAGGTCTCGACCTACGCGAACCGGCTGCCCGACGACCTCACCGGGCGTCAGGTGTTCATCCTCGATCCGATGCTCGCGACCGGTGGCACCCTGGTGATGGCGGTCAACTACCTGACGACGAAGGGGGCGCGCGACATCACGATCGTGTGCCTGCTCGCAGCCCCCGAAGGCCTCGCGCACCTCGAGAGCGAGCTCAGCTCGACAAACATCCCGGTCAAGGTCGTGGTCGGCACGGTCGACGAGCGGCTCAACGAGAAGGGCTACATCGTGCCCGGGCTCGGTGACGCCGGAGATCGTCTCTACGGCGTCGTCTGACCCCTTCCCCGCCCACCCCTTTCCCCGCCCACCCTTTTCCCGCGAACGACTCGTTCGAGGTCGAACGCGCCGGTACACCACTGCGTTCGCTCACGGACCCAGCGTTCGACCCATCGTCAGGGCCTCTCCCCGGATGCCACCGGGTCAGGGCAGCCCGTCGCCCCAGTCGGCGTCTCGAGCAGCCCGATACCGCGGCCCGGCTCGCTTCGAGACGACTTCCCGACCAGCCGTGCCGTCGGCTCGGCACACCTGGAACTCGACCATCCCCTTGCGCTTCAACGGATGCCGCAGAATCCGAGCCGAACGTGACTGAAGGGCAGGCGAGCTCGGCGACGTTGCCGCGATCCACGAGAACTTCTCGTCCTCGTACGACAGCTCGCCGCCCTTGATGCGCCGGTGCTCGGCCGAGCGCTCCAGCCGAGTGGCGAAGTGGCACCAGTCACCCTGCCGCAACGGGCAGTCCGCCTCGTGCGGGCACGGACCCGCCAGTCGCCAGCCTGCTCCCAGCAGCAGCTGACGCACCGAGAGGATGCGCCGGTAGCCGTCGGGGGTACCCGGCTCCACCACCACGACGCAGTCGCCGAACCGCATGGCATCGACCACGAGCGACTGCTGCGCTACCAGGTCCAGCTCACTGAGCACATACGAGATCGTGACGAGATCGCCCCGCACCTGCGGCAGGGCCCTGATCTCGGCTCGTTCGAAGCGGGCCCCCGCGAGCACAGGGTCGGTCACGCCGGCCACGAGCTGCCGACCCACTCGAAGGGCCTCCCCGACCTGGTCGAGCACGACGATCGACTCGAGACGGTCGAAGCACTCGGCGGCGGCCCACGCCGCTGCGCCGGTTCCCCCGCCGAGGTCGACCATCGAGCGGGGCGAGAGCCCGGCAGAGGCGAGGTCGCCCAGCACCGACACGAGCGCAGCGTGAGTGGCCGGCATCCGGTAGGCCGCGTAGGCCGCCACCTGCGTCGTCGACGCCAGGATCGGCGCACTGGCCGGTGCGACCGCCCGGTAGCGGGCCACGAGGGCGGCCGTCGTGTCCGTCAGCTGCCGCGCGGGCACCGTGCGAACGACCTGCCCCAACGCGGAACGCAGCTCTGCGGCGTACCGGGTCTCAGGGCTCTGCACGGGAGGAGACTACTGCCGGGTCAGATCGTCTACCGACACGCGCCCGTCAGTCACGGTCACAGCAGCCACGTGCGGCACACTGGGCACACGCCTGTGCGGTGCTGGACTGGCACCAGAGCCTGGCTTCGACCTGGCCGCACCCGACGACGACCTGCGACTGCGCACCGTCTCATCACCCCCACCCGAAGGAGCCGAGACCGATGGCCAAAGCCCGGAAGGTCATCCTGATCGTCGTGCTGGTCTTCTTCGTCTACGCGGTGTTCCAGTCGCCCGAGAAGGCCGCCGACATCGTCACCAGCATCTGGGGCGTGATCCTCGACGGTTTCACCGCGATCCGGCGCTTCTTCAACTCGTTGTTGAACCGCTGACGCTCGGCTGATCGGCTCACGATGGCCCGGAAGCGACGCGCAGACGAGGTACCGGCAGGTCTCGCTACCGTCCTGCTCCCGGGCGAGACCCTGATCGTCGTCGTGCGCGAACACTGGGCCCACATGGTCGAGCCCGTCGCCTCGACCATTGCCGCCTTCGCCCTGGTGCTTCTCATCGACTCGAACGTCACCTCGTCGACCGAGCTCATCGCCACCGTGCTGTGGTGGGCCTTCTTCGCCGTCGCTGTCCGCCTGCTCTGGAGGCTGGCGCAGTGGCGCCACAACTGGTTCCTCGCCACCGACAAGCGGCTGCTGATGCGCTACGGCCTGATCACCCACAAGGTGGCGATGATGCCGCTCGCCAAGGTGACCGACATGACCTACGAGCGCACCATCCCCGGGCAGCTCATCGGCTACGGCCGCTTCATCATGGAGTCGGCCGGTCAGGACCAGGCCCTGAGAGTCATCAACTGGGTGCCGAACCCTGATGTGACCTACCGCGCCATCTGCGCCGAGATCTTTCACATCCTGCCGCCCGGTGAGGCCCAGGACGACGACGGCGAGACCGACCCGGGTGACCCGGGTGACCCGGGTGCCAGGGGCCCAGGGGGGGCAGACGGGTCCGGCTTTACCGGCCGCAGAGACGACCACGGCCGCCGCCGAGCCAACCCCAGCCCGATCTCGCGCGGCCCCGACTCCCCCGAGTCACTGCAGCCGAACGCAGGCTACCCGGGGTACCCCGACGTCCATCGGGTGCACGGCCCGGTGCAGGACCGGCTCGACTCCTACTCCCGGGCCGTGCCGATCACGCCGGCCGAGGAGGGTGAGCCGATCTACCAGAGCGATGACATCCGCAAGCGTCGCCGAGCCGCCGACACCGGCCCGCTACCCCTCTGGCCGGCCGACTCACCCGACTGACCTGACACCACACGGCATCCGGTCTCTGCCGACGCAGGAACTGCCGAGTGGTCATCTCTCGCGAACCGGGGCATGTCAGGTCTACGTTGGGTCACGACACAGTCAGCGTTGACTCTGGGAGGCCGCAGTGAGCATCTTCCGCACCAAGTCGATCGAGGCCTCGATGGCCTCGTCCCAAGAGGCCGAGCATCAGCTCAAGAAGAGCCTGAGCGCCCTCGACCTCACCGTCTTCGGCATCGGCGTCATCATCGGGGCCGGCATCTTCACCCTCACCGGCCGTGCCGCGAGAGACTACGCCGGTCCTTCGATCGCGCTGTCGTTCATCGTCGGCGCCATCGTGTGTGGGCTGGCGGCGATGTGCTACGCCGAGTTCGCCTCCACCGTTCCGATCTCAGGTTCGGCCTACACCTTCAGCTACGCCACCCTCGGCGAGATCATCGCGTGGATCATCGGCTGGGACCTGCTGCTCGAGCTCATGCTGGGGGCCAGCGTCGTGGCCCAGGGGTGGTCGCAGTATCTCGTCACTCTCCTGAAACAGCTGGGCATCGTCTGGCCCGACTCGGTGGGGCCGGGGTCGCATTTCGACCTCCCGGCCTTCCTGCTCGTCGTCGCACTGACCCTGCTGGTCGCCAAGGGCATCAAGGAGTCGATGCGGGTCAACCTCGTGCTCGTCGGCGTGAAGCTGTTCATCGTGCTGTTCGTGATCATCGCGGGCATCTCCTACGTCAACACCGCGAACTGGTCGCCGTTCATTCCGCCGTCGCAGCCCGGCGCCACCTCCGAAGGGCTGGCCACACCACTCATCCAGGTGCTCACCGGCTCGACGCCCGCCAGCTTCGGGGTGCTCGGCATCATGGCCGGCGCGGCCGTGGTCTTCTTCGCCTACATCGGCTTCGACGTCGTCGCGACCACCGCCGAAGAGGCCAAGAACCCCCAGCGCGACCTGCCCCGCGGCATCATCGGGTCGCTGATCATCTGCACGATTCTCTACGTCGCGACGACCCTGGTCATCACCGGAATGGTGAACTACAAGGACGTCGACCCCAAGGCGGCGCTCGCCACGGCGTTCACCACCGTGGGCCAGGACGGCTTCGCCACGCTCGTCTCCGCCGGCGCGGTCGCAGGCCTGACAACGGTGGTCATGACGCTCATGATCGGCGCCACCCGCGTGACCTTCGCGATGAGCCGCGACAACCTCATTCCCGAGAAGCTCGGCCGCACCAACCCCAAGACGGGCACGCCAGTTCGGCTCACCCTGATCATCGGTTCTGTCGTCGCCCTCATCGCCTCGCTGACCCCCATCGGCAAGCTCGAGGAGATGGTCAACATCGGCACGCTGACGGCCTTCATGCTCGTCTCGATCGCCATCCCGATCCTACGCAAGCGCCGCCCCGACCTCAAGCGCTCGTTCAAGGTGCCCGGCAACCCCATCGTTCCCTGGCTCTCGGCCCTGGCCTGTTTCTACCTCGTGCTCAACCTGTCGATCGAGACCTGGATCCGGTTCGTGGTGTGGATGGCCATCGGCTTCATCATCTACTTCACCTACTCCCGCCACCACAGCAAGCTCGCCACCGGTGAGCCCGAGGCGGGCATCGAGGGCGGCCGGCCCGGGGTCCCCGGGGGAGCCGCCCGCGCCGACAGGCCCGCAGCCCCCCCCCCCCCACCCCCCGCCCCCCCCCCCCTCCCCGCGACCGACCCGTTCGAGGGCGCACGACGGGGTGTGCCGCGTCGTTCGCTCACGAACCCGTCGTTCGACCGACGTGATCTAGGTTTTCCACAGGCACCCCGACGCCCAACGTGGACAAGCGGCACCATGGTCGACATGTACCTGCAGGCCATTTCCACTGACGGCGTGTTCTCTGCCCGCCATGCCGCAAACATCGGCGTCGACGGAACGACGTTGCGTCGACTGGTCAAAGACGGCGACTGCCGCCCGCTTCACCGCGGGTGGTACGCCGTAGACCGGCCTCGCAACGCCAGGGAGCACCATCGACGGCGCACCGCTGCCCTGCTTCAGGAATACGCCGGGCAGGTCGTGGCCTCGCACGGATCGGCGGTGGTGCAGCTGGGGCT
>JBBSTU010000223.1:0-6085 GCA_038235595.1 Actinomycetales bacterium | reverse complement strand
TCAGACCTTCGGGCAGAGGGATGCCGCTCACCGTGCCCGTCTCTCGGTACTCCTCGAGGCCTCCCCCGGTCAGGTAGGCCCGGGCGACCGCCTCGACCTTGAGCATCTCGAGACGCCGCACGAGCACCGCCCGCCCCGACACGGCATCCGGCACGTCGGTCGACACGACATGGTTGGGCACGAGGTCGGCGAGCTGGTCGAACCACCACAGCGACAGGCGCGTGAGCACGACGCCCTTGTCGGGGATGGGTGTTTCGAGCACCCAGTCGTAGGCCGAGACACGGTCGGAGGCGACGAGCAGGAGTCGGTCGTCGACCGGTCGACCCGTGGGGCCGAGGGGCGCATAGAGGTCGCGCACCTTGCCGGAGTAGGTGTGCTCGTAGCCGGGTAGCTGTGCGGCGGTCATGACAGTCCTTCCACGACGATCTCTCCCCGCTCGGCGCGGCCGGCGATGTCACTGCGATGGTGCGCGCCCGGTAGGTCGATCAGCGCGACCGCCCGATAGGCCGTCTTGCGCGCCTTGGCGAGGGTGCTGCCGACGGCGACCACGTCGAGCACGCGGCCGCCCGACGACACGAGTGAGCCGTCGTCGTCGCGCCTCGTGCCCGCGTGCAGCACGACGACGTTGGGCACCTCGGCTGCCGCGTCGAGCCCGGTGACGGGGTCGCCCGTTCGGGGCGCGTCGGGATAGCCCTTCGAGGCGACGACCACCACGACGGCCCGGTCGGCAGACCAGCGCAACGGCCCGAAGGCCGCCAGGCCGGCCGTCGCGGTGGCCAGCAGCAGCTGGCCGAACGGGGACTCTAGGCGCGCGAGGCAGGCCTGCCCGTCGGGGTCGCCGAACCGCACGTTGAACTCGATGACCTTCGGGCCGCGTCGCGTCAGAGCAAGCCCGACGTAGAGCACCCCCACGAAGGGGATGCCGCGTCGGCGCATCTCATCGACCGTCGGCTGGGCGATGCGGTCCACCACCTCGTCGGCGAGGCCGGCGGGGGCCCACTCGAGGGGTGAGTAGGCGCCCATGCCACCAGTGTTGGGGCCACGGTCGTCGTTGCCGACGCGCTTGAAGTCCTGAGCCGGCGAGAGGGCGACCACGGTCTCGCCGTCGGAGAGGCAGAAGACCGACACCTCAGGCCCGTCGAGAAACTCCTCGACGACCAGCCGCCCACCCGGCTTGGCCAGGCATCGGCCGGCGTGGGCGAGCGCCTCGTCGCGGGAGTCTGTGACCACGACCCCCTTGCCGGCGGCGAGGCCGTCGTCCTTGACGACGTGGGGGGCGCCCAGCGCATCGAGCGCCCACTCGACCTGCTCGAGGCTCGTGCAGACATGGGCAAGGGCGGTCGGCACGTCGGCGGAGGCCATCACCTCCTTGGCGAACGACTTGCTGCCCTCGAGCTGCGCCGCAGGAGCCGACGGGCCGAGCACGGCCACCCCCGCCGCGCGGCAGGCGTCGGCGACCCCGGCGACGAGCGGCGCCTCTGGGCCGACGACCACGAGGTCGACCTGGTGGTGGTGGGCCAGGAGCACCACGGCGTCACCGTCGAGGATGTCGATCGGCACACAGAGCGCCGTCGCGTCGATGCCGGGGTTGCCGGGAGCCGCGACCACGGCGTCGACCTCGGGGTCGGCGGCCAAGGCCATCACGATCGCGTGCTCACGAGCGCCGGAACCGAGGACGAGAACCTTCACGGCGCCCACCCTATGGGCTGGGCCGGGTGAGCCGCCGCCGGGACGGCCCGGCGGCCTTCTCAGCGGCTGCGTCGGCGCTCAGCGGTCGGGCCATGGGTGACCGGCGCTGCAGCGCTGCGGCGCCGGTGAGCCCCCGAGCGTCACTCACCCCGGTCGTCGTCGCCGGCGTGCGACAGCCGGGTCAGGAGCCGCTCGCGTACCATCGGCCACTCGTCGACCAGGATCGAGTGCACGGCGGAGTCGCGCCACGACCCGTCGGCTCGCCGGCTGTCGCGGCGGGTCACGCCCTCGGGGCTCGCCCCCAGCTTGAGGATGGCCGCCCGCGACCGGGCGTTGACCACGTCGGTCTGGATCTTGACGCGTCCGAACCCACACGTCTCGAAGGCGTGGGCGAGCAGCAGCAGCTTGGTCTCCGGGTTGACCGTCGTGCCCCACCAGCGCGAGCCGTACATCGTCCAGCCAAGATGCACGTGCTGACGAACCACGTCGACGTCACCGAGCGAGCTCGACCCGACGATGGTTCCGGCCGCCCCGAGCGCAGAGTCGGCGACCAGCCGAACCGTGTAGGCCGTGCGGCCGGAACTGGCGGCCGCGATGGAGCTCGCCACGAAGGCCTCGGTGTCGGCTACCGACCGGTGCGGCTCCGTCATCTGGTAGCCCTCGGCGTAGCAGCGTGGGTCGGCGTACACGGCAAGCAGCCCAGCGGCATCCGACTGGTGCATCCGGTCGAGGCGAACGGTGCCTCCGATGAGCGGCGCTCCAGTCGGCGGGACGCAGTCAGGAACAGGCATGAAGTGAGACTAGACTCGATGGTTCCCGCGCCACCCCTCGATCGTTTTGGATGTCAGTGAGCACTTCGAACGCCGTGACCCGTCCGCTGGGCGCCGACACCCCCACACCGGGTGGCCAGCCTGACGTCGTCGCAGATCAGATCGCCCTCGAGCAGGCGCACGTCGACCGGGTGCACCGCGAGCTCGAGAAGGCCGGCCTGCGGGCCGACGTGGTGCAGGCGGAGGGTCTCGCCCGCGGCCGCATCGTCAAGTCGGGCGAGGTGGGCTACGAGGAGGCGGCCGGGCTCTTCGAACGTGACGCCTTGATGTTCCACGCCGCCAAGCGGCGCAGCGCGCTCGACACGCAGTACGAGGGGCTCGTGTTCGGTCGGCTCGACATCGACCACCGGATGCCGGCGCACCCGCACGCGCCCGGCGGCCCCGAGTCGACGGCCCCGGCCCACGGCAGCGCCAACGGCGGCGCCAACGGCAGCGCCAACGGGGGTCACAGCCCCTCCGGCGCCGATGCTTCGGGGGCCGGCGCTTCCGGGGCAGGCGAGCCCGCCGCCGACGACCGGGAGGTGCGCTACATCGGCCGCCTCGGGGTTCGCGACGACGACTACGAGCCGCTCGTCATCGACTGGCGGGCCCCCGCGGCCGCCCCGTTCTACCAGGCCACCCCCACGCAGCCGATGGGCGTGCTGCGCCGACGCGTGCTGCGCAGCAAGGGCGCTGTCGTGATCGGCGTCGAGGACGACCTGATGGTGCCCGAGGCGCCCGACGACCTCGTGATCGTGGGCGACGGCGCCCTCATGGCCGCCCTCACCCGCAGCCGCGGGGCCCGCATGCGCGACATCGTCGCCACCATCCAGGCGCACCAGGACCAGGCGATCCGGGCCAGCGCCCGCGGCATCACCGAGATCACCGGCGGCCCCGGCACCGGCAAGACGGTCGTGGCGCTGCACCGGGCCGCCTTCCTGCTGTACTCCGACCGGCGCCGGTTCGAGTCTGGCGGGATCCTCGTGCTCGGCCCGTCGGGGGCTTACACCGCCTACATCGAGCGGGTGCTGCCCTCGCTCGGCGAGGAGAGCGTGACCCTGCGCGCGCTCGGCGACGTGGTGGACGCCATGCACGCCGAACGCTTCGACCCGCCCGCGGTCGCGCGGCTCAAGGGCTCGACCCGCGTGCGAGACCTGCTCAGTGCGGCCTCCCGCGGTCGCGTGCCCGACGGGCCGAGCGAGTTCCGGGCGATGGTCACCGGCCGGGCGGTGCGTCTCGACTCCCGCGTGCTCGACCGGGTGCGCTCCCAGGTGCTGCGTCAGCACCAGCGCAACCAGGCCATGCCGGCCGCCCGAGCGGCCCTCGGCGAGGCGGCCTGGGCGGCCGTCGGCAGTTTCGGGTCGCCCGGAGACCGCGACGCCAAGGCCGAGTTCATCGACAAGTGGGAGGACCACCGCGACGTCGAGGCCTTCATGCGGGCGTGGTGGCCCCAGGTCGACCCCCGCGAGGTGCTGCTGTGGCTGGCCGACCCCGAGGTGGTGCACCGGCACGCCCGCGGGCGGATGTCACCCGAAGACGTGCGAGCCATGGCGGCCTCGTTCGCCGTGGCTCTCGACACCGGAACCTGGTCGGTCGCCGACGTCGCCCTGGTCGACGACCTGGCGGCCCGCGTCGGGCCGGTCCAGGACGCAGAACAGGAGGAGCGCGGCTTCTACGAGATCGAGGAGCTCGACGACCTCACCTCCTACGGTGTCACCGAGGTGCAACCCGTGTCGGGGCCGCAGCGGTCTGAGCGTGCTTCGTCTGGGTCGCTCGACCCCCGCGAGCGACTGCTGGCCGGCCGCATCGGCCGACCCGACGAGTACGCGCACGTGCTGGTCGACGAGGCCCAGGACCTCTCCCCGATGCAGTGGCGCATGGTCGGGCGTCGTGGCCGCCACGCGTCGTGGACCGTCGTGGGCGATGCCGCCCAGGCCTCCTGGCCCGATGTGGTCGAGGCCGGCACGGCCCGTGACGACGCGTTCGGCACTCAGGCGCGGCAGGCCTTCCACATGCAGACCAACTATCGCAACGCCCGCGAGATCTTCGACTACGCCGCGGCGGTCGTGCGCCGTGAGGTGCCCGACGCCGACATCCCCGACGCTGTGCGAGAGACCGGGATCGACCCTCTCGAGGGGCCGTTGGGGCCTGATCCGCTGTCGTCGGTTCGTGCTGCTGTCGACGCGCTGCTGGGCCAGGTCGACGGTTCGATCGCGGTCGTCACCCCCCACGCGTACTTCGCCCGGCTCGCGACTCTCGACGGTTCAGAGGGCGGCCGAGTACACGTCGTCGACCCGATGTCGACCAAGGGTCTGGAGTACGACGCGACGGTGGTCATCGACCCCGCCGAGATCACTCGGGAGTCCCCGGGAGGGATTCGCGTGCTTTATGTGGTATTGACCCGGGCCGCGCACAGAATGACGATACTTTCCTGACTCGCGGGCCCTTGACCGGAGTTTCTGCGCCGCTGCCTGACCGATGAAGCCGTCTGTGAGGCGCTGCGGGTGCTGCGCCTGATCTTTGACGAACCTCGTAGAGCCCCGAAGGTAAAGAGTTGTTCAAGTAATCTGCGAACGGTCGACGCGACGGAGACCGCGGTGGATGATGTATACAACGTCGATGGTGAGCGTACGAACACCCTCCCCGCCGGTCTCTCCCCCCGAGGCCACGTCGACGTTCGGCGCAGTCCCGCCCCCCAGCAGTGGACTCGCTCCGGGCGGGGGACGAGGTGCATCCCCCCTACACCTCGCCCCCCGCCCGCACATCACCTCAGCACGACCACCCAGCACGACCCCGCACCGCGGGGTGGTCGCCCCAGGCGCTGCGTAGGCAGCGCGTCGCTCAGCCGCCCAACAGCGAACGCACCCGCTCGGCGCCCACCGCCAGCAGCAGCGTCGGCAGCCGTGGCCCGGTGTCGGTGCCGATGAGCAGGCGGTAGACGAGCACGAAGAAGGCCCGCTGAGCCGCGGACAGCTCGGGATCGCGCACCTTGGCGTCGGGGTCGATCCCCCGCTGGATCTTGGGAACGGCGTACGCCAGGTGCGTCAGCCCGTCGAGCGACCAGTGCTCGTCGAGCCTGCCGACGAGCAGCTGCAGTGCCTCGCGCTGCGCCTCGTCGAGCGAGGCGAGCAGAACGGCATCCGGCTGCGTGCGCACGATCGTGCGTTCCTCGGCGGGCACGTAGCCGAGCACCCACCGTTCGGCGCAGTCAAGGCGCGGTCGCAGGTCATCGGTCGAGGCGACCGGGTTCGCCGGGTCGAGCTCGCCGAGGATGCGAACCGTCTGGGCCTCGTCGCCCTGGGTCACGTCGATCACCGAGGCGATGGTGCGAAACGGCAGGGGCCTGGGCGTGACCGGCAGCAGCGTGGATGCCGTTGACGTGGCCCTCAGGTGCGCCGCGCGGTCGGCGGCCTGGGCCGAACCGTCACCTACCTTGCGGTTCAAGGCATCCCATTCGTCGTAGAGCCTCTGCAGCTCGGGACCGAACGCGATGTCGAAGCTCTGGTTCGGTCGACGCCGCGCGTAGAGCCACCGCAGCAAGCTCGGTTCCATGACCTCGAGCGCATCGGTCGGGATCGGCACCCCAC
>JBBSTU010000222.1:0-6121 GCA_038235595.1 Actinomycetales bacterium | reverse complement strand
GGGCCGCCGCGATCGCGTGGCTGCTGTTCCTCATCATCATCGTCTTCGCACTCGTCAACTTCGTCGTCACCCAGCGAATCGCCTCGAGGGAGTCCCGATGACCGCCCCAACCCTGGTGCCCGTCCGCGCCCCCGAGCCGGCTCCGTCCCGACGACGCCTGACTCGCAACGCGATTCGTCGCAGCCAAGCCAGCCCGGTCGCGTACACGTTCCTCATCGTCGTGCTCCTCGCGTCGGTCTTCCCGCTCTGGTGGTCGTTCGTCATCGGCAGCAAAGACGCTACCGCGATCAACAGCGGCGACGTGTCGCTCATCCCGGGCGGCAACTTCCTCGCCAACGCCCGCACGGTGGTTGACACCCTGCCGTTCTGGAAGGCGCTGGCCAACAGCATCATCGTCTCGACCGCCGTCGGCGTCGCGGTGGTGCTGCTCTCGACGATGGCCGGGTTCGCGTTCGCCAAGCTGCGGTTCCGCGGCAAGGGAGTGCTGCTCGTGTTCGTCATCGCCACGATGGCGGTACCCACGCAGCTCGGGATCGTGCCGCTGTTCATCGTGATGAGCAAGCTCGGCTGGATCGGCAGCCTCGGCGCCGTCATCGTGCCCTCGCTCGTCAACGCGTTCGGGGTGTTCTGGATGACGCAGTACCTCAAGGAGGCGCTGCCCGACGAGCTGATCGAGGCGGCCCGCGTCGACGGGGCGTCGATCTTCCGGATCTTCTGGAACATCGCCCTGCCCGCTGCACGGCCGGGTGCTGCCATGCTGGGACTGTTCACCTTCATCGCGACCTGGACCAACTTCTTCTGGCCGTTCATCGTGCTCGACCCGGGAAACCCGACCCTCCCAGTCGCCCTCCAGCAACTTCAGGCACGGTACTACGTGGACTACTCGCTCGTACTCGCGGGAGTGGTGCTCGCCGCCCTGCCGCTCATCATCGTGTTCGCCGTCGCCGGACGTCAGCTCGTGTCCGGCATCATGCAAGGAGCAGTCAAGGGATGACCGCCCACCCCACCGCGCCCAACTCCCTGTCCGTCGCGACCCCTCTCGGTTCGACATCGTCTGGTGTCGGGCGTCGTCCGCTGCCTGACGGGTTCGTGCTGGGCGCCGCCACCGCGGCCTACCAGATCGAGGGCGCTCATGACCTCGACGGTCGCACCGACTCGATCTGGGACACCTTCTCGCGCGTGCCCGGAGCCGTCGTCAATGGCGACACCGGCGACATCGCCTGCGACCACTACCACCGGTTCGCCGACGACGTGGCAATGATGAAAACGCTCGGACTGCAGACCTACCGCTTCTCCACCTCGTGGGCCCGGGTCTGTCCCGACGGCGGCCCCGTCAACGGCAAGGGGCTCGACTTCTACGAGCGACTGGTCGACTCGCTGCTCGGGGCGGGCATCGCGCCGTGGCTGACGCTCTACCACTGGGACCTCCCGCAGACCCTGGAGGACCGTGGCGGCTGGACCGCCCGTGAGACGACCGACCGTTTCGTCGACTACGCCCTGGCCGTGCACGACCGGCTCGGCGACCGGGTCTCGACCTGGACCACCCTCAACGAGCCCTTCTGCGCCGCCTTCCTGGGCTACACCGCCGGCATCCACGCCCCCGGTCGCACCTCCCCCGAAGACGGGCTGGCGGCCGCGCACCACCTGATGCTGGCGCATGGTAGGGCCGTATCGGCGCTGCGAGCGCGCGACGCCTCACTCAAGCTCGGGCTCACCCTGAACTTCACCGTGCCCGACCCGCTCGACCCCGACGACCCGCGCGACGTCGATGGCGCGCGCCGCATCGACGCCCAGATGAACCGCATCTTCCTCGACCCCATCTTCCGTGGCGAGTACCCGGCCGACCTGCTCGACGACGTAAGCGGGCTGGGGCTCGAGAACCACATCTTGGACGGCGACCTCGACATGATCAGCACACCGATCGACGTGCTGGGCGTCAACTACTACAACGGCGAGGCGATCGGACACGAGCCGCCGGCCTCTGCCCTGGCCGACAGCGTGAACGGTGGCCGCTACACCCGCTCGGCCTTTCCCGCTGCCCCCGCCTCGTTCCGGCATCCTCGCGGCCTGCCCCTGACCGCGATGGACTGGGAGATCCAGCCCGACGGCCTCACCCGGCTGCTCGTCCGGCTACAGCGCGAGTACGCCGGTCCGCGTGACGTCGAGCTCTACGTCACCGAGAACGGCGCCGCCTTCGACGACGTGCCCGACTCCCACGGTTTTGTCGACGACGTCGGTCGTACCGCCTACCTGCGTGCCCACCTGGGCGCCGTGCTCGACGCCGTCGACTCCGGTGTGCCCGTGCAGGGCTACTTCTACTGGTCGCTGCTCGACAACTACGAGTGGGCCTGGGGCTACGCGAAGCGGTTCGGTATCGTGCGAGTCGACTACGACACGCAGCTTCGCACGCCGAAGGCCAGTGCCCTCGACTACGCCGACATCATCGCCTCCAGGGCGCTACCCGTAGGAGACGATCCGGAATGACCAAGGGCACGGTGGCCGTGAACGGGCAGGTGCGCCCGCTCTCCGACGCCCTGCCCGCGCGACCCACCCTCGAGGAGGTCGCCAAGCTGGCGGGCGTCTCGCGAGCCACCGTCTCGCGCGTCATCAACGGCTCGCCCCGCGTCAGCGCCGACGTGCTCGAGGTCGTCGGGGCGGCCATCGCCGAGCTCAACTACGTGCCCAACCGGGCAGCGCGTTCTCTGGTCGCCCGGGCCACGATGTCGATCGCCCTCGTCGTTCCCGAAGACGCCCACCGCTTCTTCGGTGACCCCTACTTCGCCGACGTCGTTCAGGGGATCAGCAACCGGCTGAGCGACAGCGACTACGTGCTCAACCTCCAGCTGACCCATCCCGACTCGCCGTCGGAGAAGACTCGGCGCTATCTGCTCGGCGGCAACGTCGACGGGGCACTGGTCGTCTCGCACCACTCGGGCGACCATTTCCTCGCCTCGCTCGGTCGCTCGCTGCCCGTCGTGTTCGGCGGGCGACCACTGGGCGACCTGGCCCACCCGGGTGACTACTACATCGACGTCGACAACCAGCGGGGCGCGCGTCAAGGCACCCAGCACCTGATCGACATCGGTCGAAAGGCCATCGCCACCATCACCGGGCCGTCCGACATGCCGGCATCGGTCGACCGTGAAGCCGGCTGGCGCGAGACGGTGCTGGCGGCGGGGCTCGGCGACGAACGCCTGGCACGCGGCGACTTCACCGAGGCCGGCGGCATCCGGGCCGCTCTCCAGCTGATCGACAAGCACCCCGACCTCGACGCCATCTTCGTAGCAAGCGACCTGATGGCGAGCGGGGTGATGCTGGCCCTGGCCGAACGCGGCCTGCGGGTGCCGGCCGACGTCGCGATCGTCGGGTTCGACAACAGCCGCTACGCCACCCGGGGACGGGTGGGCCTGACCACGGTGGCCCAGCCGGCGCAGGAGATGGGCCGCGTCATGGCCGACACCCTGCTGCGGCTGCTGGCCGGCGAGACCGCCCCCCGCGTCACCATGATGGAGACCCACCTCGTCATCCGCGAGTCGGCCTGACCCACCCCACTCGAGTGGCCACTTCCGTACACCCCACCCAGTCGAGTGGCCACTTCCGTACACCCCACCCAGTCGAGTGGCCAGTTCCATACACCCCACCCAGTCGAGTGGCCAGTTCCGTACACAGGCGCCTCACCGGTTCCACCTGCTCGACCGGCGGTCCTCCCGCACGAGGGCCAGCTCCATCGCGTGCCGCGAGAGGAACTGGGGCTCGCAGCTGGCGAGGGTCAAGCCGGACTCCTCCACGCCCACCGCACTGGCGAACCGGCGCACGCAGTCGTGCCGGGCGTTCGTTGTGATCATGTCCGCGTTCCAGATCTCCTCCACGATCCAGCCGTCAGCTTCGAGGCCGCGCCGTCGCACCCCGTCTCGCGCACGCTCGTTCTCACCGTCGTGAAACTCCGCCCCCTGGTACTCGCCGATCACCTTCGGCTTCTTCCAGACGAGGTCTCCGATCCCCAGGAGTGATCCGTCCGGGCCGTGGATCGGCATGTTCAGAGCCGGCTCGGGCAGTCCGCAACGCACCAGCATCAACCGCGCCAGGGTCTCGCGCGGCGAAGCCGAACCGACCCTGATCTCCTCAAGGGCTTCCAGCAGGGTCACCTTGCCGCGAGGCCTGACCCGCATGGCGAGCACGTCGTGCAGTGGCTGGATGCCGTGCAGCCGGGTGGCAACGGCGTCACCGATCACGATGAGATCGTCGAGCCCCACGGGTTTTCCGCGCGCGACGAGCTCACCCAGGTCGACCCACGTGTCGGCGAGGTCGACCACCGGCAAGCCCTCGACCGAGGTGATGCACCTGGGGTGGAACGCTCGGTGGCCGACAACGTCGGCGCGCCTGATGCGGCTCTGGGTGATCGGACGGACGACGTGCAGGCGTTCGTCGGCCTCCATGGCGTACGAGAGTGGAAGCCCGTGCAACCGGGCGGCCGTGAGGTGGGAGAAGGAGGCCATCGTCGGGAACACCCGCATGAAGGCCTCGGCTCTTCCGACGAGTGAAGCCGGCGGCGCAGCACTGCGAACACCTCGCGTCGGTCGCACATACCGGTCGGAGTTCAGCACGCGAACCGTCAAACCCGACGCCAGCCCCGCCTTCACACTGAACGGCCCCTCGGGTTCGACCGCCCCCTCATCGGGCCGGTCGCTCACATCAGGCAGCGCGGGCACGAACACGGACCGGTGTCACCCTCGTCATCGAGCAGCGCAGAGAACATGCCCGGCCGCGGTTGCGACGACGGCCCGTACGGGTAGCCGGCATCCCAGGGAAAGAAGCCGCTCACCGACCACGTCAGCTGGAGGGCGTCGACCGAGGCCTCCATCGGGCGCTCGTAATGTCGGTTCGCCCCGAAGAGAATCTCGCCGGGGTTGGGCACCTGCTCCACGAGATAGCCCTCGTCATGGCCGGCGAACTCGAGCAGTTCGCCCGGCACCAGGTCGCGCCCATCTCGAACAGTTCCATAGAGATGGTTCAGCAGACCGGCAGCGCTCCCCTGGTCGAGCCCGTAGACGAGCAGCTCTGGATGGCCGAGGCCGAACAGGCCGATCGTGTAGCAGAACGGCGTGCGGAACTGGTCGCCGTCGCACGGCATGACGTACTCCAGGCAACAGCCGTGACGACGGATGGACTCGCTGACCCTGCGGTCGTCCTGGTCCAGCCACTGGTTCTTCACGATCTCGTCCACGGGTTCCTCCTGATGTCGTTGGCACGACGGTAGGAGCTGGCCGGCATCCTTCACGCAATGCGGTCGACGCCTGTGGGCGAGCAAGGAAGGAGCGCGGGAGGTGTGGACAACGTCGTACGAAACTGGCCACTCGACTGGGTGGTGAGTGGGCGGGGACGCCGAAAGGGGCCGGGCTCCGCGTGAAGCGGAACCCGACCCCTTCGCGGAGGTCACTCCTCGGTCAGGAGGACACGACCTCGAACTTCAGGTTTGCCGAGACCTCGGCGTGCAGACGCACAGTCGCCTCGTAGGCGCCCACGCTCTTGATGTGCGTCTTGACCTCGATCTTGCGCTTGTCGATCTCGGGACCGCCGGCAGCCTTGACCGCGGCAGCGATGTCGGCGTTGCTGACCGCGCCGAACAGCCGACCGGACTTGCCGGTCTTGGCCGCGACCTTGACCGAGGTGGCCTCGAGCCGGCCCTTGACACCCTTGGCCGAGTCGAGGTCCTTGATCTCGCGGACCTCGCGGCCCTTGGTCAGGGCGTCGACCTGCTTCTGGCCGCCCTTGGTCCACGGGGTCGCCAGGCCGCGCGGCATCAGGTAGTTGCGGCCGTAGCCGTCCTTGACCTCGACGATGTCACCGGCTGCTCCGAGGCCGGTGACCTCGTGCGTGAGAATGAGCTTCATGGTGTTCTCCTAGTTCCCGAACGGGCTCAGCGAGCCGAGCTCGAGTAGGGCAGCAGGGCCATCTCACGGGCGTTCTTGACGGCCGTGGCGATGAGGCGCTGCTCCTGGGTGGACACACCGGTCACGCGACGCGCGCGGATCTTGCCGCGGTCGGAGATGAACTTCCGCAGTAGCCCGGTGTCCTTGTAGTCCAGCGAGGAGATCTTCTCCTTGCAGAACTGGCAGACCTT
>JBBSTU010000221.1:0-6164 GCA_038235595.1 Actinomycetales bacterium | reverse complement strand
CGTCACGCTTGCGCAAGAAGTCGAAGATGCCCATGCGCTGACCCTGCCAGAGCCCAGGGTCACCGTCGAGCGGCCGGCCGACGCAGAGCTCCCCTGCTGTCTGCGAACGCCCCCACGGCCGGCACAGGACGTGGGCTCACCCGCACCCGCCGGGCGGTTGCGCGACAGGCCGTGAATGCGGCATCCGGCGTCGTCGTCGAGCCGCTGACTGCCGGTGGCGGCGCAGACTCTGGCGCCAGCCTGCGGCAGCGCCGCGGAACGTCAAGAAGATCGGCACCGCTTCGGCACCGCTTCGGCTCAGTCGAGGGCAGCGATGGCCTCCGCCGTGGCGATCACCTGACGGGCCGTGTCGACGTGGAGGTTCTCGATGAGGCGACCGTTCAGCGTCGCGACACCCCTCCCTTGCGCCATCGCAGCCTCGAACGCGGCAATCACCGCTCGCGACTGCTCGACCTGCTCGGCACTCGGCGCGAACGCCTCGTTGCACGCCTGCACCTGGCCGGGGTGGATGAGGGTCTTGCCGTCGAAGCCCAGCTCACGACCCTGCTGGCACTCGAGACGAAACCCCTCGGCATCCGTCACATCGTTGAAGACCCCGTCGACGACGGCGATCCCGGCGCTGCGGGCCGCGAGCAGCACCAGTTGAAGGCTGGTCGACACAGCAGCGCGCCCGGCGGCGTAGGTCGCGCCGAGCTCCTTGTAGAGGTCGTTCGTGCCGAGCACGAAGCAGGTCAGGCGGGCCGACGCGCGGGCGATCTGCTCGGCGTGCAGCACGGCAACCGGGGTCTCGATCATGGCCCACAGTGAGGTCGTCGCGGGCGCCCCTGCTGCCTCCATCGCCGCCACGAGATCTCGCACCTCTGCGGCCGAGCCGACCTTGGGCACGACCACGGCGTCGGGGCCGGCTGCCGCGACCGCCGCCAGGTCGGCCTCGTGCCACGGTGACCCGATCCCGTTGACCCGGATGGCCAGCTCGCGGCCGCCGTACGCGCCCGACCGTGCTGCCGCACAGGCATTCTCACGAGCAACGTGCTTGGCATCAGGTGCCACGGCATCCTCGAGGTCGAAGATGAGGGCATCGACGGGCAGCGTCTTCGCCTTCGCGAGGGCGCGCTCGTTCGAGCTCGGCAGGTAGAGCACCGAACGACGTGGCCGGAAGGTCTGGGATGCCGCTGAGCGGGTCGCCATCACGCGTCAACCTTTCTGTACCCGGGTCCGGGCCGCGGCGGCCGACCCAGCGTCGTCAACCCGCCCTGCGTCGTCGGCGTACAGCTCGGCGAGCGCCGGGTCGGTACGGGCCAGTCGCTCGGCCAGCTCGACGATGACCAGGCACTGCTTGAGACTGGCGTCGTCCTCCATCTTGCCGTCGAGCATCACCGCAGCGGCGCCGTCTGACATCGCGGCGACCACGCGCCGAGCATGGGCGACGTCGCCGACCGAGGGGCTGAACACTCGTTTGGCGATCTCGATCTGCACCGGATGGAGCGACCACGCACCCACGCACCCGAGCAGGAAGGCGTTGCGGAACTGGTCTTCGCACGCGATGACGTCGGCGATGTCACCGAACGGCCCGTAGTAGGGGTAGAGACCGTGCATGACGCAGGCGTCGACCATCCGCGCGACGGTGTAGTGCCAGAGATCCTGCTGATAGGCGGGGCGCTCCCCCGCCATGTCACCGCCGACGGGGTCTCGACGCACCAGGTAGCCCGGGTGCCCGCCCCCGACCCGGGTCGTCTTCATCCGACGGTCGGCGGCCAGGTCGGCCGGGCCGAGCGAGAGCCCCTGCATCCGCGGCGAGGCTCCGCAGATCTCCTCGACGTTGACCATGCCCCGAGCCGTCTCGAGGATGGCGTGCACGAGAATCGGCCGCGTCAGGCCCGCCTTCGCCTCGAGCTGGGCGAGCAGCCGGTCGACGTAGTGGATGTCCTCGGGGCCCTGCACCTTGGGCACCATGACAACGTCGAGCTGATCGCCGATCTCGGTGACGAGCGTGGTCAGGTCGTCAAGCGCCCACGGGCTGTCGAGCGCGTTGACCCTTGCCCAGAGCTGGGTGTGCTCGCCGAAGTCGGTGGCTCGCGCGATGGCCACCAACCCGTCTCGTGCCGCCTCCTTGCGATCGGCTCTCACGGCATCCTCGAGGTTGCCCAGCAGCACGTCGACGGCGCCCACCATCGCTGGCACCTTGGCGGCCATCTTCTCGTTGCTGGGGTCGAAGAAGTGGATGACCCGCGACGGGCGGGCCGGCACCTGGGTCACCGGGGCGGGGGCACCGACCGCGAGGGGCCGGTAGAAGTCCTTGGCGCTGCGCATGAAGGTGAACGTAGCAACGAGGGCGGCAGGGCCGTTATGACCGCAGTCACCTCCCGGTGAGCCGGTCGGCCCGCTAGCCGGCTGCCCGTGAGGCGACTCACTAGGCTGGGGGCGTGAGCGACCAGCCACCCGCCAACGTCACCGCCCTGCTCAGCGAGGCGATGAACAAGACCGGTGTGCTCTGGGTCGACGCCGAGGGCGACCGCCCCTGGCCCGTCTGGCACGTCTGGGACGACGGAGCGGCCTACGTGGTGAGCGGGCCCGGCGAGCAGCCGCTCCCCTGGCTCCCCAAGGACGTTCGGCTCATGCTGAAGAGCAAGGACACCGGCGGGCGACTGTTGACCGTGCCGGCCCACACCTACGTGCTTTCGCCGGAGTCCGACATGTGGGTGCGAGCCGCCGATCTGCTCAAGGCGTCTCGGCTCAACGCCGTCGACGACTGCTTCACCCGGTGGGCGAACCACTGCACCATTACGGCCTTCCTGCCCTACGGCCAACCGCTGGAGAGACCCGGCTCCTACGACACCGGGTCTGGTCGCGACCAGCCGGCCCGAACCGCCGCCACGACCACATCGTGGCGACCGTGGCACTGGCACGGTCGCGCTGGTCGGGCGGCGGCCAAGGCGCGCCGACGCGCGACACGAGACGCGAAGCAGGCTGCGGGCGCGGAGTCCGCGCGGCTGGAGCGGGAACAGCAGCAGCAGGAGACCGACCGCAGGAGCGCGCAGAAGGCGGCCGAGAAGGCGGCTCGCCACCGTCGAGGCTGAGGGGCTCCCGCACGCAACGGCGCTGACCCAATAACCTTGGCCGCATGAGTGCGAACCCCCGCGTCTTCGTGGCGCGACTGACCGGCCTGAGCGTCTTCGACCCGCTCGGTGACCAGGTCGGCCGGGTGCGCGACGTCGTCGTGATGTTCTCGGTCAACCGGCCGCAGCCGCGGGTGATCGGGCTCGTGGTCGACGTGCCCGGCCGCCGCCGGGTCTTCGTACCGATGACCCGAGTCACCTCGATCGACGCGGGGGCCGTGATCACCACCGGCCTGGTCAACATGCGCCGCTTCGAGCAGCGCACCAACGAGGTGCTCGTGGCCGCTGAGCTGTTCGAGCGCGTCGTGCGCATCACGGCCCCGGATGCCGTCGCAGCCGGCTTCGGTGACGCGCTGGTGGAGGACCTCGCCATCGAGCAGGGCCAGCGCCGTGACTGGATGGGCGTCAAGGTCTTCGTGCGCCAGGCCGCCTCCGGCGTGTCGTCGGCCTCGAAGGCGATGTCGCGGCTGGCGCGGCGCCGCTCGGGCAAGACGATGCTCGTCGACATCCGCGACGTGGCGGGCCTGCACGAGCAGACCGGCGCGCAGAGCGCCGAGCGGCTGCTCGAGACCTACGACAACCTCAAGGTCGCCGACCTCGCCGAGGTCATCCATGACCTCAACACCAAGCGCCGAGCGGAGGTCGCGGCCGCCCTCGACGACGAGAAGCTTGCCGACGTGCTTGCCGAGCTGCCGGAGGACGACCAGGTCGAGATCATGATCGGCCTCGACCACGACCGCGCTGCCGACGTGCTCGAGGCGATGGAGCCCGACGACGCTGCCGACCTGCTCGCCGACCTGCCGCCCGACCGGGCCGAGGCGCTGCTCCAGCTGATGGAGCCCGACGAAGCCGAGCCCTTGCGTCGACTACTGACCTACGACGAGAACACCGCCGGCGGCATGATGACGACCGAGCCGGTGGTGCTCGGCCCCGAGGCGACCATCGCGGAGGCCCTGGCCACCGTGCGCCGCGAGGAGTACGCGCCGGCTCTGGCCTCCATGGTGTTTGTGTGCCGACCACCGCTCGAAGCGCCGACCGGTCGCTACCTGGGCCTGGTCCACATCCAGCGTCTGCTGCGCGAGCCGCCCCACGGGGCCGTCGGGTCGATCCTCGACAAGGAGATCGAACCGGTACCGGCATCCGCCTCGCTCGAGACGATCACGCGCACCCTGGCGACCTACAACCTCGTCTCGCTGCCCGTCGTCGACGCCGACAACCGGTTGATCGGTGCGGTCACCGTCGACGACGTGCTCGACCACATCCTCCCGGAGGACTGGCGTGAGGAGCGGCACGAGCTGGAGGTGAAGCCGTGAGCGATCGACGACCACAGCGAGTTAGCCGCACCGACAAGCTCGACCAGCCGCAGGAACAGCGCGCGAGCCTGATCCCCCGGGTGACGTGGACACAAGAGACCTTCGGGGTCGTGGCGGAGAAGTTCGCTCGCTTCATGGGCACCGCCCAGTTCCTGGCCTACATGACGATCTTCATCATCGTGTGGATCACCATCAACGTCGTCGGCCTCTGGGGCCTTAGCTGGGACCCCTATCCCTTCATTCTGCTCAACCTCTTCTTCTCCACCCAGGCGTCGTACGCCGCGCCGCTCATCCTGCTCGCGCAGAACCGGCAGGCCGACCGCGACCGGGTCGGGCTCGAACAGGACCGTGCGCGCGACGAGCGCAACCTCGCCGACACCGAGTTCCTCACCCGGGAGGTGGCCTCGCTGCGCCTGGCCCTACGCGAGCAGGCCACCCGAGACTTCGTCAGGTCAGAGCTGCGGGCCCTGCTCGACGAGCTCGAGGACCGCTCGCTGATCCGTCGCGATGACGGTGGCCCGCCAGACAGACGCTGACACCCACCGCTCCGCCAATGGATGCCGTGACGTGACGCTTCGCACGCCCCGGGTCGGTCGGGGCGGGTCGGCACCTCCAGAGTGGCGACATACGATGAAGGCATGTCTGTTCCCTCTCATGACGCCATGCTGACCGCCCTGTCGAAGGTCAACGACCCGGAGATCCGCAAGCCGATCACCGAGCTGGGGATGGTGAAGTCGGTCGAGGTCGATGAGGCGGGCGCGGTGGCGCTCGCGATCTTCCTCACCGTGTCGGGATGCCCGATGAAGGAGACGCTGACCAGAGACACCAGCAACGCGCTGCTCGCCCTGCCGGGGGTGACGTCCGTCGAGGTCGAGCTCGACGTGATGAGTGAGGAGCAGCGTGCCACGCTTCGCTCTCAGCTGCGCGGCGGCGCTCCCGAGAAGGAGATCCCGTTCGCCCAGCCCAACTCGCTGACCCGGGTGTACGCCGTGGCCTCCGGCAAGGGCGGTGTCGGTAAGTCGTCGGTCACGGTGAACCTGGCGGTGGCGATGGCTGAGCAGGGCCTGCGCGTCGGGGTCGTCGACGCCGATGTGTACGGCTTCTCGGTGCCCAGGATGCTCGGGGTCGAGCAGCGTCCGACCCAGGTCGACGACATGATCCTGCCGCCCATCGCCCACGAGGTGAAGGTGATCTCGATCGGCATGTTCGTGCCGGGCAACCAGCCGGTCGTCTGGCGCGGCCCCATGCTGCACCGAGCCCTTCAACAGTTCCTCGGCGACGTGTTCTGGGGCGACCTTGACGTGCTGCTGCTCGACCTGCCGCCAGGCACCGGGGACGTCGCGATCTCGCTGGGTCAGCACCTCGCCAATGCCGAGGTCGTGGTGGTGACAACACCGCAGCAGGCTGCTGCCGACGTCGCTGAGCGCGCCGGCACGATGGCATCGATGATGCACCAGCGGGTCGCCGGAGTCGTCGAAAACATGTCGTATCTGGCGTGCCCGCACTGTGGCCCGGAGCATCGCCTGGAGGTCTTCGGCAGCGGAGGGGGCGACCGAGTCGCCGCGACGCTCGGCGGCCGCTTCGGTTACGACGTCCCCATCCTCGGGCGCATCCCGCTGGACGAGCGGCTGCGTGCGGGCGGCGACTCCGGAACGCCGCTGGTCGTCACCGACCCCGACTCGCCGGCAGCCATTGAATTGGCCCGCATGGCCAGCACGCTGACGTCGAAAGCCCG
>JBBSTU010000220.1:0-6191 GCA_038235595.1 Actinomycetales bacterium | reverse complement strand
GTAGCCGGAGAACCAGGTGAAGACGTCGTCGGGAGCGCCCTGCAGGTAGTTGTTGATGTTCTCCTGGAAGCTGTTGTGGTCGATCGTGTTGATCTTGACCGTCGTTCCGGAGTTGGCCTTGGTGAAGCCGTCCATGACCGCTTGGATGGCCGCTTTCGGCACGGCATCCGACTGGTTGGAGCCGGCGCTGACCGTGCCGGAGACTGGGCCGGTGGGCACGCCCGTCGCGGGCGAGCTGTCGCTGCTGCAGGCAGCGAGGCCGCCGGCACCGAGCAGTGCGCCGAGGCCTACGGCTCCGCGCAGCACGGTGCGACGGTTGACACCGCCCAAGGACGGGGGGATGAGCCGGGCGAGGTACTCGGCCTCGTTCGTCGGACGGGTCATGATGTGTCTCCTTTGACGCGGAACTGGGGCCCTGCCTCGGCCAGGCGGGTGCAAAAGTCGAACATTCGCCCCCACAAACCACCAGCAGTGCACAGACTGTGGCAGGCCCGCATCGGGCCTGTCAAGGGCATCAGCCGACGCTTTAGCAACCTGTGACCTGACCCGAGAGGGCTGAACTGAGCCTGTGTGACGATCGATTCGCGCCCAGGCCGGTGTTTGAGGATTCGGCCGGACGGCCAGCGGCTGCGTGGAAAAAATGTTCGAAATTGTTGACATCTGCGAAGCAACGCACCAACCTGTGTGTCATGCGACCCTGGCCGACGAACACCCTGTCGCTTGGTGGCGACTACAACCCCGAGCAGTGGCCCCGTGCCGTCTGGGACGACGACGTCACGCTGATGCAACGAGCCAACATCTCGTTCGTCAGCCTCGGCATCTTCTCGTGGAGCTGGCTCGAGCCGGCCAAGGGGGAGTACGAGTTCGAGTGGCTCGACACGATCATGGACAAGCTGCACGCGGCCGGCATCGCCGTCGACCTCGCGACGGCCACGGCCACCCCTCCCCCGTGGCTCTCCGCCGCCCACCCCGAGATCCTGCCCGTCGATGTGCTCGGGCACACCCTCTGGCCCGGCAGCCGGCAGAGCTGGTGCCCCACCTCACCGGTGTTCCGTGACTACGCGCTCGCGCTCACTCGCCAGCTGGCCGCTCGCTACCACGAGCACCCGGCCCTGGCGATGTGGCACATCTCCAACGAGTACGCCTGCCACAACCTGCCCTGCTACTGCGACGAGTGCGCGAGACACTTCCGGTCGTGGCTGCGCCGGCGCTACGAGAGCCTCGAGCGGCTCAACGACGCGTGGGGCACCGCGTTCTGGAGCCAGCGCTACACCGCCTGGGAGCAGATCCTGCCCACCCGACACTCCACGACCTTCAACAACCCGACCCAGGTGCTCGACTACAAGCGCTTCTCCTCCGACGCGCTGCTCGACTTCATGCGGGCCGAGCGCGCGGTGCTCGACGAGCTGTCGCCCGGCGTGCCGGTCACGACGAACTTCATGACCCTCGACCACTTCCGCCACCTCGACTACAACGCGTGGACCCCCACCGTCGACGTCGTCAGCACCGACCACTACATCGTCGATGCCTTGGAGCACCCCCGCTCCGAGCTCGCCTTCAGTGGCGATGTGACCCGGTCACTTGCGGGCGGCGGGCCCTGGATGCTCATGGAGCACTCGACGAGCGCGGTCAACTGGCAGCCGACGAACCACGCGAAGGCGCCAGGCCAGACCATCCGCGACGCGCTGGCCCATGTCGCACGAGGCGCCGACACCGTCGCCTGGTTCCAGTGGCGGCAGTCGCGCGCGGGATCAGAGAAGTTCCACAGTGCTGTCGTGCCTCACGCCGGGCCCGATACTGCCCGGTTCCGTGAGGTCGAGCAGCTCGGCCGCATCGCCGGCCGCCTCGGCGAGCTCGTCGCCAGCCGGGTCGAGGCGCGCGTGGCGATCTTGCACGACTACCAGGCGATCTGGGCGTCGGAGGGCCCGTGCCTGCCGTCGTCCGAGCTCGACGCCCTCGAGGCGTCCCGCACGATCCACCGCCTGCTGCACGACCGTGGGGTCACTGCCGACGTCGTGCACCCGGGGGCTGACCTCTCGAGCTACGGGGTCGTCGTCGTCCCGCAGCTCTACCTCGTCACCGACGAGCACGCCGATGCCGTGTCGGCCGCCGCGAGCGCCGGCGCCCAGGTGCTCATCACCTACTTCTCAGGCATCAGCGACGAGCACGACCACGTTCGGCTGGGTGGCTACCCCGGCGCCTTCCGTGACCTGCTCGGGGTGCGCGTCGAGGAGTTCTTCCCGCTCGGCCCGGTCGAGACCGTGGCCCTCACCGACGGCACCGGAGGCTGGTGGAGCGAGGACGTGCAGGTGACCGAGGCGACCGTGGTGGAGTCGTATGCGGCCGGGCCCCTCGTCGGCCGGCCGGCGATCACCCGTCGGGACGTCGGCACCGGGTCGGCCTGGTACCTCAGCACCCTGCCTGACGACGACCGGCTCGGCCGGCTGCTCGACACCCTCATGGACGCCGCCGGCATCGAGCCGACGGTGGCCGACCTGCCGGTCGGGGTCGAGGCCACTCGGCGCCGGGGCGACGACGGCTCCTGGCTGTTCCTGCTCAACCACACCGACGTGGCCCACACCCTGGCGGCGTCGGGGCATGACCTCGTGGCCGACACGGTCGTGGAAGGGTCGGTCGAGCTCGCACCCGGCGCGGTCGCCGTGATCAGGGAGACCTGACGTGCTGGCCAGCCAACGACGTTCGGTCATTCTCGAGCTGCTCGAGGAGGCGGGCGCGGTCAAGGTGTCCGACCTCGTCGAACGCCTCGGGGTCTCCGACATGACCATCCGCCGCGACATCGACCGGCTCTCTGGTGACGGGCTCGTCGAGCGCGTGCACGGGGGCGCTCTGGCCGTCGACGGTGAACGCAGCAGCGACGAGCCCGGCTTCTCGGCCAAGTCGCTGCTGCAGCGGGTGCAGAAGCAGGCCATCGCCCGGGCGGCGGCCGCGCGTGTCGAGCCCGGCAGCGCCATCGGCATCTCGGCCGGCACCACCACCTACGAGCTGGCCAGGGCCGTCGCCGACATTCCCGGGCTGACCGTCGTGACGAACTCGATGCCGGTCGCCCAGCTGCTCCACGAGACCGGAGCCCTCGGTCAGACCGTCGTGCTCACCGGCGGCATCCGCACTCCGTCGGACGCCTTGGTCGGCCCGGTGGCGGTCTCGTCGCTGCGATCGCTGCACGTCGACATCCTCTTTCTCGGGGCCCACGGCTACGAGGCGCGAGCCGGCCTCACCACCCCGAACCTGGTGGAGAGCGAGACCAACCGGGCGCTGGTGTCGGCCGCACGGCGCGTGTGTGTGCTTGCCGACTCGAGCAAGTGGGGCATCGTCGGGCTCAGCACGTTCGCCGACCTGCGCGACGTGGACGTGTTCGTGACCGACACCGGACTGTCCGAACGCGGCCGCGCCGCACTCTCCGAGATTGTGGGCACACTCGAGCTGACCCGCCCGTAAGGTGCGGTCATGAGTGCGACGACGCCGCCGCTCACCCGAGCGGTGCGCCGGGGCTACGGCCTGGGGTCGGTGGCGACCGGCGCGTTCGGCACCGTGCCAGGCCTGCTGCTGCTGCCCTACCTCACCGACCGTCTGGGGGTGACGGCCGCCGTCGCCGGAGTCATCGTGTTCGCCCCCAAGGCGTGGGACGTCGTGCTCAACCCGGTCGCCGGTCGCATCAGTGACCGTTCGCAGCATCCCGACGGCCCTCGTCGGCCCTTCCTCATCCGCGCCGGTCTGCTGCTCGCTGTCGCGTTCGCCGTGCTCTTCCTCGGCCCGACCGCGCCCCAGTGGGCGGGCGCCGCGTGGGTGGCCGTGGCCTACCTCGCCTGCGCCACGGCCTACGCCTTCTTCCAGGTGCCCTACGTCGCGATGCCGGCTGAGATGACCGACGACTACGACGAGCGCACCCGGCTGATGACCTGGCGGGTCGCCATTCTCGCCCTCGCCATCCTCGTCAGCGGCGGAGCCTCACCAGCCATCCGCGACGCTCTGGGGCTCGACTGGGGCTACCGCGCAGTAGGCCTGTTCGTGGCTTCGCTGATCGCCCTCGGAGCCTGGGGCGCCTGGTCGGGCACGCGGGGGGTGCCGGTGCGAACGACAACTCCGGTCTCTGCGTCGTTTCGCGAGCAGCTGCGGATCGTGCGCTCTGACCAGCCCTTTCGCCTTTTGCTCACGACCTTCGTGCTGCAGGCCCTGGCGACGGGAGCCATGCTGGCTGGGGTCGACTACGTGGCCCGCTGGATCATCGGCACGAAGATCTCGGCCACCTTGTTGTTCCTGTGCTTCGTCGCCCCCGCCCTGGTGGTCACTCCCCTGTGGCAGCGTTACGGCACCAGCCACGACAAGAAGCGCGGCTACCTTCTCGCCTCGCTGCTCCTCGGCGGCGGCGCACTGCTCCTTGTGCTCTCGCGAACGATGCCGACCCCGTTGCTCTACGGATGCGTGGCCGTCGTCGGGGTCGGGTACGCCGGGGCCCAGATGTTCCCCCTCGCGATGCTGCCCGACGTCGCCAGCCGCGGTGGTGACGCGCAGGCCCGAGCCGGTCTGTACACCGGGGTGTGGACGGCGGGTGAGACCCTCGGGCTCGCTCTCGGGCCCGCCGTGTACGCCGCAGTGCTGACGTTCGGCGGCTACGTGTCGTCGACGGGCGGGATCGTTGCGCAGAGCGACGGGGCCGTCACCGCCATCGCCTACGGCTTCTCGCTGGTGCCCGCAGTCCTCGTCGCTCTCTCGCTGCTCGCCCTGCGCGGTTACCCCGCCGGAAAGGACACCCGATGACCCCGCTGCCGAACCACGAAGACCCCATGCGGGTGGAGCAGGTCAGAGAGGCACTCGAGACGATGCGCGCCCATGACCTGCCCACGCACGGAGGGCGCACGCTCGCGTACGTCTACGACTCAGGCCTCGAGTCGGCCGACGCGGTCGGGCGTGAGGCCCTGGCCTCCTTCTGCTCGACCAACGGGCTCGACCCCACGGCCTTCCCGTCGCTGCTGCAGATGGAGAACGACCTCGTCGCCATTGCCGGCGAACTCGTCGACGCACCAGCCGGGTTCGTCGGCGTCGCCACCTCCGGCGGCACCGAGTCGATCCTGCTCACCGTGCTGGCCGCCCGGGACTCACAGCCGGCCATCAGCGCGCCCCGGATGGTGCTGCCGACCACCGCCCATGCGGCCTTCCACAAGGCGGCCCACTACTTCGGCGTCGAGGTGGTTCCGGTCGCCGTCGACCCCCAGACCAAACGGGCCCTCCCGGAGGCGATGGCCGCCGCGATCGATGACCGCACCGTGCTCGTCGTCGCGTCCGCCCCCTCCTACGCCCACGGGGTCATCGACCCGGTCGAGCCCATTGCCGCCGCAGCGGCGGCGGCCGGGGTGCGGTGCCACGTCGATGCCTGCATCGGAGGGTGGGTGCTGCCGTACCTGCGGGCCTCCGAACCGCACCAGCCGCCGTGGACCTTCGCCTGCGAGGGGGTCACCAGCATCTCGCTCGACCTCCACAAGTACGCGTACACCCCCAAGGGGGTCTCGATCCTGCTGCACGCCTCCGCGGAGCTGCGTCGCGCCCATCTCTTCGCGTCAGCCGCGTGGCCCGGCTACACGATGCTCAACACGACCACCCAGTCGACCAAGTCGGGAGGCCCCCTTGCCGCGGCCTGGGCCGTCGTGCACCACATCGGCGCAGAGCGCTACGCCGCGCTCGCCCGAACGGCACGCATGGCCACCATCGAACTCGCGACGGCGGTGAGCGACATCCCAGGGCTTTCCCTTGCCGCACAGCCGGATTCGACGCTGCTGTCGCTCATGACGGATGACTCCTGCGACGTCTTCACCATCTCCGACGAGATGCTCACCCGCGGCTGGTTCGTGCAGCCGCAGCTGCGGTTCGCCGACCTGCCCGCCACGTTGCATCTGACCTTCAGCGCGGCCACAGCTCGCTCCTCCGTCCAGATCGCACGCGATCTGGCCGACTCCACCACCGCAGCCCGAACGGCCGGCCCGGTCACCGTGCCGGTCGAGCTGGTCGCAGCCGTGGAAGGTATCGACCCGACGAGTCTGGACGAGGCCACCTTCGACCGGCTCCTGGCCATGGCCGGGCTGGCCGGCGAAGGGGGAGCGCTCGCCCTTCCGGAACGGATGGCACCGGTGAACGCCCTGCTCGATGCCCTCCCCCCAGCCCTCCGCGAGGCACTGCTC
>JBBSTU010000219.1:0-6209 GCA_038235595.1 Actinomycetales bacterium | reverse complement strand
GTGCTGGTCGTCGTGGGGCTCGCCGTGACCGAGCTGGCCCTGTGGGGGCACCGTCAGCAGGTGGCCGCCCGGGTGAGGTCCGGTTACATCGACGGGGTGCTGGGTCTGTCCGACGTCATCGCCACCGGGTCGGATGCCGCCCTTCCGAAGACGATCGGTGCCGCGATCACGACGGTGCTCGGGGTAGACCGGGTGGCCTGGACGGCGGGGGAGCCGAGCCCCAACGCACCCGTCGTGGGACGCGACGGGGTGGTGCGCACGGACGGACGCGACCTCCGTGTAGGCCGTCGAGGCTCCCGACCGACCTCGTGCCGGTGATCCCGGTGAGCCGTGGCGAGCACGTGATCGGCCACTTCACCCTGGTCGCAGCCACCCGCGTGGTCAGGCCGGGCCGCGACCAGCTGCGGGCGGCCATCCTGCTGGCGGAGCAGATGACGAGACAGGAGCGGTCCACCGGCACAGCCTCCGGCTGACCAACCGTGGCGAACGGCTCGTCCGGTACCTTTGCGGTTCGAGATAGTCGGACAAATCCGCCGATGAGCTGAGAGGAAGGCTGACGTGCGCGCGCCCGTCGTCGAGAAGGCCCTCGCCCGGTGAAGCCGCGACTCGACGACCCGGCATCCTCGCCCGTCAACTCGATCAAGACCTACCGCTACCTGCGCCTCGCGATGCCCTCCCTCGTGCTGTTGCTCTTGGCCGCGCTGACGATCGAGTGGTTCGCCGGGGGCCGCCGCTGCGTGCAGGAGTCGATCAGCAGCTACTACTACACGCCCGCGCAGGGGGTCTTCGTCGGCGCCCTCGTCGCGATCGGGGCTGCCCTCGTGGTGATCAAGGGCAACACCGAGGCGGAGGACGTGCTGCTCAACGTGGCCGGCATGCTCGCGCCGGTGGTCGCCTTCGTGCCCACGGTGCACGTGGGAGAGTGCCGGTCGGTGGCGGTGCCCGTCTTCGACACCAGCGCCAGCATCGTGAACAACATCGGGGCGCTGCTCGTGATGGGGGCGGCGGGTGTCGTGGCCACCGGGTTCGTCGCTCACGCCGAGCGGGTCTCGGGCCGCACAGGCCTGCGGTCCAGGGCGGGTCTCGTCACCGCGGTGCTCACGCTGGTCGTCGTCGCGACCGGGTACGTCTGGGCCCGCCCCACGTTTCTCGTCAAGGGGCACTACGTCGCGGCGCTGGTGATGTTCGTCTGCATCGTGGCCGTGGTGGTGATGAACGCCCAGGCTCTCGGGGAGAGTCGCGAGAACGCCGGCGTCAAGCGGGCGCGGGCCTACCTCAACCGGTACGCCGCCATCGCCACGCTGATGGTCGGCTCACTGGTGGTGATGATCGGGTGGCGCTGGGCCACGGGTTGGCAGCACGCCCTGCTCTGGATCGAGGGCGTGCTCATCGTGCTCTTCGCGGTGTTCTGGTGCGTGCAGACCCACGAGCTATGGAACACGATCCGGCGCAGCCGAGCGAGGCGCAGGCCGACGGCATCCCGGGGGAACCCGTTGATGGTCAGACGAACCCGGCTGTCGATGCGCTACGTCGCGCGTTACTCTTTGCGGTCGACCCGGCGGCGATGACCGTGTCGTCGCCGCGGCGGCTCTTCGCAAAGGTGCGCTCGCGCCTGCGCTCGCGGATGTGGCTGGTGTGGCCTTCGTTCCCGACCGCCTGGTCGCAGGTGCCCGACCGGCTGCGCCCGGCCACGGTGCAGATCAGCCGGCTCACCATCGCGGCCGTGATCTCGTTCGTGGCCGCCAACGCGTGGTCACCGGGCACCGGCGACCTCACGGCACCGCTCACCGCGCTGCTCGTCGTGCAGGCCTCGACCGTAGGCACGCTGCAGATGGGCCTGGTGCGGGTCGGGGCCGTGCTCACCGGTGTGCTCGTGGCCGTCGGGGTGGCCACCACGCTGGGTCTGTCGTGGTGGAGCCTGGGCCTGGTCATCACCGCCTCGCTCATCCTCGCCAAGGTGCTGCGCCTGGGCGACCAGTCGCTGGAGGCCCCGATCAGCTCAATGCTCATCCTCGCGGTGTCATCGCCCGAGCTGGCGGCCGAGGTGCGCATCGTCAACACCCTGATCGGTACGACCATCGGCATCGCCTTCAGCCTGCTGGTGCCGGTCGCCATCCCCAACGCCCGCGCCCGCGAGTCGGTGCGCGCCGTGGCCCGCTCGCAGGCGGCACTGCTCGACGAGGTGGCACTCGGCCTCGGTAGCCGGGCCCCGCATCCCGAGGAGGTCACTGCGTGGTTCGAGTGGACCGACCACATCGGAAGCGACATCGACGACGCCGCGACCGCGGTTCAGGCGGCTGAGGAGGGGCGCACCCTCAACCCGCGGGCCCTGGCCGCGGCGACCGTGCACCCCGGGCTGAAGGGCGTGCTGCGCCGGCTCGACCGGTGTCTGGCGGCCGAGCGCACCCTCCTCACCGTCATCGGGAAGGAGATGCCGGCCCGGGAGGGCACCTCCGAGAGTGCCACCGGCGCCGAGCTGCGTCGTGTCTTCGCCATGATCCTCGACGACGTGGCGAACGCGTTGCGGGCCTTCGCCGACCTCGTGGACGCAGAGTTCAGCACTAACCCCGGCCACACCGACGAGGCGTTGCACCGCACCCTCGACATCGTCGCCGAGACGCGAGCGGTGCTGACCGAGCTGCGGTTCCTCGACGTCGCGCCGGCAGGGGGCCCGGAGGCGTGGATGCTGCAGGGCCCGGTGCTGGCCGCCGTGGAGGAGCTGCTGCGCCAGCTCGACCTGGAGCAGACGGAGCGCAGCAGCCAGGCGTGGCTGCGGCGCCGGCCGCTCGGCGCGCTTCCCGAGGCGTGGCAGCGCAAGGGTGACGGGGGTCGGCGAGGCTGAGCGGGCCCGCCGTGGTCAGTCGAGCACCATCCACTGCCTGCCGTCGATGATCTCCCTGGCGGCATCGAGGTGGCCCGCGTGGCAGGCCGTCTCGGTGATGACGTGCAGCAGCACCTCGCGCAGGCTGTTCATCCGCCACTCGCCGAAGAACACCGGCCACCAGCGCGGTTCGTCGTCGAGACGGGCGGCGGCGATGATGTTGTCGGAACGGCCGATCTCGGCTCGGTAGCGGTCGACCACCGACTGCCCTGACACGTCCATCGGTACCTGCCACGCGCTGCTGTCGCCAGCCTCGACCTCGGCGATGGCGTCGGGGTCGCCCGCCACCACCGCCTGGAACCAGAAGCGCTCGTCGTCGTGGGCGAGGTGGTTGAGCAGGCCGGCGATGCTCCAACCGGAGGGCAGCACCGGTCGCCGGAGTGCCTCCTCGTCGAGGCCCTCGACGATGCCGAGCACATGCTGTCGCTGGGCGCGCAGGTGGCCGAGCAGCAGCTCGGTCTCGGGGTCTGTTGTGTGGTCTGTCGTGGGGGTGACAGCTTCGTCTTGGGTGGTCACAGGGGGTTCCTCCGGTTCGTGAGCGGCATCCGGGTGCTGCCTGACGAACGGTACGTCGGAGCCGGCCGGCGCTTCTCGACACGGCTCAACCGCTCGAGCTGCGGCACTCGGCCACGAACGTCGTGCTGCGGCGGCAACCGCCTCCGCCAGCTGTACGAACTCAGGTGCCTCCGGCGTGCCGGCTGACTCGTTTGTGGGCGTGCAGTCGACCACGTCCAACGCATCCGCGGCCGCGCTGAGGGTCGCTGCGCTCAAGCGCCCCTCACCGGCCTCGAGGAGGCCGACGATGGCGAGGGTCTCGAACCGCGTGGCCAGAGCCGCGCAGTGCTCGACCTGAACCCCCGCCCGCTCGTCCTTCCGGTTCAGCGGCGACCCGAGATTCTCAACGGCAGTGCGCATCCGAAAGAGCGGTCGTACCAGCGAGTCGGGAACTGCGTGCCCAGGTGGTGCCCCGGCCGGCGGTGGGGCCCAGAGCGCGACGCCGCGAAGCAGCTCGGCGGTCGTCTCGGTGGCCCGTCGCACCCGTTCCTCGACCCGGTCCGGTCGCAGGTGTGGCACGACCGTGAAGCCGAACAGCAACCCGATTCCGACCCCCGCGAAGAGCAGCAAGAGATACTCGATGAGCGTGCGGGTCGGGTCCAGCCCTCGGCTCACGACGTTCATGCCGACCGACACGACGACGAAGCTGCCGATCGACAGCACCTGGTTGCTGGCGATCAACCACAACCCGGTGAGCGCGGCGAGCAGGGAGAACGGCAGCAGCCACGACCCCGGGAGGAGCCACAGCGCTACGGCCATCACGGCGGCTCCGCCGGTCACGCCCAGGAGACGTTGTTTGGCCTTGAACAGCGACTGGGTCCAGCTGATCTGCAAAATCGCAAAGGATGCCGTGGCCATGGAGGTCACCAGCGGGTCGTGTGGCCCGACGGTCGCCCAGGCCACGAGAAACGTCAGCAGCACGCCGACGGCGGTGCGAAGGGCGTGGCGTAGGGCCTGCGAACGCCAGGTCAGCACCGAGCGCACGGAGGCTCTGGCGAAGGCCCGCCTCGTGGCCGCGGCGTCGGGTACCAGCGCGGTGTCCCGCTCCCTGGCTGCCTCCTCGATGCGGTCAAGGGCACGCAGAGCACGATCGAGTGCGTCGGTGTTTGGGGCCGCGTCACCCGAAGGGTCGTCCGTGCTGGGCGTGGGCGGCTCTGGTTCACGCGCCGCGACGAGCGCAGCCACCTCGCCGGCGCGCAGGTCTGCGGTGACGGCGTCGTCGTCGTGCAGGACGCTCCGGAGGGTGCGGTAGCCCACCGCCACCCGGAGAGCGTCACCCAGCCAACGCACCGGCTTGTCGCGCAACCACATGGTGTACGCGGGTCCGAGGGCCGGCTCGGTGTCGGTCAAGGTCGCAGCCACCAGCTGACGCGTCACGTCGCTGGGGTCACGCATCTTCAACAGGACCCGCAACACCACGACGAAGCCCACGCCGACGAAAGCAGCCGCCACCGTCTGACCCGGCGAACCGATGTCAGCCTGAAGTGCGAACCCCAGCACGGTGGCGATCCCCAGCCCCAGACCGGCCTGCGCGTAGTTCCGGCCCAAGACGGGGAGCAGACCGGCCACGAAGATGATGACGCAGACCAGGGCCAGGGCTGCGCCCTGGCTGTACTCCGCGAGGATGCGTGGCACCGAGGCCGACAGTGCGGTCAACGGGCCGTACCACGCCACCTTGCGCAGGTCGGCGCGCAGCGAACCTCCCCCGACGCCGAGGGTGAAGAAGATGGCCGTGAACCCGGCGATGATGGTGCTCGCACCCGCGCCCACTGCCGATGCGATCAGCATCGCGCCGCCCATCACGACGACCACGACGACGATCAGACCGATATTGGCCGAATAGCCCTGACGGGCCTTCACCGGCTCATCGTTCGCCAACGGCTTTGCTTCGGAACGTGGCATACGCCGATGTTAGGTCGGGCTGAGAGCTCTCACCGGAGCCCCGGTGAGCCGGCGGTGTGTCCTGAACGGTCGAAGAATAGACGAAGCCCGCCACCGGTGAACTGAGGTTCGTCGGTGGCGGGCTCAGCGGCATCCGTGAAAGGCGTGCCCGCGAGGGTCAGCGGGAGCCGACCGTCTCCAGCTCCCTCTCTTCCGTCGTGGACGCCACCTCGGGCGGGGCTGTGGCCTGCGCCCGGGCGCGGGTGAGGGACTCGCCCTCGACGTCGACGTTCGGCAGCAGCTTGTCGAGCCACTTCGGCAGCCACCAGGCCTTGTCGCCGAGCAGGTTCATCAGCGCGGGGATGAGGGTCATGCGCACGACGAAGGCGTCGAAGAGCACCGCGACCGCGAGGGCGAACCCGATCGACTGAATCAGGGGCTGGTCCTGCAGGATGAACGCGGAGAAGACCGAGATCATGATGGCCGCGGCCGCGGTGACGACGCGCGCACTGAACCGGAAGCCTTCGACGACAGCCTGTTTGGCCGATGTGCCGTGCACGTAGGCCTCACGCATGCGGGTCACGAGGAAGACCTGGTAGTCCATCGCGAGTCCGAACACGATGCCGATGACGAGGATCGGTGTGAAGCTCATGATCGGCGCCGCCTCGAACAGGCCGAACAGCCCGTTCTGGAAGAACAGCACCGTGGTGCCGATGGTGGCCAGCACCGAGAGCAGGAAGCCGAGCGTGGCCGTGAGCGGCACGAGCACCGAACGGAACACCATCATGAGCAGGATGAAGGCCAGCCCGACGACGATCGCGAGGTAGGGAGCCAGAGCGCCAGACAACCGGTCGCTCACATCGGTCTGGATCGCGGTGAGCCCGGTGACGCC